>JAFAFP010000256.1 GCA_023423415.1 Pseudomonadota bacterium | reverse complement strand
ATCCGAAGCTGTTCGTCATCGGCGCCAACGCGCTGTTCGACGATGATCTTCCGGAGCAGAAGGTGATCGCCGAAGCTGCGAAGAAGGCCGGCAGCAAATATCCGCCGGACCAGATGGTCGAAGGCTGGATCGCCGGCATGGTGATCGAGGCCGCGCTGAAAGGCGCAGGTGAGAAAGCCACGGCTGCGTCGCTGCGCGACTCGATGTCCAACCTGAAAGTCGATCTGAAAGGCCTGCGTGGCGGCCCGATCGAATGGACCAAGGACAACCACTTCCGCACCAAGCAGTTCTATCGTGTCTACAAGTGGGATCCTGCGGCAAGCAAGATCGCCATCGCCAAGGATTGGTACAGCTACGACGTGAAGTGATCGGGACTTTGTCCCGGTCATCCCGGGGCTGAGCGAAGCGAAGAACCCGGGATCCAGACCAGAGCGATCTGGATTCCGGGTTCGCGAGCGGTGCTCGCGCCCCGGAATGACAAGGAAACTGTTTGGTGCAACTCACCGTCAACATCATCGTCCTGTCATCGATCTACGCGCTGATCGCCTGCGGCTATGTCCTGGTCTATCGCGTCAGCCGCGTGCTCAATCTCGCACATGGCGAATTGATGATGGTCGGCTCCTATCTGCTGCTGACCACGGCTTGGATGTTCTCAAGCTCGCCCTTCACCGCGATCGTTGCCGCCATCGTGCTCAGTCTCGCCGTCGGCGTCATGGTCTATGTGTTCCTGATGCGCAAGATGACCGGCGAGATGGTGCTCGCCGCCGTGCTCACCACTGTCGCGCTCGGCATTCTGTTGCGCGGCCTGATGGTGCTGATCTGGTCGGCGCAGCAGCAATATCCGGGACAGGCGCTCGGCTTTTCCAATCCGGCGCTGGCGCTGCCGGGCGGCGCACGCATCTCGCTGTTCGCGGCGATCCTGGTCGGCACCACCGCTTTTGTTTACGCGGCGCTGTTCACCTTCCTACGCTTCGGTGCCTGGGGCGTGCGCATGCGCGCGGCCGGGCAAAATCCGCTGCTCGCGGCGCAGCGCGGCATCAACCTGCATGCCATCTACGCGCTGGCCTGGGGTCTTTCGACACTCACCGGCGCGCTCGCCGGGATGCTGATCTCGCTCGATTCCGGGCTTACCTCGTCGATGGCGATCATCGGATTGAAAGCCTTCCCCGCCGCGCTTGTGGGCGGACTCGATTCCCTCGTTGGCGCGATCATCGGCGCTCTGATCATCGGCGCCTGCGAGGTGCTGTCGATCCAGTTTATCGATCCGCTTCTGTCCGACGTCATTCCCTTCATCGTGTTGATTGCGATGCTGGCGGTGCGCCCCTGGGGCCTGTTCGGCACCCGCGAGGAGCTTGACCGTGTCTAGCCAGCCGCGCGCCTCGGGTTATTTCCGCACCAGCTACGGGCAGGATATCGCCCTCACGCAAACGAAACTGCAGCGCATCAGCGCCGTGGTGTTCATCGCCGCATTGATCGGCTTTCCGTTCATCGCCTCGAATTTCTATCTCGATCTGGTCACGCAGGTCTTTCTCGCCTCCATCGGCGCCTTGTCGCTGATGCTGCTGACCGGCTATGCCGGGCTGATCTCGCTCGGCCATGCCGGGCTTCTGTGTGCGGGCGCCTTCACCGCCGGCATCCTGTTCAAGGAATTCAATACGCCGATCTGGCTGACACTGCCGGCCGCCGCGATGGTCGGCGCGCTGCTGGGCGTCATCTTCGGGCTGCCGTCGCTGCGTTTGCGCGGGCTGTATCTCGCCGTCTCCACCCTCGCGCTGCATTTCGTCGTCGTCTATCTCGGCGGCGAATACGAAACCAAGCGCGGCTTCTCCACCGGCATTTCCATCGATGCGCCGGTCATGTTCGGCTTCACGCTCTATGGCGGCAAGGTCTGGTATTACATCCTGCTTGCTTTCGCGGCGCTGACGCTCTTCATCTGCATCAACCTGTTGCGCAGCCGAACGGGCCGCGCCTGGCGCGCGATCAAGGCGCATGAAACGGTGGCCGAGGCGCTCGGCATCAATGTCGCCGCGTACAAGCTGCTCGCCTTCGTCATCTCCTCCGCCATCGCCGCAGTGGCCGGGGCGCTCTTCGCCTATTACCGCAGCTTCGTTTCGGTCGAGGCTTTCTCCCTGTTCCTCACCATTCAATATGTGGCGATGGTGATCATCGGCGGCATGGGCTCACTGCTCGGCGCCATTCTCGGTGCATTCTTCGTCACGATCTTCCCCTATGCGATCGAGGCGATCATCCTGGCATTGCCGAACGCGCAGGCCTATGCGGGACAACTCTTCGCCGTGAACTACGCCGCCTTCGGCTTCGTGATGATCCTGTTCCTCGTCTACGAGCCGCTTGGTCTTGTCGGCATCTGGCACCGCATCCAGAGCTATTTCCTGTTATGGCCGTTCAAGCATCGGCCGATGGCGGGAGCGCGCAAATGAGCGAGACCCTGCTCACCGCCGAAAAGCTGGAGGTGGTGTATCATCACGCCATCACCGCCATTCAGGGCGTGTCGCTGAAAGTGGAAAGCGGCCAGATCGTCGCCATCCTCGGCACCAACGGCGCCGGCAAGTCGACGACGCTGCGCGCGCTCTCCGGCTTTCTCGGCATCGACAATGCGCGCGTCACCGAAGGCAGCGTCACCTTCAAGGGCCAGCGCATCGAGAACCGCCCGCCGAACGACGTGACGCGGCTCGGCATCGTGCTGGTGCCGGAACGCGAGAAGGTGTTTCCCAATCTCACCGTCGCCGACAATCTCGCCGCGCCGTTCGCTCCCGCCATGAGCAAGGCCGATCGCAAGACGCGCGAGGAGCAGGTCTATACGTTCTTCCCGCGCCTTGCCGATCTGCGCGCGCGCATCGGCGGACTGCTCTCCGGCGGCGAGCGGCAGATGCTCGCGCTGGCCAGCGCGCTGATGTGCAAGCCGCAACTGCTTCTCGTCGACGAGCTCTCGCTGGGCCTGGCGCCCGTCATCGTCGAGGACATGATGCAGCGCTTGCTTCAAATCCGCAAAGAGCTGGGCATCACCATCGTCATCGTCGAGCAGAGCGCGGCCGTCGCGCTGGACGTCGCCGATTATGGCTACGTTCTGGAGAATGGCCGCGTGGTGCTGGACGGCACCAGCGAAAAGCTGAAAAGCCATGGCGACATCCAGGAATTCTATCTCGGACAGGCGGGCGGCGCTGCGCGGCGTAGCTATCGCGACGTCAAGCAATATCGCCGCAGCCGGAGGTGGTATGGCTGAGCTCGAGATCGACAAGCTCACGCTGCGCTTCGGCGGCCTCGTTGTGCTGGATGGCGTCTCGCTCTCGGTCGAGCGCGGCGAACTGCTTGCACTGATCGGTCCGAACGGTGCCGGCAAGACCAGCGTGTTCAACTGCATCAGCGGCATCTATCCCGGCGGCGGCGCGATCCGCTTTCGCGGCGAGAACATCGCCGGCAGGAAGCCGCATGATGTCGCAGCGCTCGGCATCGCCCGCACCTTCCAGCATGGCGAACTGTTTCCGCAGATGAGCGTGATCGACAATCTGCTCACCGGCCGCCATCCGCGCATCCGCGGCAATCCGCTCGCCGAGATGCTGTTCCTGCCGGGCGTGCGGCGTGAGGAAATCCGCCAGCGCGAGGCGGTGGAGAAGATCATCGAATTCGTCGAACTGGAGCGCTACCGGCACACAGCCGTCGGCGGCCTGCCGTTCGGCACGCAGAAGATCATCGGCTTCGCGCGCGCGCTCGCGAACGAGCCGGCCATCCTCCTGCTCGACGAGCCCTCCGCCGGCCTCAACCGCGAGGAGCGCGAGGACCTCGCGCGCTTCATCCTGCGCATCAAGCACCAGCTCGGCATTGCCATGATCTGGATCGAGCATGATATGCAGATGGTCGCGGACCTCGCCGACCGGATCCACGTGCTCGATTACGGGCGCACGCTGGCGAGCGGACCAGCGGATGTGGTGCTGAAGGATGAGCGTGTCGTCGCTGCCTATCTCGGGACAAGCAAGCAGCATTGAGCGGCTATTATTTCGAATTGTTGTAGCCTTCGCGGCGGTGATCCTCACCGCGGGCGTCGTATTTGCGCAAGCCCCCGACACCGAAGCCCGGTCCTTCAACGGCTATATCCAGTCGCTCTGGCCCGACGCGCAGAAGCATGGCGTGACGCGTGCGACATTCGACCGCGTGCTCGGCCATGTGCAATACGACGCCGAAGTCGCCGCGCTGTCGCGCCGCCAGCCAGAATACGGCCGCGCGGTCGGCGAGTATCTCAACGGCATGGTGTCGCAGGCGCGCATCAACGGTGGCGTCAAACGCCTCGGCGAATGGCGCGGCCTGCTCGACTCGGTCGAACACCAGTTCGGCGTGCCGCGTGAAGTGCTGGTGGCGATCTGGGGCATCGAGACCGGCTTCGGCGCCAATCAGGGCGGCAAGGGCGTGATCCGCTCGCTCGCGACGCTCGCCTTCATCCGCTACAAGGGCGACTTCGCGAAGAACGAATTGCTCACCGCCCTGCTCGTTCTGCAGCAGGGCCACATTCCGCCCGAACGCATGATCGGCTCCTTCGCCGGCGCGATGGGCCAGCCGCAATTCATCCCGTCGAGCTTCATGCGCTGGGCGGTGGATTTCACCGGCGACGGCAAGCGCGATCTGTGGACCAGCGTGCCGGATGTGCTGGCCTCGATCGCGAACTATCTGCGCGAGCATGGCTGGAAGCCCGGCTTGCCCTGGGGCTATGAAGTGACGCTGCCAGGCAATTTCGACATGCGCCGCAGTAGAGCATCATTCCACGACTGGGCTGCGCTCGGCCTGCGCCGCACCGATGGCGGACGATTGCCAAGCGACAATGCGCTCGGCGCGCATGAAGCGATTTTGTTTTTCCCGAGCGGCGCGCGCGGTCCTGCGTTCCTCGTCACCGAGAATTTTAACGTCATCAAGACCTACAATATCTCGGACGTGTATGCGCTGGCGGTGCTGCACCTCGCCGATCGTTTTCGCGGCGCACCGGCTTTCTCCGCGCGCTGGCCGCAGGACGATCGCCAGCTCACGCGCGAGGACCGCATGCGCATCCAGCACGCGCTCGCCAAGCTCGGCTACAAGGTCAACGACTTTCAGGGGATGATGGATTTCGACCTGCGCGACAACATCCGCGACATGCAGATCAAGTTCGGCATGGTGCCGGACGGGCATCCGGGACCGGAGTTTGTGGGGAGATTGTTGGGGAGGTAGAACAATTAAGAACTGCGCGCATCAGAATAAGCTCGAAAGAAGCACAATCATCAACGCCACAGGCAGAGCGCCCATAGCAATCGCAATCGCGATCGAATTTTCTTTTCCCCGTTCCCCCAAAGCTCCAATAATTCCAAGTGTCGCATTACGAAAAGCGTATGCAGGCACAAGCCAAAGGAGTAAGCCAAAATAAAATAAGATGGTTACAGACATGCTCGTTGCAAAAAATACTGACAAACTAATTTTTCGTTCAGCGAACTTAGCCAGCATATAGCTGGCCCCGAGCTGCACCACACCTGACGCTCGAACGATAGCATAGTAATCATTGTTCAGTAATTTAAGCGGATTGTCGGTCACAATTGGACCAGACGGACAGAGGCAAAGATATCTCTCCGTGGGGCGCTGATTGGATGCCAGCGAAAAAAGCGGAATTTTGCTTGCCTCAACAAAGACAGGACTTCCACGCAGAAAGAACCAGAATTGTTGATTGAATAATAGAATTTGCCCATATAACGCGGAATACAACGCGACTGGTGAACCAAGATGAAAAGGCGCTTTTACGAAAATCACACGCGAAGAATCTTCGTCCGAAAACCGCAATGCCTTTTCTTGAATATCCACGAAACCCTTCTGATCTCGCACTAACGACATAAACAGGTTTTCGATCTGCTGCGCGTTACCCTTCGCGTAGCCATCTACAGTGGCAAGATTTCTGAGCCGCTTATCGCCATCATCGTAATAAAAATTAAGACTGACAGAATCTAATTTATTTTGCTCCCCAAGCTTACTTAGATCATCGTTTTCGACAAGGTCCTCGAGGATCTTTGCAAACTCTGCATCTTTAGGACTTAGATCTTTCTCAATCTTTTCCCTAACGACAAATGGCTCCTTTCGAATTTGGACATACACTTCCGCAACCCTCTCACCTTGCGAAAGAAAAACAAAATTGAACATCAAAAAAGCAGGCATCACAAAGGTAAATAGCGCTATGGTCAGCACCACATCCGCGTAGGCCAAGAAAGCAAGTTGAAGGCCATTTTTTGCGATCATTGCAAAGCGGATCAATAGCGCAGTTTGCGCAAATGAAAGCACATCAATGATAAATATAGCTGCGAGCAGCAAAACGCCTTCGCGAACTATTTGAATATTTAATCCTTGGCACCAATCCAAAGGATAGCGGCACGCGGGCTCATCGTTCAGCAGATAGAAAACTAGCGAAAAGAAAAGAAGCCCGACGGCACTAAGTGCCAAGCTAGCTAAGAAGAACTTCAAAGAAAACAGCTTCGAACCAAAAAATGGATAGAAGGTGTTCTCAATAAAGCTTCTTACCGCATCTGACAGCGCCCACTTTCGACGCCCAAAGTAAAGTGCGAATTCTGATGCAAAACCGGGAGTTGCTATTTGATTGAGAAGAAGACCGATACCAACTAGCGACCCATAAACTTGGATAAAGTCAAAGATAAACTTAAACATCGACGCTCCCGCATCGCGACAGCAAATGTAAAATAAGCGGCCAAGAGCAAGCTTCTCGGAGCATTCTAGGCACAAAGTTATCCGCATGAAAGCGCGGCGCTAAGTTTTTGCGCACCATTATCCGCCGACTTCAATTGTAATGAGCAAGTTTGTTGAGTGATAAAATTTCCCACTTGACTTCCTCCCTATTATATGATTTTTTTCCTATATCCCGTCCCATCCAAGGGGCGTCTGATCAGCGTCGTGAGACGTGGGGCGGGGAGCGGTGGCCGTTGAGGAGCGCTGGACGTGGCGTTCCTGAGCGGAGGCCCAAGCTGCGATGATCCGGCTCACCGGCCGTGGGTCAAGCGCAGATAAGTGTACGCAGTCTGCGCAAGCTTGACTGCGCCGGAGGATACCAAGACCAGCCGCCCGGTTTTGTCCGGTCCACGGTGTCTGTCCTCCGGGGTTGTCGCAGAGCAAGCCTATAAACACGCAGACAAGTTTACGCAGTCTGCGCAAGCTTGACTGCGATGCGCGGAACGCCGACGTTTTCGGCGGTTCGTGGTGCTACCAATCTCATGCGCATTACACACACAGCGCATGGGGCCGCGGGCTGGCCAGAAAGCCCGGCGTTCCGCACGCCCTTGCGCGGCGCATGTCGGGCCTGCCCGATATGCGCATGCAAAGAAGGGCAGCAAGCGGCGATTGGACTACGGGCGCGCCGGCTAAAGAATGGGGATGATGACGCACATCTTCGTCTTCCCTCCCCCCATGAGCGAAGCGAAATGGTGGGGAGGGTGGCGAGCGAAAGCGAGCCGGGTGGGGGAGCATTACGTTGCTAGCAAGATTGAAGAGAGGAAGCTGAAGAGCCCCCCACCCCGACATTCGCTACGCTCATGTCGACCCTCCCCACCGCTTCGCAGGGGAAGGGAAAGAAAGAGCTTAAAGCCCCTTCCCCGCCAGCCACGCCTTGCCGCGCGCATACAGCGCTTCGACTTCGGGGCCGTCGAGACCAGGCATATCCTTCTTCACCTTGTAGCCGATCTTGTGCTGCAGATAGGCCAGGTGACGATAGCCCTCCGGGTACATCCTCAGGATGTCCTGATCGAGCGCGATCGTCTTCGACGGATCGACCGGGTCGACGCGGTCCTTCTCGTAGATCGGCTGGCGCAGCACGAGGCCCCATTTGCCGTCACGCTTTTCCAGGAAATCGTAGAAGCGGCCGGTGCACACCACATCGGCGATCACGCCGTCGAACGGTCCGCGCTGCGAGATCGTCATCTTGGTCTGCGCGATCGCGCGATTGCCGGCGAGTTCGATATTCATGCCGCCGAGGAAATGCAGGATGCGCACGCCCTTGGCATAGCCCTCTTCGCTCACGCGGATGAATTCATCGGCCGTGCCCTGAAACCAGGTGGCCTGCATGACGCCGTCGTCGTGCCACACCTTGCGGAAGCGGTCCCACAGCCGCGCATCGCGCAGCACGGCCCAGTCCTCGATCAGATCGCGGATGGCAAGACGGTCTTGTGTTTCGCTGGCATTCATGGGCTGCGCTTTCTTCCTGTTGCGGTCCGTGCATATATCCTGGGCGTTCTTTTAGAGACTGGAAACAACATGGCAAGACTTGCAGGGCGGACGGCAATCGTTACCGGCGGCGCAAAGGGCATCGGCCGACATTATTCGGAGGCTTTGGCGGCGGAAGGCGCCGGTGTGGTGATTGCCGATATTTCGGGCGGTGAGGAAGCGGCCGCGGAAATCGCCACGAAATACGGCAGCAATTCCGCGCTCAGTGTGACGTGCGATGTCAGCGACGAAGCACAGGTGAAAAACCTCGTCGCAAAGGCGATCGAGCGCTTCGGCAAGATCGATATTCTGGTGAACAATGCCGCGCTGTTCGCGCCGCTCAAACATGCGCCGGTGCAGGACCTCGATGTCGCAACATGGGACAAGGTGTTCGCGGTGAATGTCCGCGGCTCGTTCCTGCTGGCCAAGCATGTTGCACCGCACATGATCGCCCGCAAATCCGGCAAGATCATCAATATCGGCTCCGGCACGGTCTACAAGGGCATGCCGGGAATGCTTCATTACACCGCATCCAAGGGCGCGATCGCGACCTTCACCCGCTCGCTGTCGCGGGAACTGGGCGAACACGGCATCTGCGTCAACACGCTGTCGCCGGGCCTGGTCATGAGCGACACGCTGGTGGCCTCAGGCTCGCATGACGATACCCTGAAGGCTCGCGTGGTGGGCAGCCGCGCCTTCAAGCGCGATCAATTGCCGGAGGATCTGCTCGGCGCGCTGCTCTTCCTGTCCTCCACCGACAGCGACTTTGTGACGGGGCAAACAATTGCGGTGGATGGCGGGTCGGTGAATACGTGATTTCGCACATTATGAGAAAAACGCTCCGGCGCCTTGCTGGCGCCGGGGAAGGCCCGTATCTCAAGAGCGAGAGGCAGATATGCCGCAGCCCCCTGTTTTAGCGGCTTTTCTGGAATTACTGTCACGGCAACAATCTGACGACAATTCGGCAGGAGGAATTCATGTCAACCGCCACAGCCGCCAAGCTCAGCGACAAGACCGCGAAGGTTTATGAAGGCAGCAAGGATCCCAAGCGCGCCGCCTTCTACGAGAAGATTTCACAGCGCGACATGGCGCCGCTGTGGGAGGTGCTGAAGGACCTCGTCGCCAAGAGCCCGAAGTCGATCGCTGCTCCCGCGATCTGGCACTTCGACCAGGTGAAGCCGATGGTGGAAGAAGCCGGTGGCCTCCTCACCGCCGAGGAAGCCGAGCGCCGCGTCCTCGTGCTTGAGAACCCGGCTTTGCGCGGCCAGTCGCGCATCACCACCTCGCTTTATGCCGGCCTGCAGCTCATCCTGCCGGGCGAGATCGCCGGCGCGCACCGTCACACCGCTGGCGCGATCCGCCTGATCCTCGACGGCGAAGGCGCCTACACGCAGGTCGATGGCGAAAAGACCGTGATGAAATACGGCGACTTCGTCCTGACGCCGAGCTGGACCGCGCACGACCACGGCAACGAATCCAACAAGCCGATGATCTGGCTGGACGTGCTCGACGTGCCGACCATCAACTTCTTCGAGACCGCCTTCGCCGAACATCTCGACGACACGGTGCAGAACACCAAGTTCACCGACAACGACTCGCTGTGGCGCTACGGCTCGGGCGTGCTGCCGGACGGCACCAACACGAAGAAAGAGTCGCCGATCATCAACTACGCCTATGAGCGCGTGCGGCCGATCCTCGATCGCATGGCGAAGACCGACGAGATCAACAAGTACCACGGCTTCCGTATTCGCTACGCCAATCCGTTCAATGGCGGCTGGTCGACACCGACCATGGGCGCGCATCTGTCGCTGCTGCCGAAGGGCTTCAAGGGCCAGCCCTATCGCTCGACCGACGGCACCATCTTCGCGTGCCTCGAGGGCAAGGGCCAGACCACGATCGACGGCGAAGTGTTCGAATGGGGCCCGCGCGACGTGTTCGTGATCCCGTCCTGGAAGGAATACGCGCACAAGGCCGACGAGCAGAGCGTGCTGTTCTCGATCTCCGATCGCCCGATGCAGGAATCGCTGAACATCTGGCGCGAAGTGAACTGATCGCGCGTTATATCGCTCACCGTCATGCGCGGGCTTGACCCGCGCATCCATCAAAGGGAAGAGTCTATTCGCAAGATGGATTGCCGGATCGCGGCGCTGCGCGCCGGTCCGGCAATGACAAGAGGATAGTCTCTGCATGACAACATTCGTCCACGACACGCCGCATCAGCGTGTCGTGTTTGCATCCGGCGCCCTGTCGCGCGTCGCCGAGGAAGCCGCCCGCCTCGGCTGGCAACGTCCGCTGGTGATCGCAACGCCGGGCTCCGGCGCACGGCTCGGCCAGTCGATTGTCGATCAGCTTGCCGGCAAGACCGCCGGCCTGCATGCGGAAGCGGTGATGCATGTGCCGAAGGCTGTCGCTGCAGCCGGCATCCAGACGGCACACGACACCAATGCTGACGGGCTGATCGCCGTTGGTGGCGGTTCCGCCATCGGCCTCGCCAAGGCGATCACCCTCGACACCAATCTGTCGATCCTCGCCGTGCCGACCACCTATTCCGGCTCCGAAGGCACGCCGATCTTCGGCACCACCGACGGCGACCGCAAGGTAACGGGCCGCGACAATCGCGTGCTGCCGAAGACCATCGTCTACGACCCGGATCTCACGCTCGGCCTTCCCGCTGCGACCAGCGCCGCAAGCGCGATGAATGCGATCGCCCACTGCGTCGAAGGTTTGTGGATTGCCGAACGCACGCCGGTAACCGAAGCGTTGGCCACCGATGCGATGCGACGGTTCGGCGGCTATCTGGAACGTGTGGTCGCCCACGGCAACGATCGCGAGGCGCGCGAGCAATGCCTGATCGCATCATGGCAAGCCGGTGTCGTCCTCACGGCGGGAACGGCTCTGCATCACAAACTCGCACATGTGCTCGGCGGCTTCGGCCTGCCGCATGCGGAGACGCATGCGATCATCCTGCCGCACGTGACGCGCTTCAATCTCGAACAGGCGTCGGACGCAAAGTCCCGTCTCACCGATGCACTGGGCGGCGACCCCGCCGACAAGCTGCTGGCGATGCTGGACAAGTTTCCGATCCCGAAACGTCTGCGCGATGTCGGATTCGACAAGTCACGCATCGACTACGTCGCCGGCGAAGCGGAAAAGCTGAATCTGAAGGCGCCTCGCTCGGCTTCAGCCGAAGATGTAAAAAAGATTCTGGAGGCGGCTTATTAGCTTCATCCTGCTTATTTTGTCGTCCTCACCAATGGAGGACGACAAGAACGTCAGGGTTCTACCGAAAACCCGTCGCCATCCAGCGTGATCCGCCCCTGCCGCACATGAGAGGCCCAGCGCGCGGTGGCACCGACACCGCCGAACGAGAAGAAGTGAGCCGATACGAGTCCGAGCGACCCGACCGCGTTCTCATCCGCCAATGCGCGGACAATGCTATCCGGCGCGCTGACGCCGAACAGGTGTTTAACCAGACCCATATGCTTTGCAACGCCGCCGGCCGATGCTTTCACACCGCAGCGCTGCGCATATTTCAACAGTGTTGTCAGGTTGGTCGGTCCGGCCATTCCGACCCGCACCGGCGCATCGAGACCAAGGTCGCGCAGCTTCTTCACCCAGCGGACCATCGCCATGGCGTCGAAGCCAAATTGCGTCACGATCTCGGCTTTCAGCCCACCCTGCTCCGCCGCTTCGATCTTGGCCAGCAAGGCACGCTGCATCACGTCGTCAGCCACCACCGGATGTCCGTCGGGATGTCCGGCGATGCCGATTTCGGTGATGCCGTAGCGCTGCAGCATACCGCTTTCGATCGCTTCGAGTGACGTCGTGAAGGCGCCGGCAGAGTCCGGGCGATCGCCCGAAATAATCAGCACACGGCGCACGCCGGCCTCGGCAGCCAATCGCTCCAGCAGAGACGACAACTCGTTCTTGCTGACGTAGTTGCGAACCGCGATATGCGGCACCGGATCGAGGCCAGCCTTGCGTGTGAGAACCGCCTGCTCGACCAGTTCGAGCGACGGCCGGGTCGGAATGGCGCTGAGATAAAGCTGCGCTCCCGCAGGCACATTCTGCGCAACCGCTTCGACATCGCTCTGTTTCGGACGCGTGGCTTCAACCGAAAAATCCGACAGGAATTCGGTAATCCCCCGTGAGACTGCAGACGGATCGCAGTCCGCAGCCTTTGCCTTGAAAGGATTGGCCATTGTGATGTTCATGAGCGTCTATTCGCGTCTGCGTGAAATGACGTAAGACTCGTCGTTGAACCACAGGCCGTTGTGCTTGCGCAGCACGTCCCGCGTGGCATCGAGATAGCGGCTGTCCTTGACCGCTTCGTTGAGACGCTCGTCCTCCACCTGCGAGACATAGATCGCGGCATTCCAGGCCGCGAGCACAGTGGAGGTGCCGATCGAGCCGGTCACTTCGCTCGGCAGCGTATGCATGTCGTATTTGAAGATGGCGCGATTGTCCGCGTAGGTATTGAAGTTGAGGTCGCGCGCGGCTGGTCCCAGCGCTTTCTTCACTTCGCGCAGGATCATGTGGCGATCGGTCTGGAACGGATTGTCGCCTGGCCACACTCGCTGCACGATCTCGGCGCCCGGGTCGTTGCCGTAGGAGTGGATCGCGATCAGCCGGCCGCCGGGGCCAAGCGCGCGCGCCAGCGGCGCAATCACCTTCTGCGCCTTGAACTCCGCAGACGCCCGGGCGCGATAGGGCTGCGAAGCAATAACGAGATCGAAATCGGCCTTGGCGGCGCCGCGCTTCGGGATGATTGGATCGAGCAGGAATTTATGATCCTGCCGGTAGATCACAAGAACGACCGGCCGCTCATAGACAGGGTTGCCGGTTTTCGGGTTGACGCCAGCCTTCCAGTTCTCCGACAGAAAGTCCTGCAGACCGGTGATCTGCTCTTCGAAATCGTGTGACGTATTGCCGGTCAGCGCGACCTCGTTCCAAACGAGACTATTGGCAGCGGCTGTCGACTTCACTGTCAGCCACGGCGCCTCCGAGTAATACATGTTGGTGAGCACGAGCACCGTTGACGGATGCTCGAACAACCGGTCCGGCATCTTCTCCAGCGTCAGACGGATATCTTCGAGGCTGATCTCCTTGCCGGAGATATAGAATGGCATGTTCGGATAGCGATGATGCATCGCGCGCATCACCCGCGTCAGCACAGTGCCGTCGCCGAGACCGGCGTCGAACAGGCGCACCGCGGGCGGCCGCGGATGGATGTTTCCCAGCTCCTGCGCAACCTTGTTGGCGACCACCCACTTCTCACTGCAGGTGTTCACGAACAGCAGATATTTCTGCCGGTTATCGAAGAATCGGAATTCGCGATTGCCGTCGTCCGTCACGTTCACATTGGCGGGCGCACTGATCGGAGTGGTTGCCACTGACGCCGGGCGGCCGCCGCGCTCTATGATCATGGGACGCGCGTTCTCTCTTCCGTTATGAATGGTCATGAAGGTACGGATGCGGTCGAGCGTCTCGGTCGTGATGCGACCGCCATTGCGCAGGCGGCTCGTCAGCTTGCCGTCGTTAACGGCGCGACGCCCGAACGTGGATTCGGCAAGACCAGCCTGGCGGCAATAGTCAGAGATTTCCTGCAGCAGTTCATGCGCATTCATCGCAGGGACCCTTGATCATTTCCTCGACGTCAAATTTGTTTTTGTTGGCTCAATCGAACCGCCCGAATAACACCGGGTCAACCATAAAATTGCCCACATAATGGATGGGATATGAAGTGGGCAATTGCCCAATATGACTTAATCGTTGTTTTTGTTGAATAAATTGACTGAGCAGCCCACTATTGAGGATACTCTCGCTTGGGCTCTCGTCAGGCATCCCGTCCTGCCCACTCCGCGACGCCGGGTGACCGCGCCACGCCTGGCGCTTGCTTCGTAGCCGCGAACATGCCGCTCTGTCGGGCCAAATTTCGCGAGGTCACATGCCCCGTTTCGCCGCCAACATCGCCTATCTGTTTTCCGAACGCCCGTTGATCGAGCGCCCCGCCGCAGCGGCCGCGGGCGGCTTTGCGGCAGTCGAAGGCCAGTTTCCCTACGACACGCCGGCTAGCACGCTGCGGGCGCAGATCGAGCAGCACGGCCTCACGATGCTCGGCATCAACACCGAGCGCGGCGGCGAGGGGCAATTCGGGATGGCGGCGGTGCCGAACCGTGAGCGTGAGTTCGACGCGTTGTTCGCGCAGGCGCTGGATTACATCGTCGCCGTCGGTGGCACCGCGATCCATTGTCTTGCCGGCGTCGTCTCAGTGGATCAGCGACCTGCCGCTGAGCGCACCTTCATCAGCAATCTCACCCGTGTTGCCGACCGCGCAGCTGAAAAGAATATCACGCTACTGATCGAGCCGATCAACAATCGCGATCGTCCCGGTTACTTCCTCAATCGTGCCGAACACGCCGCCGATCTCATCACCAAGATCGGCAAGCCCAACATCAAGATTCAATTCGATTTCTATCACGCGCAGATTATGGGCGGCGATCTGATCCGGCGCTTTGAAAAACACCTGCCACTGATCGGGCATGTGCAGATTGCTGCAGTGCCTTCGCGTCACGAGCCGGATGAAGGCGAAGTCTTCTATCCAGCCATCTACGAGGCACTCGATAGCCTCGGTTACACGGGCTGGGTGGCGGGAGAATATTTTCCCCGGGGGCGCACCGAGGACGGCCTCGGATGGCTGAAAGCCGCAAAAAAGCACTGAATTTTAAGCTTTATTTTGCTTTCAGGCACCGCGATTGCTAGTTTGCCGCGCATGTGGAGACACAAGAACAAATCCGGCAACGCCGCGCAAACGAGCGAGGACGCCCGGCCACAACCGCTGAAAGAAGCACTGCGCGAGCTTCGGATCGAAGCGGCCGAGCAGACAGGCGTTGTCGTTGACATGCGCGACGCCGAGGCCGCGCGGCTCGAGCTTCTGAACGAGGCACTCGACCCCACGTTCGCGGAAATCCCGTCAGAAGTGGAACTTTTCGATCGCGGGGTCAGCAAGGGCGATGTCCCGCGGCTATGGATCGATGTCATCGCCTATGTGATCATGGGGCGCGACAAGCGCACCTATCGTTTCGTCCAGGATACGCGCTATGGCCGCAAGATCCTGTTTGAATCGACCGACATCCCGCAGACCGCGAAAGCAATTACACGGTACGTCGCCGGCCGCCTGATCGAGCGCGAACGCGCGCTGGCCAGCGATACAGCGCAAGCCCCACGCAAGCGCCGCGGCCGCTGGATCTTGCGCGCCATCGCCGCGTTCCTGCTTGGCTTTTTCGGCGGCATCGCAGCGCTGGTGATCGTGGCGCTGCTGCAGAGCGGTTGAATTATCCGCCTGTTACCGTCCAAAGCTCAAATGCTGGGAGACGAAACAGCGGGCTCAAAGCACCAGTTCTCGTCGTCCCAGCTCTTCGATAACATCGCTGCCGTGGTGGAACCCGCGCGTCAGCGACTTGCAACTCCAGCCGTTGCCGGACCTGGCGATCGAATAGAGATTGTAACCGGCCAGATCGCCCTCACCGCCGAACGCTGACGCTGACGGCACGCCAATGGCGGGAATCTTCGCCGACGGCCCGTCGAGATAGACGATCGAGTGAATGTGGTCGTGTCCGTGCAGCACGAGTTCGGCACCGTGTTTGCGCAGCACTTCACGAAATTTCGGCGCATCGATCAGCCGCTTGAAGCGATGATGCGGTTTGGTGATCGGGGGGTGATGGATCAGGATGACGCGAAAGAAACCCTCGGCCCCAAGCTTGTCGAGAATCTCATGCAGCGCGTGAAGCTGCGTCGGACCGACCTTGCCGGTGGCCATGAATGGGCCTGTGGTAATCGCGCTCGACAATCCGATGAGCGCGATCTCGCCCCGCCGCCGCACGAACGGAAATTGGTCTGGTCCCGTCGTATCGCCCTTCATGAAATCACCCCAATGCGAATGCCATTGGCGGGCCGCGCGACGCACATAGGCGTCGTGATTGCCGGGCACGAAGGTCACGTCATGGGCGGACCCCACGGTGTCGAGCCATACGCGAGAGGGAGCAAATTCACCCGGCAGGGCGAGATTGAGAATGTCGCCGGTGACGGCGATGTGGTCTGGATGATGCGCCTTCAGGTCCGACAGGATTCGCGACAACACCTCGCCCCGATGGAAGGTTTTTCGTCGCCGGTGCCAATTCACATAGCCAAGCGCACGTTTTCCGGCGAGTTCCCGGATACGGGCGCTGGGCAACGGCCCGAGATGCGGATCGGAAATATGGCCAAGAAGGAACATGTGGCTGAATGTCGTGACTTTCGCTGGGTGAGTCGATTCAGACTATAAGGCAATGATGAAGGAAGGGCGTCATCACCCGCCCGTGAAAGTTCAGCAGTCACACATGATCCGCCGCCTCATGCACCTCTACTGGCGTTTCTCGCGCGGCCTCACGCTCGGCGTGCGGGGGATGGCGATCGATCCGGAGAACCGCGTTTTCCTCATCAAGCATTCCTATGTGCCAGGCTGGCACCTGCCGGGTGGCGGGGTCGAACCGGGCGAAACGATGCTAGATGCGCTCCGCCGCGAGATGGTGGAGGAAGGAAACATCGAGATCGGTCCGGCGCCTGACTTCTTTTCGATGTATTACAATCCAAGGGACTCCAACCGCGATCATGTCGCGCTCTATGTCATCCGCGATTTCGTCCAGCCGTCACTGCCACGGGCAAATGCCGAAATCGTGGCACATGGCTTTTTCGCACGCGATCAATTGCCGCAAGATACGACGCCGGCCACGCGTGCCAGGATTACAGAGGTCATGGACGGAACCAAGTGCTCGGAAAAGTGGTGATTAAGATATTTCGCACAGATTGATGCAATGCCCACTGCGGCCCTCGCAATCCGTCCGTGGTGACATCAACGACACCACAAGGAAGCGCCAACATGGAACGTTGGATATCGGCAACCATTGGCCTCGGCATCGGCGCCATGATGGTCCTGTACTTCGTCTACAGGAAGCCGGTGGGCTTTGCTTCGGTCGCCGCGCAGAACCGGGTTACGCTTGTGGCGAACGGCGAACCGAAAGACGTTCTGGACGCCGTCAGCGGCCTGTCTCGGCACTCCAAATACACCTTGGGAAAGCGAGACGACGCGAGCGGCACTGTCGTTCTTCAGGAGCCGCTATCGTTCTTCAATTACGGCTGCCTGTTTCAGGTCGAAGTCAAGCCGGATGGCGCCGAAAAATCTGAGATCCACGTTGCCATCATCGGCAAGGGCTATCAGTGGGGGCCCGCCTTCAAACGATCGAGGCGTCAATTCCTCGAAGCCTTGCAGAAGGCAGTCGATGGCCGGCCCGTGCCGGCTTGACGGCACGAGCCTGAGCCTTATCCGTTGATCGTCTTGATGTAACTCGTGAAGGCCTCAAGCTGTTGCTTGACGATGTCTCGGCCCTGTTGGTCGGTAAATTCGAGCGTCTTCTCGTCGAATTTCTGATTGGCATGCGTGACGATCACCTCGGGCCTGCCGAGACAATGCACGTCCAAGGATACGAGGCATTGGCGCATATGATATTGCATGCGCGAACCGCCGAGCAACGCAATCGAGGCCGACTGCAGGGCAACCGGCTTGTTCTTGAACGGCTGGTCCTTCATGCGCGACACCCAGTCGAGCGCATTCTTTAGCGTGCCCGGAATGGTCCAGTTATATTCCGGCGACACGATGATGATGCCGTCAGCAGCGCGGATCGAATCGGCGAACGCGTTCACGCTGGCCGGGAAGCCGCTGCCGCTCTGCGCGTCGAAATCGTAGTGCGGGATGTCCCCGATCGGAGCTGAGGCCGTGAAAGTCATGCCTGCCGGAGCCAAGGCCGGCAGAGCGCGGATCAGCGCTGCATTGTAGGAACCTTTGCGCAGACTTCCGCAGATCGTAACGATATTGAGCATTGACCTCTACCCTATCAAACCTTCTGTTGCTTCTGGCGTTCGATGAACTTTGCAAAGCCTTCAAGCTGCTGCTTGATAATGTTGCGCGTCGCTTCGTCCTTCAGTTCGCCGGTCTTGTCATCGAACTTGGTTTGAGCCATGCCGACGAAAATTTCCGGCTTGTTGAAAACGACCGCATCGAGGAACACCATCATCGTACGCGCGTGATACTGCATGCGCGCGCCGCCGAGCGGACCTTGCGTGGCGGATTGCAGCGCAATCGGCTTATTGGCGAAGGGTTGGTCGGGCATGCGCGACACCCAATCAATCGCATTCTTGAGGCCGCCCGGCATCGAGTAATTGTATTCCGGCGTCACAAGGATCACGCCATCAGCAGCGCGGATCGCATCGCTCAGCGCGGTCGCGGCGCCCGGCCAGCCTTGCGCCTGCACATCGGCGTTATAGAGCGGCATCTCGATCGACGGCGAGGCCTTGATGGTCATCCCGGCCGGCGCAAGAGCCGGCAGCGCATCGGCGAGCATGCGGTTGAAGGAAGCCTTACGCAGCGAACCGCAGATGGTGATCACATTCAACATATCCAATTCCTTCCAGTGTCACGAAAATAGTTTGGCATGGCCATGCATCAGGGCCTGCCATCCGTTAATTCCCGGATAACCTGATTGCTAACGCCTGCCTCACGCGCGGTGGCAATGAGCGCGTTGAAGGTATCGTGCGCAATCGGCAGGCCATTGGCAATCCGGTCGGCGCGCATGCGCGCTTCCGGTTCGCCAGGAAGAAGCACCGGCGCATCAGGATTGATGGGCTTCGTACTCTTCACGAAACTGAGGAAGCGCGACAGCTCTGCGGGAAAAAACTCCTGCGGATCGATCTTTGTCGGATCGATGTAGAATGAGAACATGCCCTGCGACCACCGCTTATCCGGATTGGATGCGCCGTTGCCGGTCAGCGCACCGCCGAGCAGTTCGCACATCAACGCAAGGCCAGAGCCCTTGTGCTCGCCAAAGGCGCGCAAAGCACCCTGCCCCTTTTTATGATCGCGCGCGGTGCCTGCTTCATAGTCGCCGTAAAGTTCTCGAGGATCGGCGCTGAGCTGACCATTCGCCGAGACAAGCGCATCTGCCGGCAGCGTCTTGCCGCCCTGACTCGCCACCAGCACCTTGCCTTCAGCCACCAGCGAAGTGGCGAAATCGAGGATAATCGGCAATCCGCCCGGACGCGGCACGCCGATACACACCGGCGCCGTTGAAAAGCGGCGCTCGACGCCGCCGAACGGCGCGACCAGAACCGAACCCGCGACATTGACGAAATGGACGGAAACGATCCCCGCCTCGGCCGCCATCTCGGCCCATTCGCCGACGCGGCCGACATGTCCCGAATTGCGCAATCCGATCGCAGAGAGTCCGTGTTGCCTGCACTTCTCGATGCCAAGTGCCACGGCTTGCGGCGCGATGGTCTGGCCGAAGCCGAACTGACCATCGAGGATCGCGATCACGGGCGTATCGACAATCCGTTCCACCACCTGATCGGCGATCAGCAAACCGTCGCGCTTCCACGACGCGTAGCGCGGCACACGGGCTACGCCATGGCTGTCATGACCGGTCAGGTTGGCGTTGACGAGGTAACGGCCAATGCGGCTGCCTTCTTCCGGAGAACAGCCGAGCTGCACAAAGATCAACGCAACGAAATCGATCAGACGGCCTGCATTGATAATTGGCATGGCTATGACCCCGATCCCGACGCCAGCACAGGCGCCACCACATCCTTCCAGCTCGCCGGTGCTTTCTTCAGCCGGCCGTTCTGGCTCAGGACAGCGGACGCAGCTTCAACGCCGAAGACGCCGCTGCCAAAGTCATCCTTGAGGTCACGCAAAATCGTCTCGACTGCGCGGGTGTCGAGCGTGTTGGAGGGTTCATATTTCAACCACGTCACCGCAGCGCGGCGGGGATCGTTGCGAATGATCGTCGAAGCTTCTTCAACCGCTTTCGATACAATGTCCGCGAGCTTGGGTTGTGTTGTCAGCGTTTCGCGCGACGCCGCGATCACGAGAAAAGACGTCTTGCCGCCCATTATGTCGGCGGAGGACAACAACGCGCGCACTTTTGGCTGCTTCAGCGCGATCTGCGTAAACGGCGGTGACGCGAAATACGCGGCGATATTCTCCTTGCCCTCGGTCAGCGCTTCCAGCGCCTCCTGATGCGGCATCACCACGATCTGCTTTCGCAGCCTGTTCCAGCCGCCGAAGGCCGATCCATCCGCCTGTATGCGCAAATAGGACATTTGCGGGGCCGTCTGTAACGGCACAGCAATACGGTCATTTGTCCTGAGATCGGAGAGAGACTTGAGGTTCGGCCGCGCGGTTAGCAGGACCAGCGGCAAGGTGGTAAGGCCTGAGACGACGAGCATCTCCTTGGCCGTGTCACGCGAAAGGAGAAACGCCGAGAGGCCATAGGCGCCGGCGGCGACCTGGCCTTTCGCCATCGCCTGCTGCAGCGGGGCGGCGTTGTTGAAGCGCTGGATCGATATCCGCGACGTGACGCCCGCTGCCTTGGCGTGCTTTTCGAGCAGTTTCAGATCCTGCGCGAGATACAGCGGCAGAAAACCGATGCCATGTCCGACACCGATCCTGATGTCAGCGGAACGCGCCGCTGCCCGTTCGGATTTGCTTCGCGTCTGCGCGGATG
>JAFAFP010000248.1 GCA_023423415.1 Pseudomonadota bacterium | reverse complement strand
GCTCGGTGCTGACCGGCCTGTTGCAGACCTTCGTGTTCGCCCGGGTCCTGAGCCCCGAACAATTTTCGCTGTTCGTGCTCGTCGGCGCACTCGGTTTCACGCTGCTGCTCTGCGATCTCGGCGCCACCAAGATCCTGTTCGTCCGGCTGCGCCAGCGACATCTCGACCAGTCGCAGGAAGAATCCGTTGCCGCGCAGACCAGCGCCATCGTGACACTTTACCTTGTGCTCGCGATCGTCGGCGCCATCGTCTGCTTCTTCGCGATGTCATGGCTGCGATCGACGGACTGGCTGCAATCGCTGCAATTCGCCCTGTTCTTTGTCTTCACCTCGCTCAACCTTGCATGGTTCGCGCTTCGCAACGTCGCCGTTGCGGTGGACCAGTATGTGTATTTCGAAAGCCTCGAAGTCACGCGGCGCTTCCTGGTGATCTTTGCCACCGCGGCCATGCTGGTCTTCCTCCCGGTTACGGTGTTTCTGATCCTCATCAACCTGATGTGGATCGTGGTGCTGACCATGTGCATCCAGCGGCTGAAGGCGCATGGTGCATTGGCGGCACGGTTCCACGGTCAGATCCATAACCTGCGGCATTTCTGGCGGGAAAACGGCCGAACGCTGATGCGCAGCTCGGTCTTTTCGGTGTCCGAAATCTACATCTATAATTCTCCATATTTCTTCGTTCCGGCCTTCTACGGGCTTGGTGCGCCAACCATCATTCTCGATACCGCATTCAAGGTGTTTCGTGGCGGCAGCGTCGCCTATTCGGCGGCCTGCGATATTGCCTTGCCGAGGCAGACACAGGCTTTCAACGAGCGGGATGTTCCGGCGCTGATCCGTTCGACACTGATCGCGCTTGGCCTGTGCGCGGTCCCGACGATCGGGGCTTCGCTGATCCTGCTGTTCTTTGGCAAGCAGCTCTTTGCATTCCTGCTTGGCCCCGCCGCTGTGATGCCGAATGTCGTGCCAATCCTGATCGTGCTGCTGGTCGCGAACATGGTCCAGATGGTCGCGCTGTCGCTTCTGGTTCACACCGGCTTCTTCAAGGAGATCGCTCGTGCCGCACCGGTGATCGTCGTGGCGATCACGCTTGGCACCCTGTTCGCGTTTTTCGTCAAGGTGAGCATCGTCGATTACATGTGGATCTACGCGATCATCTATAGCTGCGGCGCGCTGATCTTTGTCTGGCTGGCATGGCGCGGGCCGATCCAGACCGCGCGAAACAACATTCCGCATGCAGCATGGAAACAAAACCACGCGGCAGCATCGGAATGACGACAAAGAGCAACGCCGATCGGCCACGCATTGGCGCTCATGCTGCGCGTGGCGCATGCGCTGGTCCGCGTTTGATACTTCTTTAAGACGCCTCTTTTAGGATAACGTTCCGCGTGCCTTGCAGAAGAAAGCGGCCGCACCTGATATGGACCGCTGATGCCAACCGCGACCCCCGACATCGTTATCAATGGCCGTTTTCTGACGCAGCTAACCGCAGGCGTTCAGCGCTTTGCGATCGAGGTTGTGCGGGCGATGGACAATGTGCTGGACGAGCCCGCTTATGCGGACCTGAAAGGTCGGATTGAACTGCAGGCACCGAATTCCGCACGCGATTTCCCGCTCAGGAATATTCGCCTGAACCGCTCGGGATTTTCGAAAGGGTATCTCTGGGAGCAGATCGAATTTCCGCTACGCACGATCGGCAAGCTGCAGTTGAACCTCTGCATGCTTGGGCCGATCCTGAAGCGCCGGCAGGTGCTCGTCATCCATGACACCTCGACCAAAGCAATGCCGGAAGCTTTTTCCAAAGCCTTCGTTGCAGCCTATGACTTCATCATCCCGAATGCCGCACGCAACGCCGATCTCGTCGTGTCGGTGTCGGATTTCTCGCGTCGGGAGATGCAGAAGTATTACGGGCTCGATCCTGCCCGCATTCCGATCTGTTACGAAGGTTCGGACCACATCCTTCGGCATGCGCCGGACGACGGAATCCTCGACAAGCTCAATCTGCGCGATCGCCCCTACTTTCTTGGCGTCGGCATCTACGCGCTGAACAAGAATTTGGCTGGGACCCTGGCTGCGCTGAAGAAAAGCGGCCTCAAGAATGTGCCTGTGGTCGCGACCGGCAAGCGCCGCCTCGACGTTCACAACAAGCTGGAAGCAATTTCCGACGACAATCTCGTCGATACCGGCCACATCACCGACAATGAACTGCGCGCGCTTTACGATCACGCGCTGGCGCTGGTTTATCCTTCGACATACGAAGGCTTCGGACTTCCGCCGCTCGAGGCGATGCAATGCGGTTGCCCGGTCATCGTGTCGGATCAGGAGGTACTGGTCGAGATCGGCGGTGATGCGACGCTTCGCTGTGGCATGAACGATGTCGACAGCCTCGCCGACGCAATGAAAGCTGTCTATTCCGACCCCGCGTTACGTGAAAAGCTGAAGGCCGCCGGCCTCAAGCACGCCCAGCTCTATACGTGGGACAAGACCGCGCGGATCCTGCTCGATCTCTGCCTCAAGGTCGGGGCCAGGTACGGCCGCTAACACGGCGAGCCGCGTTCTCTTCATCCCTTATCTCTTCCTGCGGACAGCAGCCGCCGGAAGCGGTCTGGTCGCCGGCACAAGGTGACGCCAAGGATGCCGACCAGAATGAAGACGGAGAAGCGTTCTGGGTCCAGAATACGCGCGAAAACGAAGGTTTGGATCAACCGCAAGCGGTGTCATGGCTGCTGATCGTTCTGCTGATCGCCAATCTGGTGCAGACCATCGGAACAGTTTTGGCATTGCCGGCAAGGCTTGCCCTGATCGGATTTATCGCAGTCTACACCGCGATCTATGTTGCCAGCGCCCTCTTGCATCTATGACTGGCGGTCCGTTGGCCACTGAGCAACTCCGAAAGCTCTCGAGGTGCGGCCGCCGGGTGAGAACGGCACAGTGCTCGCCTACCGAATTGCGAGCGCCGTTATTTTACAAATTATGATTGTGAAAATTTGAAATCCTGCCCAATCCATGCTGGAATTGTTGTTGTTGACAGGGTTGCGGGAGGATTCCAATGCCGTTGTCACGGCGGATCACCTATGGGCTTCGTCCGGAGCACCAATATCGCCTCGCGGCACCAGAAATCCGTCGCGACTGGTGGGGAACCACTGAGCTTCTCGCGGCCTTTGGCCTGAGCATCGCGATCTGGTCAGCCGCCCTCTATGCGGTCTGGCTCTACGTCCGTTAGACCTGCCGTCATCGAAGGTGTTGCCGATGCGGGGCTTCACCATCTTCCTGATCGCTGGATTGGCTCTGGTAGCCTATGACTACCAATGGCAGAATGGCCGATATCTCACTGCATCAGGCAAGATGTTACGTTCGATGCCGATGTCGCTCGGCCTGAAGTGAGGCAGCCTTCCGTGCCGTCCAAGGTGCTTAGATGCCGCTTTGGCCTCCCAAATCAGTCGTTCGGATTGCCAAAGAGAGATTGCTGGCCGGCGCCTCGGTGTATATAAGCGCCAGCGGAACGGTTGCCTCACCCGTTCCTGCCGCCGCCGCACAGAAAGCGGCCGTAAGCATTTGATTTTATTAGTCGGAGCGTGGCGCAGCCCGGTTAGCGCACTAGTCTGGGGGACTAGGGGTCGTGGGTTCGAATCCCGCCGCTCCGACCATCCAACCCCATGAAAACTCAGAAGAAAATTCGATAGTCGATTTTTCGTCCGGAGGCGTTAAGCGGTCGTGTCGCCACCGTGTCGCCACCGTGTCGCCACGGCGAGGCGCCGCTAGGCCTGCGGGAGCGCTCGACTAAGGTCCGAATCGACACAGGAACAGCCGCGGGCTTGATTGGGAACTCTGCCATCTTTGACACCGCACCCGGGCCCCAGCCCATCGACCTGATGTTCGCCATGCGCGTCTCAGGCTGATGGGTATAACGCAGTCATATATTCCAGCTGCCTCGCAAGTCGGTGTAGAACAACAGGCTACCTAATTACCGGATAGACGTGGGGACTATATGACCTGGGGGGCGCTGTTAGCGTGGAACGGCTTCGTACGCTTTTGTGCATTCTGGGTCGTTGTCACCGCCATCATTTTTGGACTAGAGCGAAATTGGCCGACCTTTGACGCGGTTTTGATCTCGGACGTTGTTCGAGAGGCAGTCGCTGGCAACCTACAAAACGTTAGCAGCCAAGAATTCGCCTTCGCGCTGGCGGCAGGCCTTTGTAGCGTCGCGGTCGCACTAGCCATTGCATTCTTGCTGCTGTACGTCGTCGCTATCGTCGCTTCCCTTTGGTTTGCCCGTCGCGTCGTAACGCGCTCGCGCAATCGAGCCGCCTTCGCGGCCGACTACGGACGCGTGCACGCGAAGCTCGCACACAACGCCTTGATTGGTCATGCCTGGCGCGAATTTGACGAAACCTTGGTCATACCGACCGAGCCGCGTCAGCCTGTGATCTGCAACAGCGTACGCCCGCAGACCTTTGTAAATTTAGGTGTCGCCCGCGAAAAACTGTTTGGCCTGAAAATGATGGGCAGTATTCCGGGCTATTTCGTCGGAATTGGACTGCTATTGACCTTCGTCGGGCTTGTTCTCGCGCTCAACAAGGCCGCAATGGGGGCGAGCAGTGCTGATGGCGCTGCCATGCAAAACGCAACGCGCGAGCTCCTCCAAGTTGCGACATTCAAATTCGCAACATCGATTGCGGGGTTAGGCGCTTCTATAGCTCTCTCCCTGCTTTTTCGTACATATACAATCTGGATTGAAAGCGCGTTTGACGCCTTCTGCCAAGCAGTGGAATCCAAGCTGAAATACACAGCGCCACAGTCGATTGCTGTGGAGATGAACGACCGCATATCGCAACAGCTCGCCGAACTCAAAGCTATCAACAGTGAGCAGTTTTTCGCCCGCATGGGCGAGACCATTTCTCCCAGCATTGAGACTGCCTTCAGCACGGTCATGGAACCGGTAGCAGCTAGCATTGACGGAGCAGTCGCAAAGTTGGCGGACAATAGCCAGTCAGGAATCGTATCCTTAGTCGATAAGTTCACAGAATCGGTGCAAAGCGGCGCCGGCACTGAACTGAAAGAACTCGCCAAAGCCCTGGCAACTATGCAGGTCTCTCTCGGAGAGACCCAACGCAGCCTGCAAGGCACAGGGGAAGATTTCGGTAACCGTCTCTCCACTGCTGCAGGCGGACTGGAACGCTTGGTCGCTTCAGCAAGTGAACACGTGGCAAGTGCGCAGAAACAGGCAGCCAATTCGATCGCAGATGCCGCAACGCAGGCCGCTGAGGGCATGAAGCTGGGGCTTGCCGAGGTGATGGAGAGCGTGCGCCGTGAGATCGAAAAATTTGCCGCAGCGCTGCACGCCTCCGAAGCCGCCATCGCGGCGCAAGTCGGCGCCATGGGCGAGACGACAACGCAAACACGACAGGTGTCCGATGCATTCGGGCGGACCGCACACGATATCCGCAACGCCGCGGCACCCTTCGTTCAATCTGGCGAACGCATAGCGACGGCCAGCGAAGAGATGGCGCAAGCGCTGCAGCAATCTGTTTCCTCTCTGAACGTCAGTCAGCTTGCGTCAAAGGAGTTGGCGGGGGCCCTCTCGCAGCAAAGTGAGAGCCTCGCCGATATGTGGCGCGGTTATGTGGCGCAATTTGATCGCGTGGATCAGGAACTCGGACGCTCGGTCGAGACCCTCGCGGAGGCGACCCAAAAACAAGCCCAGACGCTCGTGGATTATGCTCAAAAGGTCGATCAGGGGTTCGCGCGCGCGGTTGAGAAGCTCAATCCTTTGCTTGATGAAATCCGCCAAAACACAGAAACCTTTGGCGATTCAGTTGAGGATTTGAGAAGCGCCTTTGTGCGTATGCCTGCCGAATAGCCAAGGCTCTGGCCCATGATCGCTGAAGACGAAGCCAACGCAGGTGCTGCCGCAGAGGAAGGCGAAAATTACTTTATATCGATGACCGACATGATGGTCGGCGTCCTGTTCATCTTCATTATCATGTTGATGGTATTCGCGCTCGATTTTCGCAGTAAGACAGACGTTCAGGAGAACGCAATTGACGTTGCGCGCGAAGTAGCACGAAAGCTGGACGAAATCCAAAATCGGACTCGGAATGAGGTGGCTACGCTTGACGCCGCGCGTGAGACACGTCGTCGCTTGCTCAATGATCTCCGTCGGGAGCTGCAATCTGAGGGCCTTGATGTAGAAATTGATGAAGTGAGCGGAGTTTTGCGGCTTACCGAAGAGGCAGTTCGCTTTCGCTCGGATGATTCCCAGTTACGCGACCCACCCTTGGGAAACTCCCGCTCCAATGTCGGCCGAATTGCCCGTGTACTGGCCCGCGTGCTTCCTGCCTACACCGCCTGCCGTGGTGAGGCTGCAGCTTTCAACTGCCGCACACAAACCGCCTCGACTGTGGAGACCGTGTTTATCGAAGGCCATACAGACATTATGGGGGATGATGGGAGAAATTGGCAACTATCAACAGAACGCGCTGTCAACACTTATCGCGAGCTGATTGCTATCGCACCCGAGCTTCGGATGCTTCGGAATCAGAGGCGTGACGAGATTATATCGGTCTCGGGATATTCCTCTACTCGCCCAATTGATTCGACAAATACACGAGCCGCCCGCGATAAGAACCGTCGCATTGATCTTCGCTTCGTGATGGAAGTCGATGCTCGCGAGCGACTACGTGAAGTGCTGCGTCTTACGGACGAGATGCGTGGTCAAATTGAACGTCTTACACGCGCCGCTGGAGGACGACCGTGAGTGGGATGAAGGATGCGGCCGCTGCATTGCGTAATATCATTCAGCCGCTGCGCGTTCCAGAAACTCCTACGGTTGAACGAGTTGCGGCTAATTTACCGGATCACACTCCAGGCTTGGCAAGGCCACAGTCGGGTAAGGACTATAATGCGGAAGCACGCATGCTGCAGGCCAAGATTAGCGCCGGCCGCCCCCTGGATGCGCGCGAGGCGCGTGATGGCGCCTGGTGTCTTTGGATAACAGAGCCCGCACTCTCCGAACATCCAATCATGTTGCGCGCCGTGCTTGCAGCCATCGAGCAAACAGGCCGCAAGCCCCCTGCCCGAGCGCTCGCCACCTCCTACCTCACCAGCTTCTTGCCCCAAAGAACCGGCATTCCGGAAACGTCCAACACCTTAATGAGTCTTGTCTCCCGCCTTGGAAAACCATGGGACGCGCTCCAGGCGCGTTTCGTCCTCTTCGATCACATGCGGGGCCATGAGAACGTTGCACGCGCCGCAATCCACCAGCGAACGCCACCTAGCGCAATCCTTCAAGATTGCGGGTTGCGCGCGCTGGATGCCAGATCCGGATTCGCGAAGGCGTGTGCCGAAGCAGCTCTAAGGCTCATCGAATCGGGCGTTGAGAAAGATCCAGAAGTCCGATTGGATTTAGTTCGGCGGGTAGCGCTGGATGATCGGCATAAGCTCGCCTTTGACGATCTTGGTCCTCTGGTTGCGAATGCGCTGACGATTCCATTCACGTCCCCACCTGAAAAGAGAGTCCGCGATCAGATCATTGCTCAGTTAGTGGATCTCTTTGGCGACCCGCGACTGCCCAAATCTAATTGGACACGAATGCCGAAGGCGGAGCAGATCATCCGTCGCTGGCTCACCGAGCTCTCTCTCCGCCAGTTCCTCGATGTGGTCGATCATATCGCCGTTGAACGGATGTGGAAGTATCGTCGCGCATTCTGGGAGGCAGTGCTCCGCGCCGAACTCATCACGGATGCATGGGTTGTCTTTGATTCACAAGGCGCTCAGACCGCAAGACGGGCTCTAGGCAAAGCAGCATCATTTGGGACGTTCAACGGGGCGGTCCAGACGGGTCAAGCTGCGCTGATCTTAAAGATCGGCCGAGGCGTTGTAGCTGAGTGGAGTCACTATGGAAAATGCGTGATTTGGTCAGATGCTGAGCGCCCCGACGCGCCACGGCCCTATATTGACCCTTACCTACCTCATAGTCTCAGATCAACTCACGCATCTGAAGACCTTAGAAAGCCGGTTTACGCGGTCTCCCATGTTTCTCCCGATTCCTACGCCTGGCAAAACAAAGTGGCGGCCAAGCTCCACCAGATGACCGGTGTTCGCATCCGGCAGTCCGAATATACGGTGCGAAATTAATGTCAGTTGTATTCCAAACAACTTTTGACGCTGAGGGCGTCCGAATCGCGGCCGTACGTCGGAAGTTGTTATCCAAAAGCCTAGTGCCACCGGGTAAATGGGCTTCACTCGATGGCCGTCAGGGCGTTGCTGTTAGCGTCATTTCGGGCTGTATTCAGCGTGGCGAAGGAAAGGTCGAAGGTGACGCAGTCATACTTGATGACGCCTGCGCCGCGAGCCTTCCCGGCTCGATCGCTGATACGCTCGGCTTTCCCGCACTTGCAACACTCTCAGCAACACTCTCCTTTGACGGAAGAATCGAAGAACCAACAAGCCGCATCCGTATACGCTGGTATGACGCAAACACGCGCGCCGTCGCCGCGGAACGGGTCGGCGCATTTATACGCTCAGGTGGGAAGCTGGCTCGCCTTACCGTCTCCCTTTATGAGCTTTTGGAAGGAATAGACGCGTTTAACGCCACACAGGGTGCGACAGTCGAGACGCGTATCGCCGCCTGGCAGCCTGTCCAGAACGCATTGAAATCGATAACTGGAGAACCAGTAGAGTGCGATGACCAATATCTGAAGAGTCTTAGCATTTATCAGGCCGGCAGCTTTGCGCTCGATGTTCGCGAAACGCGCCAAGGCATCGATTTCGTACCGATATTGATGAGCCGGTCCAAAGCTGCTTCGCTCGAAGACAATGCCCCGATTAATGAGGGAGACGAACCGACATTTGACATAAACCATGTACGAGACGCTGAGACCGATGCGCTGCTCCCCCCTGATCTTCAAAGGCGATTTGTTGAAGAGCGCTTTGTCCGCCGCGAACAGACCCGCGATGCCTATGTGCTCGGGCGCAATGTATTTTTGGTGGTCGATCCGGACCTGAAAGTAGCGCTCGACGTCGTTCGCCAAAAGCGAGCCGCTCCCGATAAGGATCGCCGAGAGTTCGTCCGCAATCCTCGCCCACACATCGCGGAGGCAATAGGGCGAGAACCAGCGACCGATACCGCCGCGGTTCTATTTGTTGAGACCGATCAATATTCTGACCGTGTTCTTGGCCTCGGCGTGTGGGAAGCGCCCAAAATTCCATGGTTGAAACGTCAAGCACAGCAGTGGCTCCCGGAAGGATTCCCACTCCAACTCGGCGCGCGGATCGTGACGGTCAGCGAAGCTGAGATCTCCGAACTCAAGGACAAGGTAAGCGAAGCCAAGGCCGAAGCACAGCCAACGGTGACCGTGCAAGGTGCAGACTATCCAACACAGGAGGTTGATGAAGCACTATCGTCAATTCCTCCGCGGGATACTGATCAGAAAAGTCCCGAAAATTCGGAAGACGCAGCTTTCGAGGCGCCACAACCTCCTGAAGAAGCCGTCGAACCGGACAATGATCGCCTCGTCATTGCGGAAAATATTGAGTCTGCAGCATTTCGTGCGAGCCTCCGAAAACGCCCCATATTAGCGAGCAAAGATTTTCCGCTCGATCGGATCGCGGGCGGTACGGCAGCGAAACCACACCAGCATGAGGGCTTCGATTGGCTTCTGAAGACCTGGGCTTCAGGACTTCCGGGAGCTCTACTGGCGGACGATATGGGCTTGGGCAAGACGTTCCAGGCTCTCGCATTTCTCGCCTGGATTCGCTGCAACCAAACCGCACCGGTGCGGAGTGGTCAATCAGCGCCTAAGCGCGGCCCTATCCTGATTGTTGCGCCAACAGCGCTCCTGAACAACTGGATTGCCGAGTCAGAACGGCATCTAACTGCAGGAGCGTTGGGCGACCGCATCGACGCATTTGGAAGCGGCATACGCCGCCTCAAGAAGCCAAAGACACCCGATTGGACGCCTGAAGACAGCCTGGATGTAGAAACACTCCAAAGAGCCGATTGGATTCTGACAACTTACGAGACTCTCGCTGACAATCACCGGGCCTTTGCCCGCGTATACTGCTCCGTGGCGATTTTCGACGAGATGCAAAAAGTTAAATCACCCGGGACCATTAACACCCACGCGGCTAAAACCGTTAATGCAGACTTCGTCTTAGGTTTGACAGGCACCCCGATCGAAAATCGCATCGAGGATCTCTGGTGCATTATGGACCGGGTAGCACCAGGTATGCTTGGTGATCTGAAATCCTTTTCCTCCACATATGGCGAGGGCAGGCCTGAAACGCTCACGGCGCTCAAGGATCGCCTCGATCAGCCGCAAGACGGCATGCCCGCCCCGATGCTCCGGCGCATGAAGGAGGCAATCCTCGAAGGATTGCCCGAAAAAACAGTGAAGCCTTACGCTGTCCAAATGCCGCCTCCGCAGGCTGCGGCTTATGCTGAAGCCGTGTTAAGCGCTCGGTCAGGACCACGGAACATGAGCACCATGCTGACCGCGATTCACGCGTTTCGCGGAATATCGCTTCATCCCAATGGGGCCGATGGTGTCGATGGTTACGACCTCACGTCAGTACAAAACTGGGTCAACCGGTCTGCGCGATTGTTGAAGACGGTTGAGGTGTTGCAAGAGGTGCAAAAGAGGCGTGAAAAGGCAATCGTTTTTCTGGAAGACCGTGCTTTGCAACGCGTCTTTGCTGCGGCGGCCACTAGCTTATTCGGCCTTCGTGTCGAGCCAGCAATAATTAATGGAACTATACCAGGCGCGAAGCGTCAGGCGATTGTCGATGCGTTTCAAGCAGCCGCTCCGGGTTTTGACCTTCTAATTCTTTCGCCAAAAGCTGCTGGCGTTGGCCTTACGATTACCGCCGCAAATCATGTCATCCACCTAAGCCGCTGGTGGAATCCAGCCGTTGAGGATCAATGCAATGATCGCGCCTATCGAATAGGCCAAGACAAGCCCGTGACGATCCATCTGCCGATTGCAGTTCATCCAGCCTATGGTGACGCATCATTCGATGTGACCCTCGACGGATTGCTCACACGAAAGCGCGAGCTCTCCCGCAACATGTTGGCTCCGCCCGTAACTGACGGCGACATCGACGCACTGTTTGGTGCAGCGGTGAAGCCGAACTAATTTTCAAGGACCAAACCAACGATGCACGGGCTTGTAATACGCGAACCATGGATCGACTTAATTCTTGATGGCCAGAAGACTTGGGAACTGCGCACAATGCCCACGAAGGTCCGTGGTCGCATTGCCTTGATCAGAAAGGGAAGCGGTCTTATTGAAGGGACCGTTGATCTGGTCGATAGCCTTCCGCGGCTAGATGCCATCGGCCTCGCCGATTCCGAACCTTTTCATCGTGTGCCCCCCTCGGAGCAACCGACCGCGGTGAAAAATGGATGGCTGTTTCCCTGGCTCGTTCTGAATTCCAGCAGACTTCCATCTCCAATCCGATATGCTCACCCTTCTGGTGCCGTGACTTTCGTAAAACTCCACGAATCGACGGTTGCCGCTCTAAATCGCGAACATCAAGGAACCTCTGTCGAGCTGGATGACAAAGGGACATGTGTGTCGGACGACACGACCATCGAATTGTCCCCATCCCGACACTCCAGCATAACTCCCAAAATCGACCCGGCCCTAGAGCGGTTACTGACTCAGCTTGCCATGGCGAACGGCTTTACCGCCGAACCTCTGGCGAGTTCACAAACCAAGATGCGCCGATTTTCCACTGGTGTGACTGGCCATACTCGCCACGTGCTCTTAAACCGGATGCAGAATTCCTCTCAGGCCGTCGCCGTCTTTATCGCTCCCAACCTGGATCAACAAATCGAGCAACGGCTGCAGCAGGTGGACGGCGTGACGCGCTATGCCAATAAGAGGGGAAGCGGATATGCCATGAAGCACAGCGCATTCCGGATACTCAGCCCGGTCAGAAGCATCGGAGAACCAGAGGCGCACGGATGGCTAATATCCACTGAAAAGGTCACATCTGCCTTTCCTGCTTTTCTGGCCGAGATCTCAGCGACCTGATGGCAGCAACCTCGCCTCGGCGAGAAAGGGCGAAGGAATCGCAGTCTGATCTCCGATACGATTTGAGAGCGTGATCACCAGTCGGCGCTTGGCACGGGTCATAGCCACGTAAAAAAGGCGACGCTCTCCCTCTTTCTGGGCTTGCGTCTCCGCTCGGCGCAGGGGCCAAACCCCATCATTCGCGTCTAAAATTATAACCGTATCAAACTCTTTTCCCTTCGCCCGGAGGGCAGTCATCATGTGAACGGGGCGGCGCCACATCTCGTCCGCTAAGGCTTCATCGTCCTCGCCAGGCAACTTGACTAGCGTGTCACGCGCACGCTCGATATCGTCCAAAAATCTTTCGAAATCGTCGCCGTAGCGGACCGCGAACTCTGAAAGATAGAGAAAGGGCGGATCAGCGAAGAATATGTCTTCTTGCGACTTTCCGTAGTCCTGACCCAAACCATCGAATCCCTGCCCTAGCGCATCAATGGCCCGTTGTACGGTAGGCGCATCAATCAACGCACGGATCGCGCGCCCAAAGGCCCGACTCGCGGCGCCATCTTCATTGGGTGCCTTCAATGGACCGCGAAATGTCTCAAGCTGATCAAGAGCTTCATGATATGATTTTGGACGACCGGCACGCAGATGAGCGGAAAGCTTATCGCGCTCTGCCTTCTTCAGCGGAAATCGCTTTACAAGGTCAACCAGAACAATCGTATCCTCCACAATCGTCATGCTGCGACTGCCAGATCGAACGATGGAGCATACAAACAGCGCGTGACTTAGCTTCTTGAAAGCATCACTCAGGAAAACCTGAAGGTCCTCCGCCGCACAGAACGGAAGATCTTCGCTCGCCATCAAGATCTGGTAAGGGATGAGTTGCGCACGCTTTCGAGAGAGAATAGCAAGTTTTTCGCCGGGCGTATCTCGTTGCAAGAAACTTCGCACCTCGTCCATCACGGCGTCAATTGATTGCGTGAACGCACTGCGATGAACCACCTCGATCTCAGCATCCGTCTCGCGAACAGGTAGAACCGCCTTTTCGGCACGACGGCAGTTATGAATAATCAGTGCCTGCGATCCGTGAACTAAATTGCGGGGACAGCGATAGTTGCGTTCAAGGATGTATGTTTCAAAATCTCGGCCGAAATAGCGTTGCGGATCGAGGATGAAACTGGGGGTCGCACCGCGCCATTCAAAAATAGCCTGGTCGTCATCGCCCACAATTGTCAATTCCACACGATTGAGCTCAGCAATATTCCGGAGGAGCGAAAGATCGAGCGGATTGATGTCTTGAAATTCGTCAACCAAGACATGCGTCAGGCGCGCTCCACCAGAGGGGTGACGGCCTTCAGAAATTTGTCGGCGGACGTCAATGTACGCAACATACTTTTGGTCCTCAAGAGTGAAGGTTGCCTGCTCTATCAGCGTCCTTGATGCTTCTGAGAAGAACGGGATCATAGTCTCGACGAACGTTTCGAGTCGCAAGTCAGGTAACACGCCAAGTTCCGACAACTCATCAATCGTCCGTTCCACCAACCACAACAAATCGAGATCCTGAAGATAGTCGAGGTGCGCATTTGCAGTTCCCAATGCATCACCATCATGAATGAATCCAAGACTCTTCAACCGATCAATGAGATTGATTAGGATTTTGTCGGCGCGATAAGGATAGGATTTCATTGCATCGGCAATTGCCTCATGATTGCGCCAGATGGGCTGCAGTGTATTGTGCACGAGACGACTACGTTCGCCCTCCCCAACTACAATCCGTGGACGATGATAGTTTGCGCGAACTCGCCGGAAACCCCACCCATTTAAGGTCACAACATCGACCGCAGATGCTAAGTTTGCGAATTCCGCGAGACGCAACCGAGCTCGGAGCTCATCTCGTGCAGCACGAGTAAATGTCACAACAAGGAAACGCGCTTTTCCATCGAGCCGCCGAGAAAGCTCCGCACATCGCCAAAGTATTGACTGTGTTTTTCCACTACCGGCTGGAGCGAGCAGCCTCGCATTAACGTCAGGAGCGGTAACAAATCGATGCTGATACGGGTCGAGATTGGAAAGAGGCATACTAATATCTGCTCATTTTTTGTGAACGATCGTCCACACTGTAAAAGTATGACTGTGCCGTATGGCAGAGATCGCAGAGATCGACGTGCTCTGCCCTGGATAATATGATCCAGCAGCTTTGTAAGTCCGTCTTCCCCTCTCGTCACCTCAAGGCAGACGACTGATGGTGCTATGGCTTACATTGTACGACCTTGCAATTTCTGTTAGCGCCTCCCCCGCTTGCCTTCGGGCACGCGCCTCTCGGATTTGATGTGGAGTAAGCTTTGGCTTGCGTCCGAGTTTAACTCCAAGGGCCTTGGCGCGGGCCCTCCCTTCTCCCGTTCGCATTCGGATCAGTTCGCGCTCAAACTCAGCCAAGCCGCCAAGGACGGTAAGCATCAGCCGGCCGTGAGGCGTTGTCGTGTCAGCCCACGCATCTCCCAACGAACGAAATCCAGCCTGCTTCTCCGCGATGCTCGCAAGCACGTTCAGCAGGTCACGGGTAGACCGTGCAAGACGATCAAGCCTGGCGACGACGAGCACGTCGCCTGCTTCAAGCGCGGCTATTACCTTTTGCAACTCAGGACGATCGGCGCGGGCGCCACTGATCTTCTCTCGAAAGATCTTCTCACATCCCGAGGCTTTCAATTGAGCAAGTTGCGCTTCAAGCGACTGCCCGTCGGTGCTGACCCTGGCATACCCGTAGATCGTCATAAGCCACCCCGATTATGCACATATATTTCGCACAGCGTAAGTGGCTGATAGATAAGCGTCAATGACGTTGTGCAAAAATCTTGATTTTTGCACAAAGGCTCTAACTTGAACCCAATCGATTACTCGGACTCTGGTCGTCCTTCATCGGCATCTAGGACAGCAACACGACGAGCTAACACGCGATGCATGTCGTTTAGGCGCCTCGCTAACCATTCGTGTTGACGCGGCCAGTCCGCCTCATTCTCGGGATCGACTCCGTCAAGGTATGAGGAGACGCGACAATCGCGTCGCGACGGCAGTTCCTCCCACTCGAGTTGATACCCAAGTTCTCGCTCGATATCATCTTTCTGTCTTTGCAGCAGTGAAAACATTATCTTCGCGCGATCACCCGCAATATAGAGTTCGGCACGAATCTGCCTCTTTGGTCGGATCATCGTGCCGTTCAAATGAAAACCACTGCGCCCAATTGGAAACGTCATCCAAGCTTGGGGCTGCGGCTTCCTATTGCCGTAAATTGGCCCAGCTAGACTATTGAGCACATTTTGAAGTTCTGCCCAATAGGTTCGTTGCAATATGCGCGTTTCGGAGAGTTGGGTATCATCGATGGCACGAGCCGCTTGCGCAACGGACTGAGACCAATCATTCGGCTTCGAAACGATATTGAACTTTGGTGCCGCTGGGGATTCGCCAATCCTCCATAATTCGACTTCCAAACCAAAGAAGCGGAAGCTTTCGTCCGAGATTCGATTCAGCCAATCAAGCGTTGAACGATGCTCTTCGGTAAACCTCGCTGCGATCCAGACGATCGTTACAGCCTCAAGACCTGACGCATAGGTTAGCAACTGACCGAGGTGACTATGGTCCGTCCGCTCCAGTTGATTTTCGATCAACACCCAACGATCTGTCCCAATGTCCTTGCAAAGGATGTCGGCACGAAAGGGCCCTACCGGACGCTCCTGCGCCTCTAGCTCTAAATCAATTCCAAGCGTATCTCCGAGAATGTCGAGATTCTCTTTTCGAGCGAGCCACGGCGTAAAATCGGACGCTTCAGACAACCAAATATCGCGAAGTTCTACTCGCTCGAGACGTCCCAGACTCGCGCCCCTCATTGCCAGATCCCTTGATGTTTCACCGACTTCTGCCGCCGTCGGAACATTACCACTGTCGATTTCCCATTCTATGACTTGAAGAACTGAAACGTCGCTGCTCTGCGGCCGTCGTAATCAATGTTCACTCCGCCGCCTCCAATACACGCTCAGCATCTGGCGCCAGCGCCTCGGCGAGCAGCGCGTCGAGCAGGCGTCGGCGGGTGGCGACGGTGGCAGTGAGGCTCGCCTCCAATCGGTCGCAGAACGCCATTAGTGCATCGACTTTGGCGACGATGCGGTGTTGCTCAGCGAGCGGTGGGAGGGGGATCAATGCTTCCGCCAGTTTTCCAGCTGAAAGTTGAGGCGTTGCGCTGCCACTCGACAGCAGAGCAATTTGGTCCGAGAAATCGTCTGACCTCATGCAGATCATTAGGTAGGGCACTAAAGCTCGATCCACACAGCGAATGATCAGCAATTGAGCGTTGATGAAACCAGTCGTGATAGCTTCGCTGGCCTCGAACAAACCAAACTTCCCCACTGAGCCGCGTAGTGTAATGAGAATGTCTTGATCTTGCAGCTTTCCGCTACGCAATGATTCGAATTTTGCGGTGGTGATGAAATCGAGATTTGTAAATTGCAGCCGATAATCTGAGAGATTTTTGGTGCTGAAGAACGGAACTCCATCCGCTTTGATGTCCGATCCGCTGGGATAGTTTGAACTCCTGTCACCATTCTCGAAGCTCGAAATCGCTTCCAGTGACGCTAACATCCATCCGGTGGGCAATCCGAGATAGTCGCGTTCGTATCCGGGTCCATCTTGATTGGTGGAGACTGCCCTACTTCTTTGCTTCCTCGGGTGCGCTTTCGCGATCCGCTTGAGCAATTCCGACGCCGGTTCGTCGTTCGCATCTTGCGGCACGAGCTTGCCGCGCACGGCGAGGTTGAGGATGGTCTGGCGCAGGGCCTTGATCTGGTCCGGGCGCGTGGTGAGTGCCGGCAGAGCATCAAGCGCGAAGCGAGCATCGGATCGGAAGGTTTCGGGATCGGGCGCGTTGAGGCGCGCGAGGCTTGCCGCCGCCAGCCGGTCGCGCACCGCCTCGCGTTCTGCCCGCGCTGCCGCCAGCCGGTCGCACAGGCCCATCAACTCATCGACCTTGGCGACGATGCGCTGTTGCTCCGCGAGCGGAGGGAGGGGAAACGGTGAGTGCGCGAAATACTGGGTCGGCACGCGTTTCTGGCCAGCCGTACCAGTCATCCTCGGTATGCCGGTTTCGATGAAATGCGGGCTCTTGAGGAAAAGCAGGATGTAATCCTGATCGACAAACAACGGGCGCACAATATGTAACTCGGTAGTACCGCTGCCGATCCCGCCCGTTAGATTTCGGAAGACTGTGGATTTGCCGTTTTCGAAGCACGGGGTAATCTTGGCGAGGCCTACGTCACCCTCGGCAAAATGCGTGTAGCCCTTCTTGATCCCGCCCCAAGGGCGGACGTCATGTTGGTTCGCGGCACCATACTCTGCTGCTATCAACGGCATTGGCACGAATGACGCTTCGAGGGTGTCAGGCGCCTCGTTGCGCGGGTTCAGGACACCTATTTCGGCGAGCTGGGACCAGCGCCAACTCGAGGGGATACGAAACGGTGGTTCAGGAAGGTCCGGGATCGCTTTAGGGACTCTGATCTCCCCCGCCTTCACCAGCCGCGCCTTCTCCCTCCTAATCCGTTTCAGCAGGTCCGACGCTGGTTCGTCCTTCGGGTCCTGCGGCTCCAGCTTGCCGCGCACGGCCAGATCAAGAATGAAGCGGCGCAGGCGGGCGATGGCGTCGGGAGCCTCGGCTATCTTCTCGTAATGCGTCAGCAGGCATTCGGCGTTCATCGGGCGAGCGCCTCGGTGAGAATCGCCTTCAATTGGTCGCGATAGGCCGCCGTCTCGGTCTCAGCTGCGGCGAGGTCGGCTAGGAGCGTTTCCGGATCGCCGTGATTATCGGCAACAGCGTGCGGGTTCTTGAAATCAAGGTTGTAGCCACGCGCCTTCACCTCCTCGGCCGTCACCTTCCAGGCTTGGGGGCCTTCCTCCCTACCCTTGCGCTTCGCGCCTCCCCACCAGTCGATGCAGTCTTGAAGATGTTCGAACCGGATAGGTTTCGTCATGGAATAGGCTTTTTGCCCTTCCGGGATTCTATGTTCCCAGAACCAGATGTCCTTGGTTGGCGCGCCTTTCTCGAAGAACAAAAGGTTGGTTCCGATCGAGGCGTAGGGTTTGAAAACCGAGTTCGGCAAGCGGACGATGGTGTGGAGGTTGCACTCCTCCATCAGATGCTCTTTGAGCCGCGTCTTAATGCCTTCGCCGAATAACGTCCCGTCTGGCAGGACTACAGCGGCACGCCCGTTGGCCTTCAGCAGCCTGATGATCAACGCAAGGAATAAGTCTGCGGTCTCGCGGGTCTGGAATTGTTTGGGGAAGTTGGACTCGATGCCGTCTTCTTCCCGTCCGCCGAACGGAGGGTTTGTCAGCACCACATCCACACGGTCTGAGGCCGAATAGCTGATGTACGGTCGGGCCAAGGTATTGTCGTGGCGCACGAATGCCGGATCTTCGATGCCATGCAGCAGCATGTTGGTGACACACAGCATGTGCGGAAGCTGCTTCTTCTCGACCGCGCGCAAGGCGGCCTGCATCGTTTGTTCGTGCTCAGGCTTTTTGACGTAACGATCGCGCATATGACGGATCGAGCAGGTCAAGAAACCACCGGTTCCGCAGGCTGGATCGAGCAACAGTTCGCCAGGCTTCGGATTAATTCGGTCCACCATGAAGGCGGTGACCGCACGCGGCGTGTAATACTCTCCCGCATTGCCGGCCGATTGTAGGTCGTTCAGAATCTGCTCGTAGATGTCCCCGAAATGCTGTCTCTCAGAGAGATTATTAAAATCAATCTCGTTGATCTTGTTGATGACCTGTCGCATCAACTGACCGGACTTCATATAGTTGTAGGCATCCTCAAAGACATCCCGCACGACGCGCCGGCGGTCTCCCGGCTTGCCCGTGACCTGAAGCTCCTTCAGCGCCGGAAACATTGCACCGTTTATGAAGTTGACGAGATCATCACCTGTGATGCCTTCCGGATCTGCTGCCCATGAGCGCCACTGATAGGGCGCTGGAATTGGAGACTTGTACCGATCACGTAACAGCTCAAATTCCTGATCCTGATCGTCAATGATCTTGAGGAAGAACATCCAGCACATTTGCGAGATGCGCTGTGCGTCACCATCGACGCCGACATCCTTGCGCATGATGTCCTGAATGGATTTGACGGTATTACGAACAGACATGATCTAGGCAGTTTCCTGATACAAGGCAGATTGAAGGTCGTGTACGGCGCGCTCGAAGTCCGGCTTTTCGCCGAACGCCCGAACCAGCTCGATTGGCGTACCCAAGGTTGAGAACGGAGCAATCCGAAGTACGTTCGTGTCGTCGAGATTGAGCACCCCCTCGTCGGCATATTTGGCCAGAAGCGCGTCGAGAACAGCGCGGGCCCGCGGACTATATTTTGTGAACACGTCGCGCTTCTTCACATTTTCGGCGCGCTCCTGTCGCGTCAGCGGCTTGCGATCGAAGGCAACATGACAAATGAGATCGAAAGGGTCGAGGTCCTTTCCGAGTTCCTCGGCGATAAGATCCAGGGGCAGCCCCTCCGCTGCCAGCTCCTCGATGATTGCCTGCTTGCGCTCGGCTGATTTCCAGCGCCTCAAGAAATCGTCGAGGCTCGCGAACTGCTTTTTCAAGGCGTTCTTCGTGAAATCGCGCAATGACTCGGTGACCAGTTTACCATCGGCGTCGAGGTACTCGACGCGCTCAGCCACGATCTTGGCCTTGACTCCGTCAACGTAAATTTTCTTCGCCTTTGAGTTTCCAGACGGAATGGTGATGTCCGGGACGGCTCCATCAACAATGACCTCTCCGTTGCCAGCGTCATAGTCGCTCCCCTCCTCGCCAAATCCTTCAAGGCCTTCGATACCCGGCTCTGGCGGCGTAATGGAATCACTCCCGCCCGGCTCATAGATCTGCACCGGCTCGCCATCGAAATCAGGATCGGCAAAGTGGTTCGTCGCGCCACGGAAATCCATCAGTGTGAAGTAGAATTTCCGAGTGTCTTCGTGAACGCGTGTACCGCGACCGACGATCTGCTTGAATTCGGTCATCGAGCCGACTTCGCGGTCCAGCACGATCAACCGGCACGTCTGCGCATCGACGCCGGTCGAGAGAAGACGCGATGTTGTGACGATGACCGGAAAACGTGACTCAGGATCGATGAAGTTATCGAGCTGGTCCTGCCCTTCCTTGTCGTTGCCCGTGATCCGCATGACATAGCGTTGGTTCTCGGAAACGAGGTCAGCGTTCTCATTCACCAGTGCCTGGCGCATTCGGGCTGCATGCTCCTGATCGACGCAAAAAACGATCGTCTTCTGGAAGCGATCTCCGCTTTCTTTCAAAAACTCTGTCACCTTGCGCGCAACCAGCCTGGTACGCTCGTCCAGAACGAGCGATCGATCAAAGTCTCTCGTGTTGTAAATGCGATCCTCAACCTCCTGCCCGTCACGGTCTAGCTGGCCCGTCTCGGGCCTATAACCTTCGACATCGCGATCAATATGAACCTTGATCACCTTGTACGGCGCAAGAAAACCGTCCCTCATGCCCTGCTTCAGGGAATAGGAGAATATCGGCTCACCAAAATATTCGATGTTGGAGACATACTCGGTCTCCTTGGGAGTTGCGGTGAGACCAATCTGCGTCGCCTCCGAAAAATGCTCGAGGATTTCACGCCACGCCGAATCCTCGGCAGCGCTGCCGCGATGGCACTCGTCGATAACAATCAAGTCGAAGAAGCCAGGTGAGAATTCACGAAACAGCTTCTGCCTTTCTTCGGGCCCGGTAATCGCTTGGTAGAGACCAAGGTAGATTTCATAGGCCGTGTCGATCCGCCGCTTCTTGTCGAGCGCGAGCGCCAGGTCGATCTTGCTGCCGTCGTCGCGCTCGATTGTTTTGGACTTTGTCGAGAGTTTCGCCATTGCCGGACCGAACGGCCGGAAGTCGTTCACCATGGTCTGGTCGATCAGTACGTTGCGATCAGCCAGAAACAGAATGCGCTTCTTGCGGCCAGACTTCCAAAGCCGCCAGATGATCTGAAATGCCGTGTAGGTCTTGCCAGTGCCTGTCGCCATCACAAGCAGGAGACGATTCTGGCCCTTCGCAATCGCCTCGAGGGCCGAGTTGATGGCGTTGACTTGGTAATAACGCGGCGCTTTGCCGCTGCCGTCGTCGAAATAGTTCTGAAGCACGATCTTCTCGGCGTCACCGTCGAGGCCTTTCCAGGCCCGGTATCGTGTCCATAGTTCGACCGGCGATGGGAAAGCGTCCAAAGGCAAATTGACTTCCTTCATGGCGCCGCTGCCAGTGCGATCATGGAATACAAAGCCGTCGCCATTTGAGGAAAAGACAAACGGAATGTTCAAGGTGGCCGCGTATTCGAGCCCCTGCTGAATTCCACTCCCCACAGCATGTGAATTGTCCTTTGCCTCGATCAAGGCAAGCGGAACATTTGGCTTGAAATAGAGGATATAGTCCGCTCGCTTGGCCTGGCCGCGTGTCACCAGCTTTCCGCGCACGATGATTTGGCCCTTGGTGAAGCCGACCTCCTCGCGGATTTGAGACATCTCATCCCACCCAGCCCGTCTTAGCGCGGGCGTGATGAATTTTGTGCAGATGTCGCGCTCACCGAGAGTCTTCTTGTCCACGGCTTCCCCCAGCCGGATAATAACGAATAGAAGGTAGCTGCCAACCAGCAATCAAGGGTGGGCCAATCGTGAGCTCATACCAAGTGATTGGTAGCCAGCCGTCTGCTCAGGGAAAAAGCCATTCGCAGTCGTGGACTCGAGTCGTTATTCGAGTCGATTCGGCCC
>JAFAFP010000183.1 GCA_023423415.1 Pseudomonadota bacterium | reverse complement strand
GCTCGGAGATGTTTATACGAGACAGCTCTAAGCCAGCATCATGTCCAGAGAAAGGCGACGACGATGCCCATCAGAGCTTGCGGTCGCCGAGGCCCACTTTCGAATAAATATCGTTGATCTGTTTCTTGACGTCGTCGGTCACGGTGTCGTTGGCCGCAACCTTTTCCCAGCCGACCTTCTTGCGTGCATATTCGGCGATCTCTTCATCCTGCCCGGATGTCGCACCGCTGATGGCGTAGGCGCCGATCATCTCGTTGCCGTGGAAAACCGGATGCGAGCCGCCCGATGCAGCGATCTTGCCGTTGGAGAACACCGACGCGTTGGCCATCAGTTGCGGGTTGCGCTCCTTGAACCATTGCTGGATGACGAGGCCATCGGGGAAGCGCGGGCTCATCGAACGGAAGGCTGCAACCGTGTAGGCCTTTGCAATCGCCGTGTCGGGCGTGATGAAGCCTGCGTCATCCATGCGCTCAAGCGCGATCAGGTGGCCTTCCGGTCCGACAACGGCGGTCGTCACCGCGACGCCCATTTCCTTTGCCTTTTCATCGACGGCATCGAAAAACGGTCGGCAATCTTTCGCTCGTAGTTTCATTCGCTGCTTCCAATTCTCGTACTTAAGCACACGATGTTATCCGAAAACCGCTTCGAACTTTTCAGCATCGTGTTCTAGTTGCTCTTCTGCAGGCCGGAGGCTTTGACCACCTTCGCCCATTTCTCGGTTTCGCTGGCGATGGTTTTGCCGAGTTGCTCTGGCGTGCCGCCCAGAATGTCCATGCCTTGTTTCGACAAGGCCTCGACGACCTCCGGCGATTTCAGGGCTTCGTTGGTGGCCTTGGATAGTTTGTCGATGATATCGCGCGGCGTGCCGGCCGGCGCCAGGAGACCGAACCACAGACCGGTGTCGAAACCGGCCAGACCGGCTTCGTCCATCGTCGGTAATTGTGGCGCAACCGCCGCGCGCTTCAATTGCGTCGAGGCGATCGCGCGCAATGCACCGTTCTGGACGTGTTGCAGCACGGTGGGCGCCGGCGAGAACATGACCTGCACACGGTTGGCGAGCAGATCGGTGACCGCCTGTCCGCTACCCGGATAGGGGACGTGAACGAGCTTCACGCCCGCCATCTGGTTGAACAGTTCGCCGGATAGATGCGGCGAAGTGCCGACGCCGGACGAAGCGAACGACAATGAATCGGGCTTCGACTTTGCGAGCGCAATCAGTTCCGGGAGAGTCTTCGCATTCGTGTCAGGATGCACGACGAGGACATTCGGTAGCACGACCAAGGCCGTGATAGGCGCGAAGTCCCGGGCGAAATCGAAACGATTTTGCGGTGCAAGCGTCGTGTTGATCGTGTTGGCGACGGTGCCGAGCAACAGCGTGTAACCATCCTTCGGCGCCTGCGAAACGAATTCGGTCGCGATGTTGCTGCCGGCGCCCGGCTTGTTCTCGACGATGACCTGTTGGCCGAGCAGCTGTCCGAGCTTCTGCGCAACCACGCGCGCGGTGGTATCTGCGGACGCCCCGGCTCCGAAGCCGACAATGATGCGTACCGGACGGGAAGGATAATTGTCCTGGGCTGCAGCCGGAAAGGCAACGGTGAATATGGCAACGACGGATGCAAAGATCCTGGCGATAGCAGATGGCATTGGCGTTCCTCCTGTGGACCATCTGATGTGGTCTTGTTGGCGCCTGTCTTAATGCCTGCCGCGCGAAGGCCCAAGCGGGTTGCACAACCAGGAGCACAAAAAAGCAAGGCTGCCGTTGGGCAGCCTTGCTCAGAAGTCTTGCGTTGAAATGCCGCTCGTTCGCGAAGCGGGCTTACATTCGTATCAACGATGTTGAACGACGATTTTGGTGCCCACCGGCACCCGCTGATACAAATCCTCGATCTCGGAATTCACCAGCCGGAAACATCCCGACGACACCGAATGCCCGATCGTCTCTGGCGCGTTGGTCCCGTGCACGCGATAGACGGTCGAGCCGATATACATCGCGCGTGCGCCCATCGGGTTGCCCGGCCCACCGGCCATGAAGCGCGGCAGGTAGGGCTGGCGCGAGATCATCTCCGGCGGTGGAGTCCAGTCAGGCCACTCCGCCTTACGCGAGATGCGGTGAATTCCGCCCCACTGGAAGCCGTCACGGCCAACGCCGACGCCGTAGCGCATCGCGCGATTGTTGCCCTGCACGAGATACAGGAAGCGGTCATGCGTGTTGACGATGATGGTGCCCGGTTCTTCGTTGGTCCGGTAAAACACCGCTTGTCGCCTGTATTCGTAAGGCAACTGGAAACCGGCATTGCTGTCGACACCCGGGGGCGGCTCGTTGATCGTTGGTGCGTAGGAATTAACCTGACCCAAAACGGCGACCGGAGCGGCACACAGCACCACCGTCCCGGCAATCGCCAGACTTCGTATCCAATTCATCTGAAAAACCCGGCTCCCCTTCGAAGCAATTGAATGATCCTGACCGGAATTTGCCGCCGGTTTCAATACACGTTTGTTTCAAGACCCTGCGAGCCGTTGCCTGCCCACCACGATGTTACTCGGATGACACAGTGCGTGACGACTCGCGCCGCCACTTGTCCGGCCCTGTCCCGGCGAAATTGGGGCGATCTGGGCAGGTTTATTGCGACCCGGCGCCGACATAGCCGGTGATTTTCCAGCCGTTGGCATCCTTGACGTAGCAGACCTGATCGCTGCCCAGTGGCGAGAGCATGTCGGCGGCGACGTAGCCGATCTTGCCGGAAGGCGGTACCACCTTGACCAGCGGCACCTGATTTTGCGCCGGCGGTTGTGGAGCTTGGTCCGGCAAAATACGGATCAGATGCATGCCGATTTTCTCGGCCACCGGCGCGTCGGGCTTGCCAGCAGAGCGGACTTCCACACCCTCGCCAAGCGGATAGGCCCAATCGCCCGGATCGGTCTGGGTTGTCTTGGCCAGTTCCTCGAGCGCGTTCTCATCGAATTCAGGATCGGCGGGCGCGCAAATCACGCCTTGCTTGCCGGGATAGGCGGAGGCTGTGGGATCCTGCGCATAGGCCTGCAGCATGTCCCAGCCGACCGGCTGCTTGCCGGCGAGACCAATGGCGGCGGAGAGATTGTCGGGGCCTGATTTCTTCTTGTCGGCCTGCTCACCCTGTTCGCCGTCCCAGAAGAAACCTTGTGTGACCACCAGCTTGGCAAGACCGGCGCGGTCCTTTTTGCCGGCGATCTCGCCGAGCTGCTTCCGGAACGCTTCGAAGCTTGGTCGTTGAGCGGCGCCGGCAGCTTGATGGTGACCGGCGCGTAGGGCTTCGGCGCCGCGACGGGCGGCGGAGCCGGCTGCTGTTGTTTCTGTTGAGCGGAGGCGGCGGTGCCGAGCAACGCGGCGACAGCGATGATGGCGAGAGAAAACGCGTGGCGCATTCAAATTCTCCGGAAGTCGGGAAGCCCTAGCTCGGTGACAAATGCGACAGATGTGCGGCCGCTTGTGGTGAGCATTCTAGCGTCAGTTGCAGGAATCGTCACTTCGCTGTGGGCTTCTGTTTTGCCGTGATAAGGCATCTATCACATCCAATTCCTGCGGACGCGACATGACATTCACATCGCCCTATTTGCTGCCAATTCTGCTTTTGCTTGGTTCCAACGTGTTCATGACATTGGCCTGGTACGGTCACCTCAAATTCAAGGAACAGCCGCTGCTCATCGTTATTTTCGTGGCGTGGGGCATTGCCTTTGTCGAATACTGCATGGCGGTGCCCGCCAATCGCTGGGGCAGCGCGGTCTATACGACGGCGCAGCTCAAGACGATCCAGGAAGTGATTACGCTGGTCGTGTTCGCGGGATTTTCAGTGTTGTATCTAAAAGAACCGTTCACCTGGAATTATGCACTGGGCTTTGCATTTATTGCGCTCGGCGCGTTTTTTATTTTCCAGAAATGGTGATTGCCTCGATCATCGCTTTTTCTCCGGCGCCACGCGCAGAATGCGTCCGGCGCTGTTGTCGGTGGCGAGCCAAAGTGCGCCGTCCGGGCCGGTGCGGACGTCGCGGATGCGTTCGCGCAGATCGCCAAGCAGACGTTCTTCTTTCGTGACTTTTTCGCCGTCGAGTTCAAGCCGCACGAGATTGCTTGTCCGAAGTCCGCCGATGAACGCGTTGCCTTTCCAGCGCGGAAACAGATCGCCCGTGTAGATCGTAAAACCCGATGGCGCGATCACCGGCGTCCATTGCCGGATCGGCTGCTCCATGCCGGCCTTGTGCGTGCCTTCATGAATCTTGGCGCCGCTGTAATCGACGCCATAGCCAATCACCGGCCACCCGTAGTTCTTGCCGGCTTCCGGGATGTTGATCTCATCGCCGCCGCGCGGACCGTGTTCATGCATCCACAGTTTGCCTGTGGTGGGATGCAGCGTCGCGCCTTGGCTGTTGCGGTGTCCGTAGCTCCAGATTTCAGGCTTTGCGCCTTGTTTGCCGACAAACGGATTATCCCTCGGCACTGAGCCGTCCGGCGCAATGCGGATCACCTTGCCGAGATGGTTGTCGAGCGTCTGCGCCTTGTCGCGCGGCCCAAAGTGATCGCCAGTGGTGAGAAAGAGATTGCCATCGCGTGCCTGCACGATCCGGCATCCGAAATGCAGTCCGTTCGACGGTGGTCCATCCTGCTGGAAGATGCGCTGTACGTCAGTAAGCCGGGGCGTCTCGCCGACATCGAGTTTGGCGCGTGCCAAAGAGGTCTGTGCGCCGCCGCTGACCGGGTCGGAATAGCAGAAGTAGATCGTGTTGTTGGTGGCAAAGTTGCTGTCAACGATGACATCGAGAAGGCCACCCTGATTTTGCGCAACCACCCTCGGTACGCCGGGCAGCGGCTGCGACAGTTTCCCGTCCGTTGTGGCGATGCGCATGCGGCCGGGTCTTTCAGTGATCAGAATGCGGCCGTCAGGAAGAAAAGCGAGGGCCCAGGGGTGCGATAATCCGCTGACGATTGTTTCGACACGGACATTGCCGGTTTCGGTTTTGAAGACCTGCTGTGCAACTGCATCGGACGTGGCCGTCATCATCAGCAACGGCATTGCAAGCCAGCGCGTTTTCATGTGGGTCTCCAAAGGTTCGAAATCGCTCAGGAAGCAGCACACGTCAATGTAGGGAGGGGGCAAGCCGAAGTGCAGAGCGGCAGTCTTCGGGGCGAAATGTATTGACTATGGGAACATCCGTCCTACGCTTGCAGGATGACGATCACATACAGCGATGCTCCCTTCGACATCCGTGCCGACCTTGTCGAGGCGCATAACATTGCATTTGACCGCATAGCGCGGGCAGGTGCGTGGCTTGACGGCAAGACCCGGCTGGCGATCGCCGCCGAGACGCGGAAGGCTCCCCATTGCGGGCTGTGCCAGAGGCGAAAGGCCGCATTATCTCCCTACAGCATCGCCGGCCAGCATGATGGCACCGGCATGTTGCCGGAACGGATGGTCGAACAGATTCATCGTATCGCTACCGATCCTGGCCGTTTGACACGCAAATGGTTCGACGACGTTCTGGCGTCCGGGACGCCAGATACCGAATATGTCGAGATCGTCAGCGTTGCGGTCACAACCATCTCGATTGATGCATTTTGCCGTGGAATCGGGGTTCCCGAGCGTCCATTGCCAGAGCCGGTCGCGGGCGAACCGCACAGGCGCCGGCCGCGCACTGCACATCAGCGCGGCGAGGCTTGGGTGCCTCTGATACATCCGAAAGATCTCGAAGGGGACCTCCATACGGAAGAGGAGCGTGTCCTTGCGAAATACTGGGGTGGAACGCTGGCCAATATCAGGCGTGCACTGTCGCTGGTTCCTGAAGAAGCCTATGCCTGGTTCATGCTTGCCGAAGTCCAGTATCTTCCGGGCAAGTGGATGAGGGATTTCACAAGGGAATTCCGCGCGATAACGCATGCGCAGATCGAACTGATCGCGGGGCGTGTCTCAGTCCTCAATCAATGTTTCTATTGAACCACCTCGCACGCTGACTTGCTCCGGGGGAGCAGCAACGCAAAAGGTGAGGACTACGACCTGACGCTGCTGACCAGCGGCGAAGGCGACGGCAATATTCCGCACGGCAGCTTGTTGGTTGCGTTCACCGACGCGGTGATGGCGAGGGGCGATTCCGCCCAGCACGATCTGCGGGCGCGGGTTCGTGCGGCCATGGGTGATGCAGCCCTTGTCGACGCTGCGGCCGTCGTAGCGGCCTTTAACGGCTTCACCCGCATCGCCGACTCAACCGGCATTCCGCTTGAGGATGTTAAGGCGGAAAACACGGCGGACTTCCGTGCTTCGCTTGGGATCGATGCATTTGCAGAGAATCGCGGCGAGACCGCAGATCCACGAAACAGACCGCCGGAATAGGACTGTCAGCCACGATCCGCAGGAGGCCGACATGCCGCGAACGCGCTCAGTGCGCCCGTCGCTGCCAGCACCAAGCCGATCAGCAGAATAAGCGCGAATGAACCGTCATGGCCTTGCGCCAACACATTCAACGTATCGGCGCGGGCCATGCCGACGGTCACTGCGGTCACGGCGACTAGGATGCAAATCACCAGCACGGCGGTCATCAACAGATGCGCCAGTGCGATCTTGCGTTTCGTCAACGGCCGGGCGTTGCGATTGGGATGTTGGAATCCGATCCCGGCGATCCGATCCCTGCTCATGATGTCAGCTCCAACGCTACGAATCAGCGCTGATGGCACCATCGTATGGAATGCAGGCGTCGCCCCGGCTGGAACGCGGCGCAATGCGTCAGGTCTTGTGGCGATTTGGTGACAAAAGGTTAACGCCGAGTTGACGGTGAATCGGTGTTTACTCTGCTGCGATTTCAAGGGCTGCCGCGCGCCCATCCATCGCCACATGCCGAGGTTTGGCAGCGACCCGCGCAAGCCAGTCGCGCAATGCCGGGAAGGGTGACAGAGCAAATTCGCTCTGCTCGGCAAGATGGATGTAGGAATAGAGCGCGATGTCGGCGACGCTGAACCGGTCACCGGCGAAATAGCGGTGCTTGCTGATATGTTTGTCCAGCACATTCAGCGACCGGGTGCCTTCCTCCATCCAGTCGTCCAGTGCATGCCGTTGTAAATCGCGGCCGCCCTTGACGAGGCAGAGCCAGAAATAGGCGGCGCCGATATTCGGTACGATCGCGTGCTGCTCGAAAAACATCCACTGCAGGACGCGGGCACGCTCGATCGCGCCCTCGCCGGCGAGGCGCGTGCCCTCAACGAGAAACCACAGAATCGCATTCGATTCGGCCAGATAATGGCCCGGCTCGATCTCCAGCAGCGGGATCTGGCCGTTCGGATTCTTCGCCAGGAAATCCGGCGTGTGGGATTCGCCCTTCAGGATGTCGATTTCGACGAGGTTGTAGGGCACGTCGAGATGCGCCAGCGCAAGCCTGACCTTGTAGCAGTTGCCGGAGCGCTGCATCGAATAGAGCGTGTACATGCGCAAGGCTCCAGGGATGGGCATCGGGCCGGCACCATCGCCGAGCCGGTCTGACATCGATCGACAAGAGAAGAAAAGGCAGGCCAATGCAAGGCAATAGCCGGACCGAATTGCAGAAAGAATATTTTTAACGTGACACTTTGGAACGTGTGAAAAATCTTTCGGCAGCGCAACAAAATCGGTGCTGCTCTGCTAGAGCCGTTTCGTCAACCATCGAAAATGGCGATATGGATATCGCGTTTGATCGGGTTGATGGCGGAATGATCCGCTGGCGTGATGGCATAGTGCGCCCACGCGCCCTGAGCCGGAAGTCACGCCGAGACCGCAATTGTCACGAGCGTCATCAGAAGGAAAGTCAAAAAGAATTGTCTGATACGGCAGCAATGGCCAGTTATCGCAAGCGCGATCAGAACCAGGATCGTTTGCGGTGCGAAACTCGCATAAGCCAATGCTGACGATGACATGCGAGGCAGGGTGGGCATTCATCCAGTTTGCCATGACATCCAGTCGAGGCCGAGAATCTGGTCTATCGCGGCAAAACCCTCGTCCTGCGGCGGACGGTTGGTGCTCGGGGCGGGACAGCGGGGGGGGGGGGGGAACCCCCGCAAATCCCGTTAGGTGAGCTGTAGTTT
>JAFAFP010000169.1 GCA_023423415.1 Pseudomonadota bacterium | reverse complement strand
GGCTCCCTGTCCGAACAGTCGAGGCCGGGGGATCGAAGGTGAGAGTAGTTTCAGGCGTCCTTACGCGACCGGACGGCCGTCTCATTTCGACCGGCGGCATTTTGGCCGTAAAGCCAACCATCGATCGGATCTGGTAATCCGTCGAGATCACGGCGGGCGCGATAGGCGTTTCCGGCACGTTGTTTAGCTGGAAAGAGGCCTTGTTGAGCCGAACAGAAAGACCTGTTGTCGCATTAAACGCCGACCAACTCGGCGGAGTTGCGGTAGTATACCAGCCACGCAACCACTGCGGCGAACCGCTCGGTTGGCTCGTATTCGCCATCGCGATGATCGCAGCCCCCATCGTTGCGGTCTTGCCAGTCAGCTCGAAGCCGTAAAGATATCCTGGCTGCATGACAGCGAGAGCGGAAAGGTCGATTGTCGCCGTGCCAGCAACATTGGCAGCCAGACCGGCATCCGCAATCGGAACCAGCTTGTCGAGCACCACGATATCAGCGGCATCATTCCCGAATGCTGCCGAAGTGGCTGCATCCGTCCGTCTCTGGTAGACGCGCAGATAAACAAAGGCGCAGTCCGCCGCAACATGGAATGGCAGGACCAGGCTTGTCCCGATCGTCGGTTCGGTGATTTCGACACCGACCTGTACTCCCCGGAAATTGTTGCTCAGTGCATAACGGCCGGCAAGGCCAGTGTCAGCAGCGGCAACGTCATTACGTGCGGAGAAATTCCCGGCCAGCGCAGCGACATTTCCTTGCAGAACATCGACGCCGCGTGCTGAACTCTTGTTGAGGCGGAACGTCAGGCGCGAAGCCGCCGATACCGATCCTGTATTGCCTGCGATGGTGCGCACCCAGCCGCGCTCCCACTGGGGGTGCGTGCCGCTGTAAGAAGAGGCAGCGCCGGCGATCGGCGCAAAGGCTCCGCCCGACGTGCGAGCAACCAGCTCCACACCGTATATGAAGCCGGGAACAACAGCTCCAAGGGCTGAGAGGTCGATACGGACATGACTGAACGTGCCAACGGCTTGACTGACCTCTGCCACAGGAATGGTACGGCTATAGATTTCAGCATCACCAGCAAGCGAACCCATAGCGGTCGTGCTCGACGCATTGGCGACCGATCTTTGCCATACCCGGAGTTCCAGATATGAAGCTGTCGCGCCAATATTCAGAAGCGGCTCAATGCTGTCAGCAATCATAACTTCGGAAGGAGACCAAGCGAAAATCCAACCGGAGAAATCAGCTGGCGCCCACGCGGAAATGCTGTCTACACGAGATGCCGCGATGGTCGCGGCGTTCGCCTGGAGTGCTGGAGACGACGTAGACGCGACAGCGGCATTCGCCTTGACCTGTACACGGTCAATTTCCGTCTTGATTGTCACCGGATCGATGACGTCGCCTATTCTCTGCCATCCAGAACCAGACCAACGATACTCGCCGCTGTTTTTGACACTACCACCAACCACAGGATCCGTATGGGTGCCTGTATCGATAGCCCCGACGCGCCCAGGCTGCGCGACACTCGTGCCGGGTGTGCCGGCGAGTTCCGCCCACGTGGTTGCGACTTTATAGCCCTGAGTGGACGCCAACGCTGACGCTTTCGCGTCATCGACCTGCCGCTGGATCGTCTCTCCCACCTTACTCCGGATTTCATATTTGCTAGGGTGAAGGGGGGAAAAGGCGGGACCATCCCGATAAACTTCATTGAAGACGTTTGTAATTTCGTTCGCCATGCTCTTCTCCACGGAAGATCGCTCCGGCGCGTAGCCAGAGACTTAGCCTTTGATTTTCTTTCGGATTTTAGACGATGAATGCGCCCGTCGAGGCGGGCGCACTCTCAACACCAGACCGGTTTACAGACGTGATCCAGCCGTAACGGAGGCCGGGCGTCAGTGTGCGCGTAGCGGTATCGGATGCGTTCGGGCTTCCGTATTCAACCGGCCCCAAGAAGGTTGCCGATGCAAAATCGTTGACCGAATTCCAATAGATCCTCGCCCCTGCGTAGTTTGGGCTGTTTGGTGCCGTCCATGAGAACAGCACGTTACCGCCGCCCGACGAGACAGGATCAGGAATGACTACCCCAGGCGCAAACGGATCAGAGGTGGACGTCACCGTCTCGCTAGCCGACCATTCGCCGATCTTGCCGTTAGACGCCATGAAGGCGACTTGCACCGCCAGCTGCTGGTCGGCAGGCACAACATCCGTAGACGCCGTGATGAACGCCCCATCCTGACTGACCGACGCGATTGCTTTCGTCACCCAGTCGCCGGTAATGAGGCCTCCGCCGCCCGTTCCTGTTGTCACCCGATACCGCACCATCAACGTGAGCCCAGCTACAGGCGGCTGTTCAACACGCACGCGAAGGTACACCGAGCCGTTACTGGCTTCGGCCACAACCGAGTTCAGCACAGCATTTCCAATGACCTCGGCAGTTTGCTTTTCCGGCACTGGTGGCGCCTGGCCTTCATCGACGGCTGGATTCCACGAGTCGATATCAGCCGGGTGCTTGATGAAGTCCATCGAGAAGCCGCCCTGCAATATTGACAGCGTTGATTTCCGGTTCTCGACAACGCCTCCATTCAACCGAGGCAGCATGTTCGGCGCATTCACCCTCACCCACCGGGCGTAAACGGCATTAATTCCAGAAAGCCTGACGATGAGATTGCCTCTGATCTTCTCCCGAACGCGCAGCCAATCTCGTTTCCCAAGGCGCCTCGCCTGGCGCCATTGATGGCACCACGAATAATCAGCCTCTTGCGCGAGCACCCGGCCGGCAGTTAGCTGCGCGGCGGTGTCCTCGAAGAAATCCGTATCGCTCGTGGAGTAACCCGTTTCCGGATAGGTAAATTTCGGGATAAGCCGATTGATCTCGTCCTCGAAAAGAACATCATACTCGATCTGATGACCGGTAATGTCCGCATCTGTCAGTGTGGCGACACGGCTTTCCCTGAACTTGCCAACCGTGAACAAGAGCGCACCATCGCCACGTTCGCAGATCCAGCCGTCACAGGTGGCCAGAATGGCGTTTGTCCCTACCTTCGGATCATTTTCCGTTGTGTCGAAGCCGTTGCACTCGTAGCGCTTCTCGCTGCCACCACCTGCCCGCGCAATATCCTCATCACACACATTTGCCTCTTCGATCCACATATCGAGGACAGGCAGGATCGCGCGGTTAAAATCACGCTTGTGGCCAAACTCATTGAAGCACTGATGCCAGCACATAATGAGGGCCGAGTTTCTCGACCAAACCCAAGCCGCTGGGTTGCCGGGATCTGCGCTGATGCGATAATCGAACACATAGGCAAGATCAGCCTCAGCAGAGAGCTGCGGAGCCCCGTAAGGGAAACGGGTATTTTGATCCTTTGCCTCTGCATTCGTCGCGATATAGGCAATTGACGCCTGCCCGTCGCCACGATGGCTATTCGTCCATACGCCGCTTCCGGAAAGCTCCGATACGATCTCGCCGTAAGGAGTTTCGGGGTTATTGCCAAGGCGATGCAGGATCTGGACGTTTGATCCGTAGCGGTCACCTTCCGTCGTCACTCCGTCCGAGTTGATGTGCACCTCATCTTCATGCAGCCAATACCGGTTCACACTCTTGATGCGATGCCCTGCAATCGCCTGAACGGAGAGCAGTTTGGATCCCTTTGCCGTCCACAGCATCTGCGCGCCGCCCACACGACAGCGGCCAACGCCCCACTGTCGGTAAGGAATGGACTGGATCCTGGGCGCACGGCCATCTTCGGGCTTCGGCGGCTTTGGCGCCATCAGCGCCTGTATCCCGATCGTCAGCGCTGTAACCGCGATTGCAGAGGCGATGGATGCGTAAGTAATGGTGGTGCCGGCAATCGTAAAGCCAGCGGTTCCAAACACGGCCGTGAAGATCGGTGTGAAAATCGGATCGAACAACACCTGGCTATAAAGGCTGGTAGTGCTTCCGAGGCCGTATCTTTGAAGCATCATTCGCTGGTGAAAGCTCACGCTATGAATCTCCAGGCTGCAATAAACTCAGCGTTCGTTGCCCTCACACCTGCGGGCGAAATGGATGCCCACAACGGGCCAAACCTGATTGCGCCAACAAGCGCCAGATGCACGTCTGAGGCACTGTCGCCCACCATCATGCGAACAATACCGACATCGCCGTCGCAGGGGTTCTGAACACGTTGCGCCCCGATCGAGGAAAGTTGGCGATTGGCGAAATTGACCTCTCCACCGTGGGCGGCAATAAGCGCATGAGCTTCCGCCTTGCTGCCATACTTCCCGCGGAACTCGCGAGCCGGATCAACGCCCGCCTTCTCCAGGCACCACGATGCAGGGAACGTGAAACAGTCATCGCCCCCCATTCCGCCCCAGCGAAACCGATGAGGCAGAGCCAAAAACTCGTGGATGTTCATGGTGCCTCAGTAGTTTGGCCAAACCGGATTGATCGCGCGTGCCAGTTCGGCGGTGCGACTGCAAAATTCATCGGTAGGCGAGATCGCTTTCTGCATCGCGTCCGACCACAAGACCCTTGACGCTCGCGAACGGGTGTTTTCCCCAGCAACCACAGAAAGACCGAGGGCGAGGGTCGCCGTCTCTCCGGCCTTTATCGGTAGACGGGCTTCCTTCGTATGAGACGCGATGCCCGTCCAGATCGGGATAATCTTGCTCATTGGCTGGTAATACTCGTCGAGCGTTGTAAGCCCGACTTGCACAAGCGCGCCGCGAACCGGCGGCAAACTGTCAAGCATTGCTCCAGCCGTTGCTGGATCGATACCTGATACCGAGAAATCAACAGCGTCAGACGTGCCGTTGACAAGGACTTCTAGCGAAGGAATGCCGATCAGCCGGCCGCCTCCGAGATAGACCGTGCCATCGGCATCGATCCCATCAAAGCCCGCAGGAACGTCATTCACGCCGAACCACATGTGCAGCGCGGGATCAGTGCCAATCCGCAGGAAGACGCCAAGCTGATGTGATCCGCGCTGCGCTTCGATGATCGCACCAGGAACATATTCGACCGAGTAGGCCATCAGAACGCCTCGGCAAACTGGATCGTCTGTCGCGTAACGAAGAACGCAGCAACGACCGAAGGGAGGGTGAAATCACCTTTGAACTTTGCAACAAATCTGGGACGGGCAAATTCAACGCGTGTCCCTGCCGTCGTCGCTTCTCGCAGCGGAGGTGCTATCGCCAGAGTGTAGACTGGCGCCGCTTCGTTCGTCACAGAAAGCACATCCCAGTATCGGTAGGCACGCCAACCGCGCGTCGTGTGATAGATCGAGAACCAGTCAGACCACCGAAGCGGGCGCGACAGGCCATAAACTCTCATCTTGAGGATGCCGGCGTTCAACGGAGCGCTTTCGACAACCTCACCATAGACAGAAGCCTGCGAGTACCCGGAAGTATCGGAGAACAACGATCCATCAGAATGCGGTATACGGCGAATGATTGGCGTCGGTAGTTTCGGCAGTTTTGGGAACGGGCCAAACCAGTCGGTTATGATTGGTACGTTGATATACCGGAAGCCGCCGTTCAGCCGAGCACCCAGGTAGTTGATATATTCGTAGTGTTCCGGATCCTTGATCATGCAGTCTTCGTAGGTGGCGGAAACAATCCCGCCACCACTCATTTCGATGGCAAGACTTTCCCCTAGCCCATTTCGCCCGCCATCGATGGCGGAGCCGGTGACATCGAACGATGTTTGCACGGGCGCAAGAAAATCCGCCTCCAATGTCGGCTGATTGAGGAACCTCGACATGTCATCCCTTTTGCGATGCGTATTTGGATTGCAGCGTGCCGAAGCCGCCACGGCGCATGTCGTCGTTCTGCCTTGCCAGCGCTTCGTCTACGCCCTGCTTTACGAGGGTACGGACATGATCGTCGCCAGTTGCTCCATCGATCCGCACCGTCAGCGCGGTTTCGTTGCGGACGGTCTGCATCATCGATCGCGGCGCCAGCGACGGTGCCCGAGGAGCCAGCAGCTGCTTTGATTTGCCGTTCGGGATGACCTGAGATCCTTGGCGCAAGTGAACAAGCTCCGGACCTTGCTCGCCGACAATCGCAAGCCCACCAGGCGCATAGCTCGTTCCATTGGCGAACAGACCCGTGATCTTTCCCGATTTGGCAAGGTTCCACTGAGATCCACCGCCAAACAAGCCACCCAGCCACGAGAAGAGCCCGCCTCCACCGCCGCCTCCTGCCGCAGATGGCGCGGCTGGAAAAAAGGAGGTGGACATCTGGCCTAACTTGCCAAGTCCCTGCGTCGCAGCGCCTGAACTACTCGCGACCTTTTGCAAGGCTCCAGCAGCCTCTGTTGCGCGTCTCGCCTGAAGCTGGGCTGCATCGACCCATGTCGTTGCAACGCTATCCGATGAGTTACCGGAGAGCATTTGCAACTGAAGGCCATTCTTGCCCATTTTGCTGACGCCCGTGGCGAGACCGACATGCCCGCCCGCCTGTCCAGCGCCGAGCCCGCGGCTCTGAAGCAGAACGTCACCACGCATCACGTTTTTGAGGTCAACAGCCTGGCCCCAGTTCTGGAAGGAATTGGCTGTTAGAGAACCGGTCCCCTTAAGGCCAACCTGAGCGAGCGACGAATTAACAAAGGCAGCACACCATGCGGTTTGCGCCGCATCGATATCGACGCCGCCGCGCTTGAGAAACGCGTTGATGCTTGCGGCGCTGGTATTCTCGTTTTTGCCGATCAAGCCGGATGCAAGATCCACCGCACTCGACGATGGTTTGCCCCCAGATCCGCCAGTAACCGCGCCAATGATTGCACCGACGCCGCTGCCACCGCCGATCGACACCGCGCCAGCAGCGCCGCCGCTTGTGCCAAGTATGGCATTCGTGAGCTGATCAAAGATCTTGTCCCAAAGCTTGGAAGCCTGATTCATTAAAGCGTTCTGGATGGCATCCCCAAACGCTTTCCCGATATCGCCCCCGTTGTTCAAAAGGGCGCTCTTGAAATCAGAGAAGAAGCTGTTCAGTTCCTCGCGTGCACCCTCCATGCGAATTGACTGACGGATGTCGTTCGCCTCTTTGCTGTCGAGGTCCTCAGGCAAACCATAGCTACGAAGGCTGGAGACGATCCGTTGATCCTCGCGCGAGAGCGAATTCATCCGCCGATCCTGCAAGAGATCCTGCTGCAGTTTCGCTTTCGCAAGCGTCTCCGAATACTGCCTGTAAAGCTCGACCCGTTTTTCGATCTCGGCGCGCTGTTCTGCCGACAGCGACCGACCCTTGTCCTCCGATTGCTGGAGAAGATCGAGGGCAAACCGAGCAGCATCTGCCTCAACACCAAATTTACCGAGCAGTTCAATTTCCTGCTGGACTTGGCCGATACGATCGTCAGCGGCTTTTTTCAGATCGCGGTAGGCGTTCGCGGCGCGCTGTGCAGCGCTTTCAGCCTGCCTATTGCTCTTCTCCGATCCCGGCAAACCTTCAAGTTCAATCAAAGGGCGCCGTTCTGGCGTTGGCGGATTTGCAACATCGAAGAAGCCGGGGTTCTGAATAGGTCCGTCAGCCGACTGGCCGTCACGACCCAGCTTGCGCCTGTCGGGATCATAGCTGCGCCAGGTCCTGACATCCTGCGTCCTCGCGACAGCATCATTAGCCTTCTGTACGCTACCAGCAGCGACGAGAGCAGAGGCAGAGAGCGTCTCGAATACCTTGGCAAACTCGCTAATAGCCGGAATGCCGGAGCTGTTAATGGCGGCAGCCAACGCAGACTGGACTTTTTCAACCTCACCAGCCTCAAGTTTTCCCTGTTTCGCAGACTCGGCAAACCCGTCAAACGCTTGCTGCAAAGACCGGACGATCTCATATTTTTCGCCGACCAGATCGAGCTTTGAAAGCAGGTCAGCAAAAGACACCGAGACTTTATCGACTTCACTTTTCGTGTCTGCGAGAGCTTTTTCATTGATCAGCGTGACGCCTTCTTTAAGGTCAGCCGCGTCCTTTGTGCGGTTGAGCTCGTCGGCGTAGTCACGAAGCATCGGGATGGTGTCGCCCCATCGTTCTGCGACGGCCGTGATGAGCTGCGCTTGTTCTTTCAGCTTCTCAGCAGAATCGCCGCTGCCAGACACCACACCGGAAAAATACTGGACAGCGGCTGCCGTTGCGCCGATCGCACCGATCGTCACGAGCGAGATCGGGTTGACGAGCTGCATGAACGCGCCGGCAACAGCCGGACCGATCTTTGCGCCGCTATTGCGGATGTCGTTAAAGACCTGCGCAACCTGCGGCCCTTGCTGGAGCGCCACGGTATACCATGGCATAAAGCCAGCCGTCGCCGCGATATCGAAACCCTGCGCTGCGAGGTTGGAGGTGTTGAAGCTGTTGGCATTGCCCCCAGAACCCGATCGGGTGACTGTCACCTGAAGCGCCTGATTGCGGCCCTTGATGGCCGCCGTCGAGGCAAGCGCTGCCTGCCGTTCACGAGCAATTGCCTTTGCCATCTCATCAGCAGAAATCGCGCCGAGCGCATGCGCACGACGGATATCAGTAACAGCGGACTTGTAGCTGTTGATGGTATTGAAAAGCGGAGAATACTTTGCGCGCAGCCGCTCCAACTCTTTGCCCTGATCGGCAAGCGCGCCGGTCCATTCGCGCGACGCCTTCGCGCCAATACCAACCATGGCATTGATGCGGTTCTGCATCGTCGTGGTGACGCTGTTTTCGATCGATGAACCGACTTTCGCAAACTGTTTCTGGACAGAGCCAGAGAGGCCGGCGAGGTCACGCTCAATGCGCTGGATGCTCCTGCGAAGAGTGGCCTGGTCCGTCGATATAGAAATAATCAGGTCGTCGGTGTTGTCGGTAGACATGCAGTCACCCTACAAAGAAGCTCACTCAATGAGCGGCCATACGGGAAAGAAGATGATTCTGAAAAAGACTGCAGTGGTTGTTTTAGCCACGCTTCCAATCACAGGATGCAACACCATAAAGAACCAGTACGTGGACGCGTCTGGGCGATATGGAAGCGGATCAACAACGTTCGGAGCCACACAAGAGAACGTGAAATTCAGTATCTCAGATGGAAAATCGACCTGCCAAGGGCAAGCCGAGAACTGGAGATCAGCAACTCTCGTCATGCCCATTAACTGCAGCGACGGTTTACGAGGGACGGTAACGATGACGCGGCCCACGGCGAACGCGTCGATTGTTGCGGGTGAAGGGACTATGCAACTCGCCAACGGAGAGGTGCGACGGTTCATTTTCGCACCGTAACGCTACCCGTACATCACAAGGAGCCGGTCCATTTCGCTCTCAGATGGCGCAGTCAGTTCCGCTTCGGCCCCGTTCGCATCATTTCGGCCGTGAATGGCTTCGAAGAATTCCGTCAGAGTAACCGCCCAGAAATCGGCGGGCCGGAAACCCAAGCCGCCGATCCCTATCCGCATCCATTCCCGCCACGGGAATGGCTTTTCGTCGATCAGTTTGCCGCCGCCTGGGCGGCTCCTCCGTTTCCCGAGTCATCCTCGAAGTGATGCGTCAGAACGCCGAGGAATGCCGATTTGCAGTCGCCGAAATGCTTCAGCTGAAGCTTATTGATGGCAGCGAGAGCATCCCCCTTGATCGTCAACAGCTCAATCCCGGCGACCGTCGCAGCCACCTCGACATCGGAAAGCCTGACAAAGAGGTCATTGAGGGATTTGCATTGCAGGCGGCCGGACAAGGCAGCAAGACGCCCCATTTCGGCGGCAATCACCAGTTCTTCACCTTCGATAACAAGGCGCGCTTCGCCGCGCGCCTCATTTACCGGGTACTTGTAAACTTGTTCCATATCGCGGCTCCGATCCAGCCCTCTTAGGCTTCCGCCGTAAACTCGAGGACGTCAGCCGCAACGAAGGTCGCGTTGAATTCCATGTTCGGCTCGACATCGCCAGAGAATGAGAATTCGGTCACCATCCAGGAGCCTTCATAGGTTCCATCACCAGGCACAACCACCTGCGCATTAAACGCTTCGGAATTGCGAACCTTGTTCAGGAAGTAAGTGGAGTTCGCGCTTTTCACGAAGTTGCCCGAGCCCGTGAAGGTGCGGTTCGAAATGCCTGGGCGGCTCGTTTTTTGCACCGGGCCACCGGGATTGGTGCAGCTCGGAATCGTGGTATCGACCTCATTGGCCGACAGATTGAAATTCCGCGTCTTGATGCCGCAAAGGTTCTTGAAATCTTCCGGCTCTGCGCCGTTACCGATCTTGATCAGCAAAAGGCGGCCAAGCTGCTGTCCATCAGCCATAGTGATGTCCTTCCATAGGTGTCGGGTTGTGATAGGGAACCGTCAGCGTCGGCCGCTACGGCTTCTCGACATAGGCCACCAGCTCGATGACCGCGTGAGACGATAATCCGTCCTGATCGCGAAAAACGCGGTTCTGACGGTGATTAAGGGAAACAAGTCGCCATGTTTCCAATTCCAACGGCGCGAGGTGAAGTGCGGATCTGACAGCGCCAGCGAGGCGCCTTACCTCTACGAAGCCCAATTCGCGCGACCATCCATGCAAGGTCAGGTAAACCGTCATCCCTGAGACACACGTCATGTCATCAGTGATGGCCTGCGCTTCACCGAGGTGGACGTAAGGAAAGCTTGCGTCAGCAGGAACATGATCATAGACGCCCGCACCGACAATGCCGGAAACACCGGCATCCGCGACAAGGCGATCATGGACCGCCTTTTGAAGCTCCAGATCCGCGCTTTCCATTTAGCTACTTCCTCTTTGCGTCACGGATGGCGCGATTGACCGCATTACGAATCCGGCGCTTGATCTTCGGTTTCATGGCGCGGTAGATCGGGAAAATATGCGGTTTGGCGACCGAACCGGGGTGCATGATGGCGCCTGTCGCTTTTGTCTGTTTCTTTCCGAGAGCCGTACCGCCACCCTTGGCAACGTTGTGCGGACGAGTGCCGAACTCCAGAAAGCGCCAGATGAACTGCGCGAAGAGACCAACGGCTGATGGGTCTTTGGACGCGCGGATGCCAACCTGTTCCTGTGCAGGCCGATCCGCGATGAGATCCGCCTGTATGCTTTCCATGTAGTCGAGCGTCTCGCCGGCAGGCGCCCTCAATCGGACCGCGTCTGCAAGCTCATCACCGGCCGCCTTCTTTTCCTCGGCGGTGTATTTCTCAATATTTGGGGCAATTGTATTCAGGCGACGCATCAGCGCCTCTCGCCCGAGGACTTGAGCTTTGAGCACCATTAAGCCGCCACTCCGGATTGCATCAATAGATCGACCCATAGGCGGTCCGTTGTCGCCGTCACTTCTCGAATATTGTAGACGGTGCCAGTCCTCACATCTCTTGCCCGCCAATCGGATGTGATCAGACGCGTCTGGGAACAAGCCCTAACAAAAACAATTTGGGTATGCTGGCCTTGAAGGCGATCAGCCATGACGGCCTCGCCACCACGAATATGCGTAATGCCTGCGCGTCGCTGGAACTGCTCCTGCCATTCACCTTTGGTGTTGCCATATCCATCTTGCTGGTCGACACGCTTGTCGAACGCGAAGCGGTAGAACAGATCACCCGCCGACCTTGTTTTCGCCATCGGAAACCCTGCCTTTTCTTGTGACCAAGACGGCCCTGCCAGCCGCAACGGCCTTATCGGCACAATCGCGCTTCACCACACCTTCCCAGCCAGCCTTGTAGGCTCGCGTAACGGCAGGGGTGATGTCGTAGTTGAAATTCTGAGTAAAACGGACACGCGGCATTGATGCGCTCCTAAATAGAGAACCTGCGCCACTTAGAAATCAGCGCATTTTCGATGACGGAAAGCGTCGCGGATGCTTCAGTCGCGCTCTGCTCGTAGCCGATCTGCACCCGCGCGATGATGGCGGTGCAAATATCCTTTGGTACGGTCGGTTTACCCTCGACGATTGGCCATCCAGCCTTGTATTCCACCGCCACCGCGCCTCGTTCGTAGAGGTCGGAGGGCAGCGAAAACGCATTTTGGAAGCGTATCTGAAGCTGGCCGCCAGCGCTGGTTTCGAGGGTGTAACTCGATTCAGGAACAGTCGACACCTGACCAGCAGCATTTCGCCATGAGACCGATACCGGCTCGATAGCCGGCCCCAAAGGCAAACAAAGCAACTGGTCGAACCGGTCATAGCTCTGTCGCCATGTCTGCTCAACGAGGCAAAGCCCGAGAATGCCTGTCCAGCCCTCGTAGTAGTCGACTGCCGCTCGAATGAGGCTTTCGATCGCGACGTCGTCGTCTGAGCTTTCGATACGCAGCGCATTCTTGACGTCATCAACCGAGACCGGAAGAACGGCAGGTGCCGTCACGAGGACTGGACGGTGCATGTTAATCTGCCTTGTTGCTCGGAACCTGTTCCGCTTTGTTTGCGACCTTGGGTGCGGCTTTGGCCTTATCGACGCCTGCGTTGATCTTTTCGATCTCGGCGGCAGCCTCCGTGCGGGCTTTATCGACCATCTCTTTAATCTCCTCCAGGTCAGCATCTGCCTTCCTACGAGCCTCAGAAACCGATGCAGCGATGCCGGACTTTTCATTATCGGCGTTTGATCGCGCCTCATTGAGATCTTGTGTAAGCTTCGAAAGCGCCTCCTCGGTCAGCTTCCGCGCCTTGGCCAAACGCTCATCTTCCTGCGCGAGCAGATCATCGACCTCTGCCTTACGCGCCTCGACGGCGTTGGTTTTCGATTGCGACTGAGACCCTTTCGAGCGGTCCGGATCGTGTTCCGCCAGGACGCCGAGTTTGAGCAGATGCTTTGCATCCACCGTGGCCAATTCGCGCGTTTCGCCGCTCCGGTAAAACCGGTCGCCTTCATGCTCGCGCAGCACATCGTATTTTACCGTTTCGCTCATTTCATTCTCCTTCGGTTCACGAAGAGGGCGGCTTTCCCGCCCTCTGTAGTCAGCCGAACTTGCGATCAGAATCAGGGAGCCTCTGGCGGAGCTACGTTGCCGTAGATCAGGCCTTCGGGACGATAGACAGCGAGGGCAAGCCGCTCTTCGCCGAGGATCGTCACCTTGTTGCGAACGAAGTCGTCGTTCTGGAAGCCGACCTCGATGCGCGACTGCCACTGGTCGAAAATCTGCGCCGCCAGACGGAAGGCGCCGGTCAGAAATTTGCCAACGGCGATGGACTGGGTGGCGACAACAGGGAGGCCCCAGAGGGTCGGACGCAGCGTGCCCTGCGGGTTGCCGATGATGTAACGGCCTTCGCCGTCCTTCAGGGTTTCGATCCCGGCCCAGTCGATGTCATTCAGGACGTGGCCGGTTGCGGGAAACTCAGCGAGGGCGGCCTGAAGCATCGCAACGCGCAGAACGTCGATCGAGGTCATGGGCGTGGAGCTAGTGTAGCCGGCAGGAATAGCGGAGGCGGTCGCTTGGGGAATGAGGCCCAGGAGATTGTCGCCGGTGCCATCGCCATTCAGGAGCTGGCTTTCTTCCTTGATTGCGAGACCATAGATCAGCCGACCATCGATCATGGAGCGGATCTGCGGGAAGTCCGACAGGATCTGCTTGGAAGCGCGGAACCAGTGCGCAATGACCTTTGTCGACACCGTCTTGTCAGTCAGCTTGATATCGGAATTCGGCTTCAGCCCACCTTCGGCAACAGGTGCCGCATTGTTGGTGAAGCCGGTTTCCTGAATATACTCGATAACCGGGCTGTCGGTGTTGCCGGGCGTAAGGAGGTCGCGCACCGTCAGACGACGCTGCGGAAGCTCCAGGACGCCGGGAAGGCGGTTCGGAGAAATGGCGGCGCCCGCCGAGCCGGCTGCGTTGGTCGTGGCCGTGGTAATGTCGGCCTTCACCGGCATACTGGCAGACGCACCGCTGCGGGGAGCAGATGCCAGCGCCTTCAGTTCCTCGCTCTCGACGAACTGCTGGCCGAAGCTTTTTTCACCGTCACGGCTTCCGAAATCGGCCCGCGCGAGCTTCTGTTCCATCTCTGAAACCTGCTCGCTGAGACCGTTCATCTTGATCAGCGCCTCGTCGGCCTTCTCCTTGAGGGACTTCGACAGTTCCTCGCCGGACTTGGCCTTTCCGATCGCTTCCTCGGCGAGCTGCTTGACCTTGTCGATAGCATCGTCGAACTGCTTTTTGACCTGGTTGGCCAGCTGCTCTGCCGATTTGCTATCGGGGTGACCGCCGCCGTCGCGCAGATACCTGCCAGCGGCACGCTCGTTTGCGGTCATAGCTCCAAGGATGATGGCGGAAGCCAGCATGTAAGTTCTCTTTTTCATGGATCTGCCTCTTGTGGCTTTGAAGTTACGCGCTCAGCAATGCCTGCATGAACGCGGTTCCGGGGTCCGCAACGGCAGGATCCCCCTGCCCTTTCAGGTGGACGCGCGCGGCACGCTCCGCCTGTGAATTCGAAAAGCCCAATCCTTTGAGCCAGGTTTCGAATTCGCGCTCTGTCAGCCGGTCCCCGGCCTTCAGACGATCTGATAATTCGTGAGCCGCCTTGGCGGCCTTGACGCTCGCGATTGTGGCGTTGTCGTTGGCGCCGATCGACACGATGGAAACTTCCCTCAGGTCGATCTTTTCTAGCGTCCAGACACCGGTATCCGTATCGACGGAATATTCCTTGATGCGATAGCCAATCGACAGGCCGTCGATGTCGCGCTCTTTCAGGAGTTCGTAGGCCTCGCGAGCGCGCTGCACGCCCATATTGAGCTTGCCACGAAGGAAAAGGCCCTTCGCGTCTTCCTTCGCCTCAAACCATTTGCCGATCGGCTCGCGAGAATCGTGCTGCCAGAACATTTTCGGCATGGTCCCAGCGGATTTGTGGGCCGCAAGGGAGTCGCTGTAGGCACCCGGCGCAATCACGTCACCATAGCTGTCTGGCTCGCCGCCAAAGGTCGAGCCATAGCCTTCGATCTCGCCACTTTCCTTCATATCCTTGATGTTGAGGCAAGCGGTGCCAAACTTCATAAGCATGGTCATTGAGGTTGTCCCCTCTCTTGCGCGATCAGCTGCCTAAAGGCCTCTTCATCGATCTCGGAAATCGGCTTGTTCTGCATTTGCATGCGAGGAATATCGCCGCCATCTACAGGCGGCAGATTTTCGAGGTCGCGAACCTCGTTGATCGTCATGGCGCCGATCTGCGTCATCTGCTGGTAGAACCGGGCGCGGCCGGCGCTATCAGCACGAAGCAATCCTTCCAGATTGAACTCGACCGAAACGCCAGATGCGCGATCAGCGGTCGTCAAAAGCTGCTTTTCGATCGCCTGCTCGATGCGCTTCAGGCGGCGGCGAAGGGTGAATTTCTGAAAACCGAGCGTTTGCTGCTCGATGCCAGAGCCCCAGCTCGTCGTTTTCTCGGTATGGCCGATCATGAAAGGCGGGACACCGAAGAAACGGCAAACCTCTTCCACCGAAAAGCTGCGGGATTCGAGCATCTGGGCGTCTTCAGGAGCGAGCGTGAGCTGCTCCCATTTCGTGCCGCCCTCAAGGATCATTGGTTTGCCGGTATCGGCCGCCGTCTGAAACTTGGATGCCAGCTTTTCCTCGGCCAACTTGCGCTGCTCAGGCGTCAACCACTTGTCAAACGTCAGCACCCCCGAGGGTCGCATTCCGTTCTTGAAGGTCGAGGACGCCGACTTATCGATAGCGCGCGCCAGACTGAAGGTGTGGCGCCCATAATGCAGCGTCGACATTCCGCCGAGTGGATTTCCGCCAAAGCCACGAATATGCAGCATCGTCTTGTCGGTCTCGACGAAGTATCGACCGTCCTGAGACCAGCGGTACTCAATCGATCCGTTCTGAAGCCTCCGGACACCCATCAGGGCGGGATTGACGGGCATCAGTGAGGCAATGCCACGACTGTTTCGTTCGATCCGGGCGTAGGCGTTACCCCTCATTTCGATCGAGGCCGCTATGAACTCCCAGAAATCAACGGCTGTCTGGTCATAGTTCGGGCTGTCGTGAAGCAATCGATAGAGCGGATGATCCCGGTAAACCTCCCTGACGCCGTTTGCGTCACGCCGGTAGACCATCAGCGGGAGGCTGGCGATGGTGCCAGACAGCAAATTGATGCATGCCCACGCCGAGGAAATCGAAAGAACACTGGAATCCGTTACCGGTTCACCAGCATCGCCCATTCCCGACGCATACCAGCCGTCCGTGTTCTCGATCGACAGCATTCGCGCAACTGTCGAAGCCGCCTTGAACGCAAGTCTGCGGAAAGGGTTCACTAGCCACCTGCCATCTCTCGGAAATAATCATCCATCCCTGCGTCGGCAGTAAATGGCTCAGGATTTCGACCCATCAGGGTTGCCGCGTTAAAAAGTGCGGTCGCTGGGTCGATTTTTGCGTCTCCGGCCGTCTGCTTTGTGGCCCTGATGGCAGTCGCAGTCGGCTCAATTTTCAGGTTTGAAACACACCATTCCATCAACAGCCCGCCAGCATGGCGGAATAGACCGCTTTTAAGGCGCCGTTCGACAGTCTTGATTGCGTTCATCATGCCGATGCCCTGCGGTGCGCCGACAAGGAGGTTGTTTTCGATGGTCACATCAATGCCGGAGAGGATGTCAATGAAATCCCCGAGGCCAGCAGGATCAACGGAAACGCCACCAAGCTTGTTTTGCTGCTTGACGTAGTCGATGTGCTGCACGATCTCCGCCATATCGCTCAAGCCATCTTTGACGATTGTGACGGAGCCCTCCGCTTTAAGATCCAGCAGCTTTGGCGCTATCTTTTTCCGCGTTCTGAGCAGGCCATCGTCACACCAGGCATGCGACCACGAAAGCCACCTCGCCATAGAGACGCGGCGCTTTTCGCCATCTATCTCAACCTCGACTTCAATCTGTCCAGGCTCACGCCCCACGGCAGAGAAGCCGAAAAGGTCATCCAGACCGCCGCCGTCAATGCCAATCACGACGCACTCGCAACGGCGGACGATTTCCTTGAACGCCTCCATGTGCTTGAGGGTGGACAGATCCTTGTCAGTCCCAGAAACCCACAACGAGGCGCCTGCCCATCTATTTGAGCGGTTGCGCATCCCGATTTGAACATTGAGGTGCTTCGCGAGAAACGACTGTATCGTGTCGCCCTCCTCGTCGTCGCCCGACTGGACCTTAACCAGCTTTCTCTCCAACCAATCCTGACGAACCGACCGACCCATATTCGGGTTGGTTATGTAGAAATTGGCGGGATCGAGGTACGATTTGTCCTCGATCATCTCGTCGGGAAACTCGTACAGAACCGGCACGCTACGCGGATCGTCGATTTTCCCATCCCGAACGTCCCGGAAGTAGTCCAGCTTTTCCTTAAACACCCCTTCAGGTGGCTCATCAGACTGTGTTGTGATGTAGATCACAAAGCCCTCTGGCCTCGATATGAGACCGCCGGTTGCTTCTTGCAGCATGGATGAAGCGCCGGCCTGCTTGCCAAAGAGCCAAAGCTCCTCGATCAAAACGAATGCGGCCTTCTTACCGGATGATGTCTTCGAGTCTGCCGATATCACCTTCAGAACAGCTTTGGTTCTGAGGTGTGTTATCTTCTTCAGGTTCCGATTGACGTCCAGGAACACAAGCAGGTCCGGATCAGCCTCGACCATGTCAGCCGCAGGCCCGAACGAGTTTCCCGCGATCTCCTGCGTCGGAGCAAGGATGAGCAGCTCCTGCGAGTGTCTCCAGTTACGAATGAGTGCCGTCAGCATGATGCCAGCTGCAAGGGTACTTTTGATGTTCTTCTTCGAGATCAGGAGGAAGAATTCCTCAATCAGCCGCTGGCCGCTCTCTGCATCGTATGCTCCGAAGATGGCCTTGACGAAGTCGAAGACATATTGCTCACACGCTTCGCCGAAAGTCGGTTGCCCGGGGACATCAACGATCCGCAGAGACTTGAAAACCTCCAGAGCGGCTTCTGCCTCATCTGGAAACAGCGGGTCAAACGCGATGAGGGACCGGCGATTGACGATTCTCTCTTCCCAGTCCGTGCAAGCCGTTGACCACTTCATTTCCTATTATCGACGATCAACTTGGGTGCGGATGGTGGAGCAAACTTCCCAGAGACCCCTTGGGCCGCGATTTGCCGCTCTTCCTTCTTCCCAAGCTTCTTCGTCTTCTCCTGTTTCGGTTTTTCACGACCTCGGAACTTTGCTTCCGCTGCGTCGGCACTGACCTTGTCCAACATCGTCAGCGCCGCGTTCAACGCAGAGGCGTTTCCGGATATCCCAAGCTTGATCTGCTCGACCCGCAGTTTCGTTTTCAGTCTTTCGAGCATCCGGTCGCGATGCTTGATCAAGTGCAAATAATGTTTCCGAAAAGTCGGCACAGAGAGACCCAGCTGCGCAGCGACCTCTTTATTGGTTTGGCCTGCTGCCAGTAACACCATGACAAATATGATGTTTTCTTCCGTGGGCTGATGCTCTGGGCGACCAAGCTTTGGGTCATCGTTATCCAGAGGGTTGCCGAAGAGGTCAAAATCCATGGCGCTCGAAAAAAATTGTGTGCGTGAGAGGGGCGCGGGTGGGGAAGGAGGAGGCCTTCCAGACTTTCGACCGCCCCCCTGCTTAGACCTTCCGGTTTCTTCGCTGGGATGGGTGGTCAAAGATCAGGATGTGTCCCAGAGGCAGGTGAAACTTGGTTCTGACCTTGATGTTCTGTCCGCCGCTGTCTCGGTGGCTTGCCAAGTAGCCTCGATACCAAAGCCAAGGGCACTCACTCGTTCGATTGCGCCGCGACCTACTGATCAGAGCCATCGCTTCACCATCGGTCTCGCGACCGCTCCTCTTTTTGCTTCTGACTGTCGTGGTAAGCTTTGCTCACCGTTTCGAGATTGTTCTCATCCCAGAAGAGAACCGGATCGCCACGATGCGGTATCTTGTGGTCAGCTACAGGGCTGTTGGGGGCAGGATAAGTGCCAATGCACATCACCCCAGTCTTCTGGCATGTGTACAGGTCGCGTAGCCAAACCTTCTTTCGAAGCCGCTTCCATCGTTCTAGGCCGTACCATGCTCGCCACGAAACGTTGCTGTCTCGCTCTTTCAGTCGAGCCTGCTCATCACCAGGCATTGGCCCGAGACGAGGCGGCAGCTTGCCGATCCGTGATTTGAGAGTGGTAAGTCTGCCCATACCCACAATGCAAAAAGGCGACCATCTGGCCGCCCTGTCATTCATCGTCGCATAGCTGTAGCACTGACCCTGAATCGGTGTCTCGGTTTGGAGACTGTCAGGGCTGGGTCCGGGCGCGCGATTGAACGTCACTAAGAACCGGATCGACCATGGGCAGATTTGTACTCATACTTTCTCCAACATGACAAGAGGCATGTTGAAAACTGTCGGCTTCCCAAAGATGCTGATCGTGACTACTGCGTCACCACTTCCTGCCTCACCAAAGGCATCAATGGAAACCTCATAACCGACGAATGGACCACTGGCGATCCGAACCTTCTCACCTTTACGAAAGCCATCTGATCGGCGCTTATGGTCATAGTGACCGCTCTCAGCCAACCTTTTGAACTCGCTTACGGTTTCGTCGGTCAGTTTCACCGCACAGTCACCCGCCATGATAATGCGTTTGACGTGATGGAAAGTCAGAATTCCCCGCAGTGCGTGGGCGTCAGCGACGCAGTAAACGAACACAATTCCATTGAACACAGGCAGCGCTGACGCAGGCAGAAGACGGTGATTTCGTCTTCTTTCAGGTCCCATTCGCATGATCACGCACGCTTCAATGCCTGCGTCGACCATGGCATTTTCAACAGCCTTTTCCCGCCCATAGTCTACCTGAGCGATGACCCAACCCGAATCAGAGACACCGCGCGCCCTGATCTTAGAGGCCGATTCGCGCTCATAAGCGATCCGCTCGTTCGTCGCAGCGATGCGATCAAGCGTAAGCAACCCCTTTAGAGAGACGTGGCGAGAGATATCGTCAAACTTATGCTGCATCATCGTTCCGTCCCTCGTTCAGTCTATATTTGAAGTTTTCGATTGCGACGAACACGGCCTCGTCGAGGTCGACAATATCGGCAGGCAATGGCGGGAACTGCGCGAACTCCAACACCTCAGGAGCAACAGGCCACGGCCAGCAGCGCTCCGCATAGGCGCGCTTCCATGCTTCCCAAACCTCGCCACCAACGGCGACCTTCTCGAAATCCTTACTGATCTCGATAATCCGATTCATCACCGTGAAGCGCCTGCGCTCGATGAGCTGCACGGCCTCAGGCCAGCCCTGCTTTTCCTTCTTGTCGCGCCAGATTAGGTCGCTTTTTTCGGGCTTCTGATCGACGATATTCTGTTCAAGCGGTGTGAGCGACAACGCCCGAATAGGCTGGAGCAGCTTTGACATCAGCATGGCGCGACCAGCTCGCGAGAACACCGTGAATGTTTCTGAGCTTTCGGCCTGAGGAGATACCGGCTTGGGCTGCGAGAGCTTCGTCCAGCGCTGTTCCTTTAGGTACTTTGCCGCCGAGCAAAGGTGTTTCCGGCCGATCGACAGCGCTGCAGCCTGATACGCCTCCGAATGCTCCAGCGCCAACCCACGCTCATCAGACGAAAGCGACAGCCATTCCTTCCGAGCTTCCGGCTCGCTGTCGCTGATCGCCGTTTTCCAACCGATGAAGAACCGCTTGAACGCAGCTTCCACGGCTTTCGGATTTTCTTCCTCATCTCCCATACTGCCGCGCGCAGGCGCTCTCTCTCGATCGTTAAGATTGTTCGTTAGAGATGTATCGTTAATAGGTGCCGGTCCAGAGATGGCAGGGGGTGCCATCCCAGAGGCGGCACCCCCTGCCGATATAGTGGCAGGGGGTGCGTCTGCATTGGCGTCTGAGTTAGGATCATTTTCCTCGATCGCAGCGGCTTGCCATGCAGCAATCGCATCGCTCGAAACGTCCCTGTCATGGATGACTCGATAGTAGTGTGCGGAGTCGCGACCATCGCGGCTTTCAACGATCCGTTTTTCCACAACGCCGATTTCATAAAGCCGATTGAGCGAGCCCTGCACCGTGGAACGGCCACAGTTGAGCTCATCTGCCATCTTAACCTGACTGCGACGGCACCAGCCTTCTGCATTGGTGAAGCTCCCCAAGAGGCACAGCACCTTCAGGTCAATGCCCTTAAGGCGAGGGTCCGTGACGATCCATGCGGGTATGATTGAGAACCGTGCGTTGCTCATTTCACACCGCCTTTCCGCGCCAGCGTCTCCATGAACGTCCTGGCGCCGTTCAGCATGTCCTGAACGTCGGTCGGCAGTCGCCCGAAGCGGTCCCGCACCGTTACTAGCGCCGAAATCTCAAGATCGACGAGTTGCTCGCCGCGAACGAAACCAACCTGGCGCAGCACGCGGTAAATGGCCGTCTGATCGCGATAGAAGATGAATGTCGGGATGTTGAGCAGCCACCGTGCCCGCTCCGCATCCGTCCTGCAATCCTGTAGCTGTTCGATAACCGGCGACATCCCCGTCATGACCGGCCCCCTTTCCAGTTTTCGAAGTCTGTGCGCAGGTCGATAAACGCCGCCTGCGCCCGTTCCTCACGATTGAGTTGCGTCTTGCTGGTGATGCCGATCAGGGTTTTTAGGACCGTGTCGGCATGTTCCTTGTTGTGGATGGCCCGCGCCTCGGCGGGATGCTGTCGGCGCTCCAGAAAGCGATGAAAGAGCGGTTCCGCACAAAGGATGGCGGCGTTCGCGGCGAAGTCACCGTCACGCAGGCGCGTTGCTGGCTGTTGATCCGGCGGCGCGCTTTGGCCGCTCCTGAAAGCAAGGATGGCTCGCTGTCGCAGCTTCAAGAAAAGGGCGGTGTTCTCCAATGCGCCGGTCAGGAGTTCGACTTCATCCGGCAGGGCGTCCGCGTACAGCGTGCCAAGGATGACGCTCTCGCCTGTAGACCGCCGAGCGATGATATGCGTCTGGTCGCCATCCGTATCGAAACGCCACTTGTCGCCCTTGCAGCGTCCGACGATATCTTCCAGCCGCGCGACACGGGCCTTTTCGCGGTCGCGTATTTCCTGCTCGCGCATCGTCATGCTGCCACCGCTGTGACTGCAAGGTGGCCGCAGTTCGCAGCGACCAGCGCCTTCGCTACCGGCGGACAAACACTATTGCCGACGCAGGAAACCTGCACTTCCTTCGAGAACGCGACCCATACCGGCGCATCGCCCTGTGACCGATCAAAGTACCCATCGATCTGATATTGACGCGGGAATCCCTGGGCGTTGAAAAGCTCTCGCGGCGAGAGCATGCGCATACCAATATCGACAACGACGAACACCACGCCGTCGATTTCAATGGTGACGAACTCGCGCTCATCCCAGACACCATGCGCCCGTAGGAAGTCCGCAACCTGCCGTGCCCGAGCGGCCTGCGCTTCAGTGAAGGGTGGGACATCCACGGTCGCTTCAATGTGTCCGAAGCGGTCACGCGTCGTGATCGTGCGACATGCGTCATCCTCGCGGGCACCCTCGCCGGTCCCGTAGTATGATTGCAGATAAGGCATGATGAGACGGCTCTTGCCCTGCCCTTCCGGCATGATGGTAGCGGACGGCTCCGTTACGCTGTGACCTGTCGAGGTTCCGAAATCGCGCGCAATATAGGCGGAGACCAGTTGCTGCTGACTGCCGGTCTGGGTCACGGTCGACAGTGCCTCATCAAGCGGTCGGCCCGGATTGACGCCACCGAGGCGCCGGCTGTCATTGTTGGCCTGAGCCATGTAGCCGACGAGAACTGAGTTCTGATCTTTCTTGCTGGCCGTGATGGTATGCGACTGTCCGCCCACAGAGCGGCAAGCGCCACCCTGCTGAGCATAGGTCAGAACCGGCGCCAGCAGCCCGAGAGGTGCCGCACCGCCTGGACGCTTGATGTAGCTGTTCGCCGTGATCGTCGGCAGCTGATCGTCCATAGCAACGCCGGTCGCCCCGGTATTGAACCGCTGGATGGACGGGGAAATGAGCGCCTTTTCGCCTCGATGTGCGCCCGTAATTGTCTTCAGGCTGTCGTCGAGATCTTCGATCCGTCCGCCATGAGTCAGATTGACTAGGAAAGGCCGCTTTGCCTTGAGGACGAACCGATCAAACCCACGCGCGACGCGAGCCTGTGAGGCATCGGCGATCGGCCGCACCGACCGAACTCCGAACTTCTCCCAGATCTCGGCAGACGTATCGAAGATCGAAGGGCACGGCAGGCTCCAATCAATTTCATCGGCCATGATCGGCCACGGAAGCTTACGCCCGGCGATAACGTCGGCATCATCTGGCGCACCATGCGTCTTCTCTGGCCAAACAATTGGCTGGCCGTCGAAACGCATGATGACGAAGAGGCGCTTGCGGATGGTCGTGGCACCATAATCACGTCCACGGATCTCGCGGCTTTCCATTTTCGCGCCGAGCTGGCGCAGCTTCTTGCACCACTTTTGGTAGGTCTGGCCTTTGCGCTCCGGATCGGGCCGCAAACCCTTCTCGGTTTGAATCAGCGGGCCGTAGTCCTTAAACTCCTCGACATTCTCCATGATGACGACGTCCACCTTGCCGCCGCTCTGCTGGATACGTTCGATCCAGCCGGGAATGATCCAGCACAGGTCGCGAATATTGCGCTCAACTGGCTTGCCGCCCTTCGCTTTGCTGAAATGCTTGCAATCAGGGGAGAACCAGGCGAGGCCGATATGCTTGCCGCGCAGGTGATCGAGAGGATCAATCTTGTAGACGTTTTCCGAGAGGTGGATGGTCTCGGGGTGATTTGCCTCATGCAGCGCCAAAGCCGCCGCGTTGTGGTTGATGGCATAATCGGGAGAGCGGCCAAGAGCCTGCTCGATTCCGGTCGACGCGCCACCGCCGCCAGCGAAACTGTCGATGATGTAAGGCCCATGCGGACCCAACGCGGGCACCGCGACAGAATGGCGAAGGTCAAAGAGATTTCCGGCGTAAGCGTTCATGCCGCACCGCCTTCCGGCGCGCCTGCCTGATTTCCCCAAAACTCCCACTTTCCATTCAGGCGCACGTCGCCCTCCGCGAGGCTTTCGCGGCGCTGGAACATTTCGAGTTTGGGCATGGTCGGATAAAGCCGGTCGATCTGTTCAGCGAACCACACCGGTTTTTCACTGTGGCGGCCGACAGGATGGTCGGTGCACTTGATGGGCTGCGTGCCGGGAATGGGCGCAGGGAAATCGCCGCGCGTGCCGATCAGAAGAAGTTCGAGGTTGTCGAAGCTCCAATAGCCGGTCCCGGTCTGTTCGCCGGGATAGACTTTCCTCCAGCCCCAGAAGCTCTTGTAGGCGTAACCCCAGCGCTTCAGCGCTTCCACGCCGTTGGCGAGATCCGTCACCCACATGAACAGCGCCGAGCAATGGGCGCCGGGACAACCGAGCGACAGAATGTCGTCGGTGGACATCGTCGGATAATGGTTTTCGGCGCTCTTCTCGCCGCCGGTCACCTCGGAATAGGTTTTAAAGCGCCACGGCGGATCCGCATAGATGATCGGAAACGCCCTGCCCTCGTCCTGCCCAACGCCCTGCCACCACGGCGCAACGTTCTGACGCGCCGCGATCTGGACGGCGAGATCGGTACGGACGGCGTGCCGGATCTTTTGATCCTCCGCACGCTTGGCTTTGGCGACCTTCTTTAGCTCTGGAAAATTCGATGGCTCCGGCAGGAACATCGTGCGGATCGGCTTTACTGCTGGCTGGGCAACGCCATCGCGACCGACAATTGTTATCTGGTGGGGAATTTCCCCACCATCAACCAGACGGCGACGCGCAGCAGATACCGTCTTGTGATCAACGCCAAGCTGCGCGGCGATGGCGCGGTTTGACGCGGTCGGCGCATCCTTCAGATGCTCCTGAATGATCGCCTGCCGCTGTGCGCCCGAAAGATGGCGCCGCGCGAAATTGAGGGACCGTGCGAACGAACGCTTACCTTCTTCCGACAGCTGCTTGCGCACGAACCGTGGCCAGTCGGTAATTCCGAGCATTTTGCAGATGGCAACGCGGTGGTGACCGTCGAGGATTTCGCCAGCCTCGTCATACTCGACCGGCACCTTGACGCCGTGCGCTGCGATATCGTCATAGAGCGCCTTGAAGTCGTCATCCGAGAGCGGCGGCAGGAGCTGGTATGGCCCCGTCACGACAACGCGGCTCAGGTTTTCTTCCGGTAGCCTACCCTCTGTCCGCGCCCGCTCGATGACAGCGGCGGCGCGGTCACCAGGGCGAAAGAGATTGCCGTCTTTGGGATCGCGCGTCAGGTAACGGTGGGCCATCGCTGCACATGCCGCTCGCACTTCCTGCGTCGTCTGGCACCGAAACTCCCCGTCGCGCAATGCGACAGATACGATGTTGAGGCCGACATCACCCGGCATCTGGAGACGCTGCGCATTCATGCCGCACCGCCTTTGCGCATCAGGCGCACGTCGGTCTCGCGGATGATTTCGGCGGCGCGCTCAACCGAGACGCCGCGTCCAAGCAGGCGAACGGCGAAACGTGGCGCGAACTCGAAACCGGCATCATTGATTGCGGTGCGGATCTGGGGCGGAAGCGCGTCGAACAACTCCATCAGTGCGCCCTCATCAGTCGATCAAGGTACGCCTGCCCCATTCCGGTCAGCCGAAGATCATGGCCGCTCTGGTCGATCTGGACGTATCCAGCCTTTTTCAGCTCAGCCGCCAGAGCGCGAGCCTGAAACGAGGCGCGGATCGAACACTTGCCACCAGCTGCGCGAACTTCGCGCAGCATAGCGCGCGCGGTGTCCGATATCGGCGTTAGGGTCAGAGCGCTTTCACTGGTTTTCAATGTCCTGCCTCCTCGACAATGCGGCAGACCTCGATCTCATCGAGGCCCAGTTCCGTTGCGATTTCGTGGGTGGATCGGCCGGCGCGCCAAAACTCCAAAACCCGCGCGGCGCGGGCTTCCTTGACGAGTTTGGAACGGCTTGTTTCGGCCATGCAGAGGCTCATCGGTCAGGCCTCTGCGGTGCGTTCACCATCAACTCTTTCAGTTCACGGATAAGCTCGTGGACTTCCTTGGTGATGCGCTTGGTCACGGCGGCAGTGCCGAGCGTGCCGGTCTGCTTCGCCTCCTGAACAACCTTGATGACGTCAGCAAATTCCGACATCAGGTCCATCATGTCTTCTTCGTTGATGGGTCGTGCCTCTGGCTGCAGCTCGTCATCGACGACTAGCTTGAAGCCGAGCTTGCGCGCCATGGCGCCAACGATGACAGGACTTTTCGCGCGGCGGTCCGCCTCGATCGCGACGTCAACCGGAATGAGGGCTTCGCCGTTTTCCTCGTTGAAGCTCGCGTACTTCGACAACGTCGATACATTCACGCGAGTGAGCAGCGGGAAGTCGGTCACGCCGCCGCCCAGCTTGTAGCTGGCTTCGGTTGCGCCCTTCAGGCTGCGGATTTCTTCTTCGGAAATAGTGCGCACGAAAACACCCCTGAAAACGCGTCAAGGAAAGAAAATCGGAAAAGGATTCGGTGAAGCCCGCGCGGGCGCGGCCTATTCGTTGCTCATCAGTTCAACCACAGCCGCGCCACATCAGCGGCGACGCCAGTAGGAGAGACAAGGATGATGACAACGAAGGGAATGGGCCGCCGGAGCTCGGAGGAAAAGCGTCACGGCGGGTGCGCCGAGAGGAAAGGAAGAACCCTCGCGCAACAGGAAAGGCGATCCGGACGGAAGGGTCCGCAGGCGTGCGAAGCCTCTTCCGTCCGGTTTCCCGTGCGCGCTCTGCCAGGAAAGCGCCGGGATTGGTTACAGCGGCAAGATTCGAACCTGCGACATCGTGGGTATGAACCACGCGGGATGACCGCTTCCCTACGCTGCGGAAAAACTGGAGCGCCATCATTCCGCAGCCTCGATATCGGAAGGCCCGAACACGTCAGGCCTCTGAACATGTCTGGATACCCCGAACGCCTTCTCAAGTCGGAGCACGTATTCCGGTGGAATCGCTTTCCATTGCGCCACGGCCTGAGGTGTCACACCTACGATCCGGGACACAGCGCTAGCGCCACCAGCGTGCTGCTTCACGGCTTCCAATCCGAGTGAGTTGGGGTTCTGTTCCATGGACGAGACTAAAAGCACAGCTTTAAATTCTATGCAAGCGATACTTAAATGGACGCCAGATGAAAGTTTGCCTTTCATCCAAGACATGGAACAAGATGCACTTCCCAAAAAAATTGGCCGAGCCATACAGACTGCGCGAAAGCGGAGAGGTCTTGTCATGCGCCAACTCGCCGCTGCAGCAAAGGTCTCAACAGGTGCGGTTGGGAACTGGGAGCGCGGCGCAAACGTGCTCTCGATGGAAAACCTTCAGGCCATTGCCGAGTATCTGAAAATTGATCCGCTCGCGCTATCGCGGGGAGAGCTGCGATATCTCGACAGCGAAGATGATTTGGGCGACGCTGAAATTGTCAGTGACGCCGGCCCCGCTCCTCAGGGACCAATGGACGTTGAGGTTCTTGGCGTAGCCGTAGGTGGCGATGATGGCGATTTCACACTTAATGGCGAGGTGGCGGGGTACGTCAGGCGCCCGCCTGGCATCGCAAATTTACGCAAAGTCTTTGCTCTACACATACTTAGCGACAGTATGGTACCTCGATATGATCCAGGAGAACTCATATATTGCGGCGGGCGAGACGCAGTACCTGGCGATCATGTGGTAGTAGAGTTGTTCCCTACAGACGGCGAGCCAGCTGGAAAAGCGTACGTTAAAAAACTAAAGAGCCGGGCGAAAAGCACTATTGTTTGTGAACAATACAACCCACCGAAAGACCTTGAATTCGACCGTTATGAGATCAAAAACATGTGGCGCATCATCCCGCTACGCGAACTTCTTGGCTTTTGAGCCTCCAAGCAGCAGCCCTTTCGCGATCTAGCTCAAAAGAGAACGCTGCCTGCACAACGATGTTTTTACCTTGAGCTCCAGCATCAACACAACTTGAGCAAGACAGCCTCTCTCCGATTTTGGAGAGCGGCGTAGAGGGGTTGATACCGCGAAAGCGATACAGCTCCTGGGGCTTTCGCCAGCGCAAACGACCGCAATCGGCGCATTCAATCGACAGCGAAACCACCTGCATCAACGTCGGCTCGGCTACCCCACTCATCCCTGCTTTCTCCTGTTTGTTCTTCTTACGTTCTTATATTTGATTCTTTTAATTCGCTTGTCGAATCATTTTTCGCGCGCCGTCGTTTTAAAGTATCGCTTGCATTCTCTTTAAAGCCGTGCTTAACATCTGGACATCCGAGCAAACCACATGGCCCGGACAAAGACCGGACGGCACCCTTCCCCCTCGCCTCGATGCCGTCCGGTCTCCCCTTCAACGGATGGAGACCGACATGAACGTCAGTGTGATGAATGACAATGAAAAGATCGAAGCGATGGCCGCCGCGATGCGCCGCTTCGGTGAAGGCTGCACCCGCGAGCAGCTGAACCTCTATTTCCCGATTGCCGATATCGACCGCCTGCACGAACAGGCGCGCATGAAGGCGAACGACGACGCGCTTCTTGAAGCCGCCTGACACGTCCGCTCCGGTTTCCGCCTCGTGCGAGGCGGTTTCCTGAACGGATGGAGACAGACATGGCAAAGCCATCACCAGCACAGCGCCGAAAGGCAACATGCGGACCCGCATTCAGACAATCGTATATCGATGACGGCTGGAGGGCTGGCGCACCCCACATCATTTCCGCCTTCAGTCGACTGAGAGCGGCCTCGGAGATCCGGAAGGGTTATGTCGCCGGTCGAATGAGAGCGATCGTTGCGTTGCGCCTCTCCTATATCACCCTCCTCCATGCGCGGAAGGATCTGCACAAGGGGCGGCGGCTGACGCCATTGCCCGCCTGACACG
>JAFAFP010000099.1 GCA_023423415.1 Pseudomonadota bacterium | reverse complement strand
ACTATGGATTCCGGGCTCGCTCGCTTTGCGAGCGCCCCGGAATGACAGCGTCAGATCTTCACGCTTTCCAGCGTCGACGGATGGAACAGGTCCTCCACCGTCACCAGTTTCGATGACAGACCCTGCGCGTGATGGTGACGGAAGAACGTGTCCAGCACATGCCGGTTGGCCGGCACGCCGTAGGACCAGTAATCCTCGCCCATCAGCTCTTTGGCTTCCATCACCCGTTCCTCGGCGAAAGGCAGCGTCACCTTGGTCGCCGACGGCTCGCTCAGATGCGCGATAGCCTTGGCCTTTGACTGTTCGAAGGCCTTGAGCGCAGCGGCCGGCAGCCACGGATGCTTCTCCGCAAGTTCGCGCCGTACACCGACCATGTGCATGATCGGGAAGATCTTGGTGCGCTTGTAATAGTCTTTTGCCGCGGCGATCGGATCGGGAAACAGCCAGCCGACATTCGGCGTATCCGCTGGCAGCGCCGGCGCGCGCGGCGCCATGAAGGCATCAATCTCACCCGAAGCCAGCATACCCGAAATCGTCTTGCCTTCCGGCGCGTTTTCGAGCGTCACATCCTTCGGCAGATTGAGTTTGATTTTTTCCGGACGGCCCGGCTCGGCGATGCCGCCACGCACCCAGGTCACGTCCGATGGCTTCACGCCAAACTCGTCCTCCAGCAACGCGCGTGCCCAAACCATAGCGGTGAGCTGATATTCCGGCAGGCCGATGCGCTTGCCTTTGAGGTCCTCAGGCTTCTTGATGCGGTCGGTCCGCACATAAAGCGAGGTGTGGCGGAAGCAGCGCGACAGAAAGGCCGGAATGCCGACATAGGGGAAGTTACCATCAGAGACCTTCACCGTCGAACTCGACAACGACAATTCGCAGATGTCGAAATCGGCCGTGCGGAAGGCGCGAAAGAAAATCTCCTCCGGCGACAGCGTCATGAACACAGGATCGACGCCATCCATCTGCACGGCGCCGTCGATCAAAGGACGATTGCGGTCGTAATCGCCAATGGCGATCGAAAGATTGAGCTTGGACATTTCGAGCGTGTTTCCCCGTGATTTATGCGGGGTGTCTTAGCCAATACGGTCCGCTGACGCCACATCGATCAGTCGCATCTGCACGCGCTCATTGCCTTGCCAGCGATCGACCGACAGTTGCCCTGCAGCGTGGATCGCCTGCCCCCGGCCTTCCATCAGCGCGCGTCCGAGATCGGTGTTCACAGAGCGGAACGCAATCGCGTTCATGATCGCGCCATCGGGCGCCCGCAGGCGCGTACGGATGTGGTGTTGCCCCACCACATCGGCGAACGCGACCGTGTGTGCCGGCAGGACAAACACCGGATCGGGATTGCCTGCGCCGAATGGGCCGGCCCGCCGGATGCTCGTGCAGAATTCCACCGTTGCCGCAGCAGCACTCAAGGCCCCGTCGATCAGCAGCGCTTGATCGCGGCGAGCCTCCTCCACCGCGTTCGTCAACGACGACTCCAGATAGGCACGAAAGTCCGCCAATCGGTCCTTGCGCAGTGTGACGCCCGCGGCCATCGCATGCCCGCCGCCCTTCAGCAGCAAACCATCTGCCACCGCCTGGCGCACTGCACGGCCCAGATCGACGCCGGCAATCGAACGTCCCGATCCCGTGCCGGTGCCGCCCGGCTCGAGCGCGATTGCAAAGGCAGGCCGGCCGAACTTCTCTTTCAGTCGTGCGGCGACAAGGCCAACAATGCCCGGATGCCAGCCCTTCGACGCGGTGACGACGACGGCGCCCTTCTCTTCCAGGCCCAGCGCCGCAAGCGCCTCAGCCTCGGCCTCGGCGAGCATGTGCTGCTCCATCGTTTGCCGCTCGCGATTGAGCCGGTCGAGTTCGGCAGCGATGCGTCCCGCTTCCGTCGGATCTTCTTCCAGCAGGAGATTGGCGCCGAGATCGGCGCGGCCAATGCGCCCGCCGGCATTGATGCGTGGCCCGAGCAGAAAGCCGAGATGATACGGTTCCGGCGGTCCGTCGAGCCGTGCCGCGTCCATCAGCGCGGTGAGCCCGACATTCTCCCGTCGGCGCAATGATACGAGCCCCTTCGACACGAAGGCGCGATTCAATCCTTTCAGTGGCACGACATCGGCAATGGTGCCAAGCGCAACAAGATCGAGCGATGACAGAAGGTCAGGTTCGCGGCGCTCATTAAAGAAACCGCGGCGGCGCAATTCGCGGTTCACGGCGACGAGCGTCATGAACACAAGCCCGACCGCAGCAAGATGACCAAGACCGGACAGATCGTCGAGCCGGTTCGGATTCACCACCGCCACCGCTTGCGGCAAATGTTCATCGCATTGATGATGATCGATGACGACCACATCGAGACCGAGCTTGTTGGCCTCAGCCAGCGGCTCGATCGAGGTCGTGCCGCAATCGACCGTGATCAACAATCTCGATCCGCGATTGGCGAGCGAGCGGATCGCATCGACGTTCGGGCCATAGCCTTCGAACACGCGATCCGGAATGTGGATGATCGGTGACAGACCGCAATGCCGCAGATAGCGCGCGAGCAGCGCTGACGCCGTTGCGCCGTCGACATCGTAATCCCCGAAGATCGCGACATTCTCGCCGCGCAGGATGGCATCGGCGATCCGTGCCGCCGCTTGCGGCATGGCCGTCAGCGTGTCGGGATCGGGCATCAACTGCTTGATGGTGGGATCGAGAAAACTCTGCGCCTCGGCTGCTTCCACACCACGACCGGCGAGAATGCGCGCAAGCATCTCCGGCACGCCATGCTGCTGCGTGATCGCCAGCGCGCGCGCATTGCCGCGGGCATCCAGCCGGTCCCGCCAGGTGCGGCCGCGCGCCGATGTCTCGACGCCGAGAAAGAAGCGCTGCTGCGCCTCCGGCATGGCCAGGGCTTTGGTGGGAACGGACATTGGAACTTTGGAGACTCGCTGGATTTCAGAACAGCTTGCGATATTGGATGAATCCGGAGCGATCCGCCAGTTTGTCATAGAGCGCGCGGGCGGTGTGATTGTCTTCCTTGGTCAGCCAATAGACGCGACTGGCGCCCTTCTCCCGTGCTGCGTGCTCCACGGCTTCGATCAACGCACGACCGGCGCCGAGGCCACGCGCCTCCTTCGACACATAGAGGTCCTGCAGATAGCAATAGTCGCCGATGGTCCAGGTGGAGCGATGAAACAGGTAGTGCACAATACCGATCAGCCGCCCATTATCGAAGGCTCCGAGCACAAACATCGGCTCTGTCCCATCGTGCAGCCGTGTCCACAACACGTCTGTTGTCTCCGGTGGCACCGATGACTCGTAGAATGTCAGATAGGCCTGCCAGAGTGGCTCCCACGACGCTCGCTCATCCGATTGCAACGGCCGGATAACAAGATCAGATGATGTCATCGGGCAGCAGCCTGAGAGTGGATGCGGAGCAATTCGGGAATCGTCGTCGGATCACGGCGGCCGAAGCCGCATTCCGTGCCGATCGCAAAGTCGCGCACAAACTTCTCAGCCGTGGTGAGCCGCTTGCGCGTGCCGTCAATGCCATCGGTGTAGTGCACGAGACCAAGGCATAGCTGCGTTTCCGGACGCAGCTTCAATCGCCTTAGCGGTTCGAAATAGGCGTCATCCGACCGGTCGCGTGGCACCGGCATGTGAATGAGTTCGATTGTGCGCGTGATGCCCGCCGACAGGCGATTGGCCAGCTCGACCATGTCGTCCATATCGGTTGGTTCGACCACGTGGCGATGACCGGCATCGCCGTAACAGAAGTGATAGAGCAGATCGATGTCCTTCGGCGCATGATTGCCGAGATCGAGCAGGATGCGGCTGAACGTGTCTTGCATGTCCTCTTTGGTGCGGCCGTAAACCGAGACATCGCCGCGCTCCAGCCGTGCAAACACGGCCGATGCGACATCGAGCTGTATGGCAAGCTGATCGTGCGGGATTTCCGTAGCAAGCTTATCGATCTCGCGCTTGACGGCAGCGTTGTAGAGCGGATCGACCGCCTCATGCAGGTCTTCGTCGACGAACAGCCAGATCACGGAATGCGCAGGAACGAGATCGACCTGGAATTTCGTTTCCGGCGCGATCTTTCCTTCCTGCTTCAACGCGGCGAAGGTGCGATAGGATTCAATCGCGACATCGGCATAGAACAGATTGTCGAATTGGACGTCGCGAATGGAGACGCCCGGCTTCAGCCGATAGCGTCGCGACAGGCCGCTGGTGGCGTGAAGCTGGAAATCCTTGTCGGAACGCTCGAACGCCGGATGCTTGGCAAACAGCGCTTCCTGCCAGAACACCCAGTTGATGCGCTCTCCGGTTTCTCCGTCAGGAATGCGCTTGAGGCGCGGCCCGAGCGCCGCACTGACCGTCTCGAATACCTCGCACGCGCTGGCTAGAGGAACACTGCCGACTAGATAGATATCGCGCGGCATGTGCCCCTCCCCTCGGCTGACCCTCGCAATCGCTTGCGATTATCGCCCGCATTTCGCGGTCTGCAAAGCCGCACGGAGGCGGTGCCTGCCATGCGATACGGGACATAGGGTCGTTTCAATGGCACGCGTTGGCCCATGAGGGATTTGCCCACCATGAGCCAACAATGCAGCAATCAACTCACCGGCGAACGCCGGGCGCCTAGCCTTGTCGCGCCTGGATCGCCTTGACAATCTGCCCCTTGACCGCCTCGAGATTGAAGGATGCAGGCTTCTGCATCGGCGGATAGGCAACGAAGCTTTCACCAAACTTCGCCACCTCCTGCTGCACAAAGGTGAAGCGCCAGAACTCGTACATGTACCAGTTCGCCTGATACATCGACTGTTGCGGCGTGCTCGTGCGCTCGAAGGGATCGAGACGGAGATTGGTCAGGTTCGGAAAGTCAAGGTGCACCGTATTTCCGGTCCAGCCGCCGGGCTGGTCGATGAAACGGTATTTGTAGTCATTGATGCGGACTGCACCGAGCGTCGCCTCGGTGAAGTAGAAGACTTCATTACGGCTGGACGTCCCCTTGCCGGTAATGAAGTCGAGCTGATTGTAACCGTCGAGATGAACCTTGTAGCTCCTGTCACCGACCTTTTTGCCTGCCTTGAATTCGTTGACGATGTTCGCATTGCCGGCTGCGGCGACAAAGGTCGGGAACCAGTCGAGTCCGGACATGATCCCATTTTCGATCTTGCCGGTTGGCACCTTGCCGGGCCAACGCAGGATACAGGGCACGCGGAACCCACCTTCCATTGCAGTGCCCTTGCCGCCGGCGAACGGCGTCTGTCCGCCGTCCGGCCAGGTGAAGTTCTGAGTACCGTTGTCGGTCGTGAACACGACGATGGTGTTGTCGGCGAGACCCTGGTCCTTGAGATGCTGCAAGACGTCGCCGACAATATCGTCGAGCTGCGCCATCCCCGCTTCCTGAATGGACCAGCCATTCTCGGCCGTGCGCATGCGGTCATACTTTTCGGAGAGGTGAGTGACGACGTGCATGCGCGTCGGGTTCATCCATACGAAGAACGGCTTGCCGTCCGCCTTGGCCTTGTCGATGAAGCCCTTGGTCCTATCAAGGACGACTGAATCGACCGTCTCCATGTCGTATTTGATGCCGGGCGTGGGATGCGGCGGGAGCGGCCCTTCGTCGGTGATCTTCTGCTTGCCGACCTTACCCCAGCGCGGATCCACGGTCTGATCGTCCACGTCGCTCGCCAGACTATGCAGCAGGTTTCGTGGACCGAGCTTGTCCTTGAGGTTTTGCGGATAGTTGCGGTGGAATGGATCCTCCATCGCGTCGAGATGGTAGAGATAGCCCCAGAACTCGTCGAAGCCGTGCACTGTCGGCAGAAACTCGTTGCGATCGCCGAGGTGATTCTTGCCGAACTGGCCTGTCGCATATCCCATCGACTTAAGCACCGTGGCGATGGTCGGCGCCTGCGCGGGCAAGCCGACCGTCGAACCCGCCTGCCCGACCGTGGTGAGGCCGGTTCTGATCGGCAACTCGCCGGTGATGAAACTGGCGCGGCCCGCGGTGCAACTCGCTTCGGCGTAATAGTCGGTGAAGGTGGTGCCTTCGGCGGCGAGCTTGTCGAGATGGGGCGTCCTGCCCGCCATCATGCCGCGATGATAAGCGCCGATGTTGAACCAGCCGATATCGTCGCCCATGATGAAGAGAATGTTCGGTTTGCTGCCGCCACCACCCGTTTTCGGCTGCGGCTGGGCCTGTGCTGAGCGCGGCAGACTTTCCGTATAGAGCGCCGTAGCGGCCGCGAGGGCCGATCCCGCCAGCAGCACGTTTCTTCGGCTGAGAATCTTGTCAGCCGCGGCTGTCGGCGTACCGGTCGTGTCTTCTGATCTGAAATCGTTCGCTCGGCCGTCTGCTTCGTCAGCTTGCTTCCTCACTCGTATATTCTCCATTTTTAAAATCATCGAAATCCTATGTGACTCGTCGATCTGTCACACCGGCTGATCTTGTCGCGGGGGTGGGGAAACAAATAATGAGAGGATCACGTATTCATATTGGAATCGGATCGCGTGGTGAAACGTGCCGATGATCGAAATCAGCAATTCGGCTCGATTTTGATGTGAACTTGTTTCAAGCGTTGTTGCGAGAGCAATTGGGAGAGCGCGCAGAGCTCCGTCGGCCGCAAATACCACCGAACCACGAAATCCCTGGCGTCTATTTCACGTGGACGCGACGTTCATTCGGCTCCAGCAGAGCCATAGGATGATGAAATCAAGGATGACCAGCGGCACCATCCAGGGAAAAGCCGGCTGCTGCCCTGTAACGACGCCACCGAGCGCAACCACAGCGCCGATTGCAGGCATTGTTCGCCCAAGCCAAATGCCGGGATTACTTGTGAGGCCAAGCGCGGCGGCTACGCCAAGATAGATCAAGCCGAATGCGCCGATCACAATCGCGGTCGATCCCGCAGGCGTAATCCAGGCAAGCCCGAGATGGAGCGCGGATGCGACAAGTATCAGGACAATGGCGCCTTGGCGTTCCGTCATCGCGTGATACCCCCTCAGGATTGCCCGGCATCCAGTGCCCAAGCACGATGCGGCGCTTGCGCGACTAACGCAAGCGCTCGATCGTACCGCATGGCGATCTGCGTTAACGCCGGGCTGCTAATCGAGATGGAATTTGTCGAGCTGGCGATGTTCGGCGCGGATGTATCGCACAGTGCCGGTCGCCGAGCGCATCACCACCGTCTCGGTCTCGATAATGTTCTTGCCGAACTTCACGCCGGTCAGCATCGGACCCGTGGTGACACCGGTAGCGGCGAACAGGCAGTCGCCTTTCACCATGTCCTCGATCTCGTATTTCTTCTTCGGGTCACTGATGCCCATCTTCAATGTGCGCTCGCGGAGCGCTTCGGAATCGATCACCAGACGGCATTGCATCTGACCGCCGATGCAGCGGAGCGCGGCCGCCGCAAGCACGCCTTCCGGCGCGCCGCCGATGCCGAGATAGATATCGATACCGGTCTTCGGCTCGGCGCAGTGAATGACACCCGCGACGTCGCCGTCCGAGATCAAGCTGACCGCCGCGCCGGTCTTGCGAACGGCAGCGATGATGTCGGCGTGCCGCGGCCGGTCGAGCAGGATCGCCGTAATCTCCGACGGCTTCACGCCCTTGGCCTTGGCGAGGTTGTTGATGTTTTCATCGGCCGGCGCATCGAGATCAATCGTGCCTTTCGGATAGCCGGGGCCAATCGCGATCTTTTCCATGTAGCAGTCGGGAGCATGGAGCAGCGTACCGGCATCGGCCATCGCCAGTGTCGCGATCGCGCCCGGCATGTTCTTGGCGCACAGCGTTGTCCCTTCCAGCGGATCGACAGCGATATCGACCTTGAAGCCGCTCTTGGTGCCAACCTGCTCGCCAATGAACAGCATCGGCGCCTCATCAAGCTCGCCCTCGCCGATGACAACCGTTCCCTCGATCGGCAGCTTGTTCAACTCGCGGCGCATGGCATCGACAGCCGCCTGGTCGGAAGCCTTGTCCTTACCGTGGCCACGCAGCCGGGCGGCCGACACCGCTGCGCGTTCGGTAACGCGCACGATTTCGAGCGACAACACCCGCTCGAGCATCTGATGCGGTTGTACGGCAATCGTCGATGCCATTCTTGCTTTCCTTTCCCCCGGCCAAGTCAGGCCGGCCTATCGCACGACAGAGTTCTATCGGTTTTTTTCGATGCGGATCAATTGCGGTTCGCCCGAAATCACCTGATCCGCCTTCACGGCAGCGAGAGCACGGCGAACCGCGTCTTCAGTTGTCGCATAAGTGATGAGAATGACAGGAACAGGGCCAGTCGCAGTTTTCGCGTCCTGGCCGCCGTGCGGTCCAAGGTGGCGCTGCACAATGGATTCGAGCGAAATATGCTGCTCTGCAAGACGGGTCGCGATCGCCGCTGCGGTACCTGGCTTATCGACCGCCAGCAGGCGAATGTAATAACCGCCCTCATGTTTCTGCATCGGCGCCTTGCCGGCAACGGTAAGGTTATCCGTCGGTCGGCCGAACGGCGCCACATGAGCGCCGCGGGCAACGTCACCGATATCGGCAACCACCGCTGACGCCGTTGCGAGCCCTCCTGCCCCCGGTCCAACCAGCGTGATCGGCGCAATACCATCGGCATCAAGTGTCGCCGCATTGGTGACGCCCATCACCTGCGCAATCGCGGAGTCCTTTGGCACCATGGTCGGGTGCACGCGCTGCTCGATGCCGGTGTCGGTCTTCATCGCAACGCCGAGCAGTTTGATGCGATAGCCAAGTTCGTCCGCGGCCATGAGATCGGCCGGCGCAATCGACGAAATGCCTTCGACATAAATCGCGTCGGCATCGACCTTGGTGCCGAACGCAATCGACGCCAGGATCGCAAGCTTCTGCGCGGTATCGAAGCCTTCGACGTCGAAGGTCGGATCGGCTTCGGCATAACCGAGACGCTGCGCATCCTTCAGACAGTCGGCGAATGACAGCTTTTCCTGCTCCATCCGGGTCAGGATGTAATTGCAGGTGCCATTGAGGATGCCATAGACGCGCGCAAACGAATTGCCGGCAAGCCCCTCCCGCAACGCCTTGATGACCGGAATGCCGCCGGCCACCGCAGCTTCGAAATTGAGCGCAACATTGTTGGCCTCAGCCAGTTGTGCGAGCGCAAGACCATGACGCGCCAGCAAGGCCTTGTTGGCAGTGACGACCGGCTTTTTCGCCGAAAGCGCGGCCTCGACCGCAGCCTTGGCCGGATCGCCATCGCCGCCCATCAGCTCGACGAACACGTCGATGCCCGGATCGCGCGCAAGCTCGACCGGATCGTCAACCCACCGAATGCCGGACAGATCGACGCCGCGATCCTTCCCTTTCTTCCGTGCTGTGACGGCAACGACTTCAATCGGCCGGCCGCAGCGTGCGGTCAACTGATCCGCACCATCAACAATCAACCGAATAACCGAGGCGCCGACAGTACCTAAGCCGGCAAGACCCACCTTCAGGGGCGCGACCATGTTCAAACTCGAAAAATGAAAGGACGACTAGCGCCGGTTGGCGAGCGGAACGACGTTATGGAGGTTGTCTATTCCCGTTTCCAGGAACCGACGGATATTGCGCGCGGCCTGCCGGATGCGCTGCTCGTTCTCGACCAGCGCGATGCGGACATACTCGTCCCCATGCTCACCGAAACCAATGCCTGGTGCGACCGCGACTTCCGCCTTCTCGACCAGAAGCTTGGCGAATTCGATCGAGCCCATCTCGCGGAACGGCTCCGGCAATTTCGCCCACGCAAACATCGAGGCCGACGGTGACGGAATCTGCCAGCCAGCACGACCGAAGCTGTCCACCATGACGTCACGACGCTTGCGATAGATTTCGCGCATCTCGCGGATGCAGTCCTCCGGACCGTTGAGCGCAGCCGTGGCCGCCACCTGCACCGGCGTGAAGGCGCCGTAATCGAGATAGGACTTCACGCGGGCCAAAGCCGCGATGATGCGTTCGTTGCCAACCGCAAAGCCCATGCGCCAGCCGGGCATCGAGAAGGTCTTCGACATCGACGTGAACTCGACGGTCACATCCATCGCGCCGGGCACCTGCAGCACCGACGGCGGCGGATTGTTGTCGAAATACACTTCCGCATAAGCGAGATCGGACAGAATGAAGATGTCGTGCTTCTTCGCGAAGGCGACGAGGTCCTTATAGAAATCGAGGCTCGCCACGCAGGCGGTCGGGTTGGCCGGATAGCAGGCGATCACCGCGATCGGCTTCGGGATCGAATGCACCAGCGCGCGCTCGAGCGCGGTAAAGAATTGCGGATTGGGCTCCGCCGGAACCGAGCGAATCACACCGCCCGCCATCAGGAAGCCGAAGGCGTGGATCGGATAGCTGGGGTTGGGCACGAGGACGACGTCACCCGGCGCGGTGATCGCCTGCGCCACGTTGGCGAAACCTTCCTTGGACCCGAGCGTCGCGACAATTTGCGTGTCGGGATTGAGCTTCACGCCGAAGCGGCGCGCGTAGTAGCCCGCTTGGGCGCGGCGCAAGCCGGCAATGCCTTTGGACGCGGAATAGCGATCGGTCCGCGCCTTGCCGAGCGTTTCCTTGAGCTTGTCCAAGACGTGCTGCGGGGCCGGCAAATCGGGGTTGCCCATGCCGAGATCGACGATGTCAGCGCCGGCGTTACGGGCGGCGGCCTTGGCGCGATTCACCTGCTCGAACACGTAAGGAGGCAGACGACGAACGCGATAAAATTCTTCCATGGCGCCAAAGCTCTCTTCAGACCCGCGAGGCTCCCTGTCCCGGCTTCGGGATTATCATCGGCCGGCCCAGCGAATAGCATGCTTTTATCATGGGTTCTGTCCTGCGCCAGCGGTCTCGGCGCCGATCGTCAAATTACCTCTGCCCGAACAGGCTGGTCGGCTGACTGGCCGGCTTCTGGCTCTTTTTCCTGGCCTTGGGGTTCTTCTTCTCCTCGGCCTCTTTCTGCGCCTGTTTCTCCGCCCGTTTCTTGTCCGCGGCGATGTTCTTTGCCTGGTTCGGCTGCCGGTTCCGGGTGGCGATCAGCTCATCGTGGAGCTTCTTCTGCTGCTCGGCATCGAGCAAGGCGGCCCGTGGAGCCGGCATATCATGTACGGCGGGGTAGGCCGGCGCCTCGGCCGGCCGCTGCGGCGCCCCTTCCGGCAAGCCGCCGACGACGTGTGGGATGTTGTCGATCTGGGCCGTCGAGCATGCGGGCAGGAGCGACAATAGCGCAATCACCGCCCACACTCCTGGGCGGCCGAGGCTTGCCGATGCGCTTCTTGCCGATGCGCTGATTGGGCGTTGCAGCATACTTAACATTGAAGTGATACGGGAAATGGCGCGCGTAACGGTCTAATATGACCAAAGCAAGGATATGAAAACGGCAGGTTAATTGAAGCCGAATCGCCATGCGACGTTGCGTGGCAGTCACCTTGCAGGAGGAGACTTCCAGCGCCATGTGGCGATTGGGGAGTGAAACGGACGATGAATAAGCAGCCGGACAAACCGGTCGTGCCTGAAACGGGAAGCGTCGACGTCGAGCGCTTCGCTAACAATCTGGCACGCCTGATGGAACAGGGCGGCAAGGCCCTCGCCGCCTATCTCAAACCCCGCGAGGAAGGTGTCGGAAAAACCGATCTTCCCGATCAAGTTACCGATGCAGTCAAAACCCTCGGCCAGGTGGCGGAGTACTGGCTGACTGATCCCAAGCGCGCCGCCGAACTGCAGACCAAGCTGGGCAGCGCCTATCTTGATCTCTGGGGCAATACCGCGCGGCGGATGGCTGGCGAGGATGTGCCCCCCGCAACCGTCGGCGATCCCAAGGACAAGCGCTTCGCCGATCCTGAGTGGACCAGCAACCAGTTTTTCCTGTTCCTGAAACAGCTCTATCTGCTCACCGTGCAATGGAGCGAGCGGCTGGTCACCGACGCCCATGCGCTGGATCCGCATACCCGGATGAAAGCCGAGTTCTATGTGAAGCAGATCGCCAATGCGATCTCACCGTCGAACTTCGTCCTGACGAATCCGGAATTGCTGCGCGAGACTCTTGCTTCGAGCGCGGACAATCTCGTGCGCGGCATGACGATGTTGACCGAGGACATCGATCCGCAGGGCAATTTCAAGATCCGGCAATCCGACGCGACCATGTTCGAGGTCGGCCGCAATCTCGCCCTCACGCCCGGCAAAGTGATCTTCCAGAACGAGCTGATGCAGCTCATTCAGTATTCGCCGTCGACCGAGACGGTGTTCAAGACCCCGTTGTTGATCGTGCCGCCATGGATCAACAAGTTCTATGTGCTCGATCTGACGCCGGACAAATCCTACATCAAATGGTGCGTCGATCAGGGTCTCACCGTCTTCGTGATCTCCTGGGTCAATCCGGACGAACGGCACGCGGACAAAGGCTTCGCCGAATATATGCGCGGAGGCCCGTTGGTCGCGCTTGACATCATCGAGCAGGTCACCGGCGAGACCGACGTGCACAGCGTCGGCTATTGCGTCGGCGGCACCCTCCTCGCCGTCACGCTCGCTTACATGGCAGCGACGAAAGACACCCGGATCAAGTCGGCCACCTTCTTCGCCGCCCAGGTCGATTTCACCCATGCCGGCGACCTGAAAGTGTTCGTCGATGAAGAGCAGCTTGCCGCGCTTGAAAAGCGCATGCAGGCGGTGGGCTTCCTTGAAGGCCAACAGATGGCGACGGCCTTCAATCTGCTGCGCTCGAACGATCTGATCTGGCCTTACGTCGTCAATAACTATCTGCGTGGCAAGGCGCCCTTCCCGTTCGATCTCCTCTATTGGAATTCGGACGCGACGCGCATGCCCGCCGCCAACCACTCATTCTATCTGCGCAATTGTTATCTCAACAATGCGCTGTCCAACGGCAAGATGACGGTCGCCGATGTTCCTCTTGATCTGAAGAAGGTGAAGATCCCGATCTACAATCTTGCAACACGCGAAGACCACATCGCACCGGCCAAGTCCGTTCTGCTCGGCTCGCAGTTCTTCGGTGGGCCGGTGCGTTTTGTGCTCTCAGGCTCGGGCCACATCGCCGGCGTGGTCAATCCGGTATCGAAGAACAAATATCAATACTGGACCGGCCCTAATCCGTTCGGTTCCGATGTCGATGCATGGCTGGAGAAGGCCACCGAACATCCCGGATCATGGTGGCCGGATTGGCTCGACTGGATCAGACAGCAGAACGACGAGCGTGTCTGGGCCCGTCAACCCGGCGGCGGCAAACTCCCGCCGCTCGAAGATGCGCCGGGAAGCTACGTGAGGGTTCGATCCTAGCGCGACCAGAGCGTTTTCCAGCGCCGTTGGCGCCGGTTCGCGTGAAGAAAACGCATCACAACAACAAGCGGAAGTTCCGGCTTCGATTCCGTCAAAGCCGGAAAAGTCTCAGGCATCGGCCATGAAGTCGACGACGCCGCTGTCCATGTTGTAAATCGCGCCAACGACCTTGACCTTGCCGCTCTTCACGCCTTTGGACATGATCGGCTTTGCACGGCGCAAATGCGCGACTACACGCTGCACATTCGCACGCGTCGCGCGATTGAGGAGATCATCCTTACCTTTTAGCCCTTGCACGACCGGAACGATCGGCGCCACCATCTTGCCGATCGCGCCGGGGAATGTCGCCTTGTCCTTGACGACCTTGACGGCGGCTTCGACCGCACCACACTTCGTGTGACCGAGCACGACGACAAGCGGCGCACCGAGCACGCCGACGCCATATTCGATCGAGCCGAGCCCCGTCGTATCCACCGTGTTGCCGGCGACGCGCGTCACGAAGAGTTCGCCCAGACCGCGGTTGAACAATTCGCCCGGAGGCGTCCGCGAGTCCGAACAGCCGACGATCACGGCGAAAGGCGCCTGTCCGTTCGCAAGCTCCTTGATGCGAGCCGGCGCTCCCGTCACCTGACACGATCCCTTGATGAAGGCGGCATTGCCTTCCTTCAGCATGGCGAGCGCCTGATCGGCGTTGACACTGGTGTTCGGCAGCGCCCCTTCAGCAAAAACCGGTGTCGCTGCAAATGGCGTGGCGATTGCCACGCAGCCGCAAGCAAGCCCGCTTAAAAATCCCCGACGCGAATGCATACATCCCTCGATATGTCCGAGCCTCATCGGGCGGCGGCATACCATGGTGTAAAATTACCGGATATGACATCATCCCATTGTGGTTAGGCTATCGTAACCTCCAACAGCCGCGATATGATCTTGCGGCTAAGGAATCGAATGGGAGGCGACCCGTGTCCAAAGAACTGTTCTGGCTGACGATGACCTGCATCCTGACGGGCCTCCTGTGGGTGCCCTACATGCTGGATCGTATCAAGGTCCGCGGTCTCATGGGGACAATGGCCAATCCCTCTGCCAAGGACACGCCGCAATCGCCTTGGGCGCAACGCCTCTACTTCGCCCACACCAATGCGGTCGATAACCTCGTGGTGTTTGCGCCGCTGGTGCTGATCCTCGATACGCTTGGACGCTCGACCAATGCCACGGTGATCGCTTGCGCAGTTTATTTCTGGGCGCGGCTGGCGCACGCTATTGTCTATGCGTTCGGCCTGCCGGTGTTCCGCACCCTGGCCTTCCTGGTCAGCTTCATCGCGCAGGCGGTGTTGGCGGTTTCTGTATTGCGGATGATCTGAGCGAAGTCGCATACCGTGAACGCACTCGCTCGTCCGGCTCGCCTCAGGAGGCGAGCTTCACCGGCACCTTCAGATAGTGCACGCCGTTCGATTCCGCCGGCGGAAATTTGCCGGCGCGGATATTCACCTGGATTGACGGCAACAGCAGCATCGGCGCGGCGAGCGTCGCATCCCTCTTTTCGCGCATAGCGACGAAATCGTCCTCGCTCACGCCCTCGCTGACGTGCACGTTGCGGGCACGCTCGTCGCCGACGGTCGTTTCCCAAGCGTAATTATCGCGGCCCGGCGCCTTGTAGTCGTGACACATGAACAATCGCGTCTCCGGCGGCAGCGACAGCAGACGCCGGATCGACCGGTAGAGGGTACGCGCGTCGCCGCCCGGAAAGTCGGCGCGCGCGGTGCCATAGTCGGGCATGAACAACGTATCGCCGACAAACACCGCATCCCCGATCTTGTAGGACACGCAGGCCGGCGTATGGCCGGGCGTATAGATCACCTCCACATCGAGCTGGCCGATCTTGAAAGTATCGCCGTCCGCAAGCAGCCGATCAAACTCGCTACCGTCGCCGGACACATCGATGGCGTTGAACACCGGGCGAAAGATCCGCTGCACGTCACGGATATGTTCGCCGATCGCGACCTTGGCGCCGGTCTTGGCCTTGATATACGGCGCGCCCGACAGGTGGTCCGCATGGGCGTGGGTTTCCAGTACCCATTCGATGGTGATGCCTTCGTCACGCGCAAATTTCAGAATGGCGTCGGCTGAACGAATATCGGCCTTCCCGCTCCGTTGATCGAAATCGAGCACGGGATCGATCACGGCGCCAACCCGGGCCACGGAATCCGACACAAGGTAGCTCACGGTGTTGGTCGGCTCGTCGAAAAAGGCCGTGATGGCGGGCTTTGCAGACATCGCATCCTCCAATTGGGGCATTCGGTCTTGACTATTATATTATCATATTCTAATTTAGCAATGTTTAATACTGAGAAGGATACCCACGGTGACCAACGCGCTCATGATGGAGCAGCTGGAAGGCAAAGCGGCGGAAGCGGCACAGTTGTTGAAGCTGCTCGCGAATGAAACGCGGCTTCTGATCCTTTGCCGGCTGGTTGCCGAACGCGAGATGTCCGCGGGGACGATCGTCGCCGCGGCTGGTCTCGGGCAATCGGCGGTGTCGCAGCATCTGGGGAAACTCCGCGACGATGGTCTCGTGACGACGCGTCGTGACGCACAGACCATCTACTACCGGATCGCCGACAACAACGTCGCCCGCATCATTTCGGTGCTGAAGGACATTTACTGTGGCGATGCATAGCACTGCCGCAACTCCAGAAAGGAAAACCATGTCTGCCATGACTCCCATCTCCCCTCAGCGCGCGAGCGAACTCGTTCGCGACGGCGCTGTTCTTGTCGACATCCGCGAACGCGACGAACATGCCCGCGAGAAGATTGCCGGATCGTGCCTGTGGTCGACGTCGCAACTCGATGGGCAATATCCTGCTCAGACCACCGATCGCATTCTGATCTTTCACTGCCAGTCGGGCGCCCGCACACGACAGAACGCACAGCGTATCGCCACGGCGCTTCCCGCGGGTGTCGAAAGCTACATCCTCGAAGGCGGTCTCGACGCCTGGAAGAAGGCCGGATTGCCTGCGTTGCTGGATCGCAGCCAGCCGATCTCGACCATGCGGCAGGTGCAGATCGCCGCAGGCAGTCTCGTTCTGCTCGGCGCGGTGCTGGGCACAACGGTCGCGCCGGCCTTCTATGCTCTTTCGGCTTTTGTCGGCGCCGGACTCATCTTCGCCGGCGTTACCGGCTTCTGCGGCATGGCGCGGATCCTGGCCCTGATGCCGTGGAACCGGACGCCATCTATCTCCAACACGTAACGCGTCTCTGCCGATGATTGTCGCGTTACAAGATCTGTTGGCGGTCGCATCCGGCAGCGTCGTGGGGCTTTCGCTCGGCCTGATCGGCGGCGGCGGATCGATCCTTGCCGTTCCGTTGCTGATCCACGTTGTCGGTGTGCCGTCGGTGCATGTCGCGATCGGAACGAGCGCCGTCGCAGTCGCCGCAAGTGCGGCTCTCAACCTGATCGGTCACGCCCGCGCGCGCAATGTCCGCTGGCCTTGCGCGATTGTCTTTGCCCTGTCTGGAATCCTCGGCGCCGCCGCCGGCGCGCAGCTCGGCAAGATGATGGACGGGACGAAGCTTCTGGTTCTGTTCGGACTGCTGATGATCGTGATCGGCGGCATGATGTTACGGAGGAAATCATCCGAGGGTGATGCGCATGTCCGCCTCAACCGCGAGTCCGCCCCTCGTCTGCTCCCGCTCCTGGCAGGAACCGGCTTCGCAGTCGGCCTGCTCTCCGGCTTCTTTGGCATCGGCGGCGGCTTCCTGATCGTGCCCGGTCTGATCGGTGCGACCGCGATGCCCCTGCTCGACGCGATCGGATCGTCGCTGGTTTCGGTAACGGCTTTTGGCCTGACGACTGCCGCGAGTTACGGCGTATCCGGCCTCGTCGATTGGCGCATTGCAGGACTGTTTGTACTGGGCGGCGCAGTCGGCGGAATGGCGGGGCTGACAGCCGCCCGCCACCTCGCGACCCGAAAGAAGATGCTGACCTATATCTTCTCCGCGATCGTGATCGTCACCGGCTGCTATGTCAGCCTCACCGCACTGATGCGCTAAAGCGTTTTCAAACGAAGTGGGGACCGGTAGCCGCGCGTGTTAAGGGAACAGCGCGACCTGATCGATGCCCATCGTCTCGGGATAGCCGAGCATCAGGTTCATGTTCTGGATCGCCTGCCCCGACGCACCCTTCACCAGATTGTCGAGCGCCGAGATCACGATCGCCCGCCCCGGCACGCGATCCTTGGCGACGCCGATGAAGGTCCAGTTCGAGCCGCGCACGTGCCGTGTCTGCGGCGTCTCACCGAATGGTAAGACGTGAACGAAGTCAGCCTTCTCGTAGAACTTCAAAAGTATCTCATGAAGCTCTTCAGATGATTTCCCGCGCCTGCCCTGCACATAGATCGTCGACAGGATGCCCCGGTTCATCGGCACGAGATGCGGGGTGAAGCTGACGATCACCTCCTTGCCGGCCGCCGCCGAAAATTCCTGATCGAGTTCCGCCATATGCCGGTGACCGCCGACGCCATAGGCGTGGAAGCCTTCCGACACTTCGGAAAACAGCATCGCTTCCTTGGCCGATCGCCCCGCACCAGTCATGCCGGATTTGGCGTCAACGACAATGCCGTCGGTCTCGATCGCCTTGTTCTTCAACAAAGGGATCAACGGCAATTGCGCGCAGGTCGTGTAGCAGCCGGGATTGGCGACCAGCCGCGCCTTCTTGATCTCACGCCTGTAGACCTCCGCGAGGCCATACACCGCTTCCTTCTGCAGTTCGGGCGCGTGATGCTCATGACCATACCAGCGCGCATAGGCTGACGTGTCGCTGAGCCGGAAATCGGCCGACAGGTCCACCACCTTGGTATCGGGCGCCTTGGCGAGGAGATCCTTCAGCACCTTCTGCGTGGTCGCGTGCGGCAGCGCGCAGAACACGAGATCGAGGCCGGCCTTGCTCCAGTCCTGATCGTCGATCGAGACGAGCGTCGGCAGATCGAATGGCGAGAATTGCGGAAACACACTGCGCATCTCCTGCCCTGCCCGGCGATCGGCGGTGAGCATGGCAATCTCGGCGCGCGGGTGGCGCAACAGCATCCGCACCAGCTCCGAGCCGGTGTAACCCGAGGCGCCCAATACGCCGATCTTCGCTTTCGTCGCCATATCTCAACTCCGCGCCGCAACCCTGTGGCTGCGGTATCTATTGTTCTGCAACGAGTTTGGAAAGCGCGGAAAAGAAAACGCCGCGGCTCCAAAGGCTCGCGGCGGGGATAACCGGACTGTTCAGGACAAGCCCGTACCTGCCGCGATGATGCGGCGACGGCGGCGGGAGATGGTGATCCGGTTGGTCATGATGCGATCATATAAAACCGCGCCCGGAAGCGGTCAAGCAATCGGGACGCAGTTACGATGGACGCGATGTCAGGCCGCTGGCGTGAAGCGATAGCCGTTGCCGCTTTTCTCGATATAGCCGATCGCCGGGAACGGCAGATGATACCCTGTCATCCGCATGCGCTCGGCTGCCAGCATGTCGTAGAGCTTGCGGCGGGTTGCGACCGCCGTGGGGCCATCCATATCGCCGCCGGCGACCCAGTCCGGATTGCGCACGAAGACCAGCGCGATGCCTGACGTGACATCGGCCTGAACCAGCAGCTTGTCATTGCCCGACGCGATCACAAACGATGTGTGACCTGGCGTGTGTCCCGGCGTGCCGATCGCGGTGATGCCCGGTGCGATTTCCTTGTCCCAGTCATATTTCGTCAGGTTCGTGCCAAGGATCGCGTTGAAGACGCGGCGCACGTTGCCATGCGCGTTGCGCAGGTTCGACCCCTCTGGCGCCTTGTTCATGTTGGCGTCATCAAGCCAGTAATTCCATTCAATGAGAGGCACCTTGATCTCGGCATTGGGGAACGCCGGTGCGCCATCGGCGGTCAAAAGGCCGCCGATATGATCGCCGTGGAAATGCGAGATGATGACCGTATCGATCTGCTTGGGATCGACGCCGGCCGCCGTGAGGTTGGCGGCCGTCCGGCCGGTCCCCGCCTCGAGCGTGCGCGGTCCGTTGCCGGTGTCGATCAGGATCGTCCTGCCACCGCTCTTCACCAATACAGGCTGGAACGGCGTTGCGATCTCATCGCGCGGCAGCCCGTCCGCCGCCAGTGCATCCTGAAACTGTTCGAGGCTCGCGCTCCGCGACGGACTGGCGGTAAGCTTGCCGCGCCGCATGCCGTCGGACAGCGACGTGACTTCAATGTCTCCGATCCTGAGACGATGAAAACCCGGCTCGCTCGGCGTCTGCGCAAACGCCTTCTGACTTGAAAGAGCGATGGCCGCCGCGCCACCCAACACATGCCGGCGTGTCAACGATGTCATGCGCCTCTCCTCTTATCCGCGATCTCGTTCGATCAGTTCTCCGTCCGTGAAACAAAAAGGCCGCCTGGTTGATCAGGCGGCCTTTGCATTTTCGACGCTAGAGCGTCGGGCTCCACTGGATCATGTGTTCGCGATACCCGGTCGGCGTCTTTTCGATATAGGCCGCTGACGGGAACGGATAGTGGAACGCCTGTACCATCATCTTGTCCGCCGACAGCATGTCATAGACTTTGCGGCGGGTGGCTTCGGCCATCTGCGCGTCCTGATCGAACATCAGGTGCCAGCCCGGGTTGCGCGCGAACAGATACGGCACATGCGTGACGTCGCCCTGCACGAACACGCTCTTATTGCCGGACGACACGATGTGCGAGTGATGGCCGACCGAATGACCGTTGGTGGCAACACCGGTGATGCCGCCGACGATCTCCTTGCCGGCTTCGTACGGTTGGACGCGCTTGGCCACGTCCGGATTGGTGAAGATACGGCGGTTGTTCTTGAACTGACCGGCCATGCGCTCGGAGGTCTGCTTGTTCATCTCCGCATCGTCCATCCAGTATTTGTGCTCCTGCGCGGGCACGCGGATGGCCGCATTCGGGAAGGCCAGCGTGTTGTCGGCTTTCAGCAGGCCGTTCACGTGGTCGCCATGGAAATGCGAAATAATGACGGTATCGATCTGTTTCGGATCGATGCCGGCGGCAGCAAGGTTGGTCAGGAACTGACCATTCGAGCCCTTGCTCTGGTTATATCCAGCCTCACCCGTGCCGGTGTCGATCACGACCAGGTTTTTGCCGGTGTTCACAACGATCGGCGTGTAATTGTTGTTGAAGATCTCGGTGTCGTAGAAATTCGCCGCGAGCGCCTTCTTGACCTCTTCAGTCGGCACATTCGCAACGAAAGTCGGCGGCAGCTTGAAACGGGTGACGCCGTCTGCCACGACCGTCACTTCGAAATCGCCGACCTTATAGCGATAGAAGCTCGCGGTCTGCTTGCCGGCCATCGGCGCCTGTGCGTGCGCCGGCGTCGACCATGAAAACTCCCCCATCATCGCCGCCGCTGTCGCGGTTGCAGCTCCGGCCATCACGCCGCGGCGTGTCACGTCACCCATCAAATCCTCCCTGAAAAACGACCTGCCAATTCCCAAACGAACCGGTCGATGCCGCCCTCACCAGATCGAATTTACAAACCACGGGTGGGTTGACAGGCGGCGCCGCCGGATGCGGGCAAAACACCGCCATTTCCGGTTTATTCCGGTCGCCGAGCCTTGTGCACCGCGGCAGAGATCAGGAGAGATCGGGGATATTCGTGAAATAATGATCGATGTAATTGGTCTTGAGATAGCGATAGCCGAGCCGTTCAAAGAACGACTTCAACTCCTCGAACCGATCCGAATAGAGCTCCACCTGCAGGTAGCACTGGTTGTCGCGCAGCGTCCGCTCCATCCCGGCCAGTGCGTGGAACTCCGAACCCTCGACATCCATCTTCACCAGGATGGTCTTGCCGGCGATCGAGAATTCATCGTCAAAGCAGATCTGCTTGACCACATGCGTGGCGACGCCCGGGGCCTCCTCCGGTGGCTTATCGGGATGCGCGATCCAGGACTCGCCGCGGTTGTGGCTGCCCGCCTCCATCAGCGTGACTTCGCCGGCCTTATCGCCGACCGCATCCGGCACGACCTGAATGCGATAGGCCAGGCCATTCGCAGCGATATTCGCTTTCAGCCGGGCGCGGTTTCCGGGGTCCGGTTCGAAGGCAATGATCTCGGCGCCGATGCCGCTGACAGCAAGCATGATGGAATAGACGCCGGCATTGGCGCCGATATCGAGGAAGTAATCGACCTCGCGCGTTTGGCAAATCGCGGCGAAGTCTTCGAGCTGCTCCGCCTCCCAGATACCGTTGATCGCAAGCTCACGATCGATCAGATCGGTCGTATCGACCAGAAAGCGCGCGCCTTGCGCATTCACCGTATAGGGCACGCGTCCGAAAGCCCGCATCGCCCGATCATACCAGCCACGCAGCGTCCGTTCGAACGCGCTGTTCGGGTGACGAAAGATCTGTCCGCCGCGCATCGTCCGCCCCTAGATAAGTTTCTTGATGACCTCGAAACCCATGTCGCCGAACGCCAGCAGCACATAGGCCCAGAGCATTGCCGACAACACGTTGGCGATCTGGAATTTCCAATAGTCCATTTCCAGAATGCCGGCGATTAGCGGAACGGCCGCGCGCAGCGGCCCGAAAAACCGGCCGAGAAAAACGCCAGGAACGCCCCAGCTCTCAATGAATGCATGGCCGCGCGGCAGCAGGTCGGGGTAGCGGTACAACGGCCACATATGCGCGATCCGGTCCTTGAAGTGATATCCGAACCAGTATGACACCCAATCGCCGAGCGCAGCACCGGCGGCCGCGGCAAGCCAGATCGGCCAGAACACCAGGCCAGAGGCGTTCATCAGCGCACCGATGGCGACCAGAAGCCCCCAGGCAGGGACGAACATGGAGAAGAAGGCCAGCGATTCAGCGAAGGCCAGAACAAAAACGATCGGCAAGGCCCACCAGTGGTTCTGGCGCACGAACTCGATCACGAGCTGGGAGTTTTCTTCAATCATTCTCGGAAATGGCCTTTGCGGCTCGGGTGTTTTTGGCCAGGATCTTTAAGGGAGTTTCTGAGCCGAACCGGGCTGAAGCTTGAAGCTTCGCCGGTGCCTGTCAAAACCAAGGCTCATTTGCGCTCCCATATGCCGCTCGTTCCGGGTTCCATTTGATCCGGGGGTTCCGTTTAGCCGGGTCGTGCTTATTCTTCCAGCACCGGAGCGGTAAAATGCGGTTCCAGCGCCCATTCATTCAAGGATTTGCCATCTGCGTGGCATAGTGACCGCACTCCCCGATTCGCACTGAGTTCCATCGATTCAAAGATCAGCATGGCCAAAAAGACCAAATCGGCCCGCGCGTTGACCAAGAGCGCCAAAGCCGAAAAGAAAACCTCGGACCTGTTCGGCGCCTCCGCCAAGGCCTCCACCCGCACTGCGGCAAAAGCGCCCTCGACCCGTGGCGATGCCGAGAGCAGCTATACCGCCCATCACATCGAGGTGCTGGAGGGGCTGGAGCCGGTCCGCCGCCGGCCAGGCATGTATATCGGCGGCACCGACGAGAAGGCGCTGCACCACCTGTTCGCCGAAGTGATCGACAACGCGATGGACGAAGCCGTCGCGGGTCACGCCACGTTCATCGAAGTGCATCTCGGCGCTGACGGTTACATGACCGTCACCGACAACGGCCGCGGCATCCCGGTCGATCCGCATCCGAAATTTCCGAAGAAGTCGGCGCTCGAAATCATCATGTGCACCCTGCACGCGGGCGGCAAATTCGACTCGCAGGTCTATGAGACTTCGGGGGGTCTGCACGGCGTCGGCGTGTCGGTTGTGAACGCATTGTCCGTGGACATGATTATCGAAGTCGCGCGCACGCAGCAGCTCTACCGGATGACGTTCTCGCGCGGCAAGCCGAAGGGCGGTCTGGAAAAGCTCGGCCGCATCGCCAACAAGCGCGGCACCACCGTCCGCTTCAAGCCCGACCCGCAGATCTTCGGCGAGAAAGCGAAGTTCGATCCGGCGCGCCTGTTCAAGATGACGCGCGCCAAAGCCTATCTGTTCGGCGGCGTCGAAATCCGCTGGTCCTGCGACGCATCGCTGATCACCGACGATACGCCGGCCGAAGCGGTCCTGCACTTCCCCGGCGGCCTGCAGGATTATCTTGCGGCTTCGATCGAAGGCGCAACACGCGTGCATCCGGATATCTTTTCCGGCGGATCGGAGAAGAAGAACGGCCACGGTTCGGCGGAATGGGCGATCGCTTTCGTCGCCGACGCCGATCCGTTCGTATCCTCTTACTGCAATACGATCCCGACGCATGACGGCGGCACCCATGAAAATGGTTTGCGCACTGCCCTGTTCAAAGGATTGCGCGATCACGCCGCCCGCACCGGACAGGAAAAGCGCGCCGCGGGGATCACCGCCGATGACGTGATGGCCGGCGCCTGCGCGATGGTGTCGGTGTTCATCCGGGAGCCGGAATTCCAGGGCCAGACCAAGGATCGTCTGGCGACGCCGGAAGCAGCCCGCGTGGTCGAACAGGCCATCCGCGATCCGTTCGATCACTGGCTGGCCGGCAATCCGCTGCAGGCCAACAAGCTGCTCGATTTCGTGGTCGAACGCGCGGAAGAACGTCTGCGCCGCCGGCAGGAAAAGGAAGTCTCGCGCAAGAGCGCGGTGCGCAAGCTGCGCCTTCCGGGCAAGCTCGCCGATTGCACCAACAACGCTGCACAAGGTTCGGAAATCTTCATCGTCGAGGGCGACAGCGCCGGCGGCTCAGCCAAGCAGGCGCGCGATCGCGCGTCACAGGCGGTGCTGCCGTTGCGCGGCAAGATCCTGAACGTCGCCTCGGCCGGCAAGGACAAGGTCGCGCAGAACCAGCAGCTCGCCGATCTCATTCAGGCGCTGGGCTGCGGCTATGGCAGCCATTATCGCGAACAGGAATTGCGCTACGACAAGGTGATCGTGATGACCGATGCCGACGTCGACGGCGCGCATATCGCATCGTTGCTCATCACCTTCTTCTACCGGCAGATGCCGAAGCTGATCGATGACGGGCACCTCTATCTGGCCGTGCCTCCGCTCTATCGCCTGTCACACAGCGGCAAGACCTTCTATGCGCGTGACGACAAGCACAAGGAGGAACTGCTGAAGAAGGAATTCCACGCCAATGCCAAGGTCGAGATCGGCCGTTTCAAGGGCCTCGGCGAGATGATGGCGAACCAGCTTAAAGAAACGACCATGGATCCGCGCAAGCGCACGCTTCTCAAGGTCACGCTGGTCGATGCCGAACGGACCGCGACCGAGAAATCCGTCGATCAGCTTATGGGCACAAAGCCGGAAGCGCGCTTCGCCTTCATTCAGGAAAAGGCGGAATTCGCCAGCGAAGAGTTGCTGGACGTTTAAAGCATTGTCGAAAGCGCCACGCCTGCAGCATCAGACGATGCAGAGCGTATAAAAAAACGGGGCGATTTCTCGCCCCGTTTCAGTTTTCAGCGGTGATTGCTTGTTGTTATCCCGGCACCGCCCGTTACGCGAATGCGTGAACTCGCACGTTGCGACATCCTCATTTGTCAAACTTCAGATTACCGGCCTTGATCACGTCGGACCACATCTTTTGTTCGTCAGCGATCAGCTTGGAGAATTCGGCGGTGCCGGTGCCAGTCGGCCGCACGGCCATTCCGCGCAACTTGTCCTTCACTTCGGTCTGCGTGATCACCGCGTGCAGTTCTTTATGGATCTTGTCCACGATCGCCTGCGGCGTGCCCGCCGGCACGAAGAAGCCGCTCCACAGGCTGACATTCACATCCGGAAAGCCCGCCTCAGTCATCGTCGGCACATCCGGAAGATCCGGGAAGCGATCCTTCGCGAGCACGGCGAGTGCGCGCAGCTTGCCACCCTGGACCTGTGGCACCGCCGGCGGCGGATCGACGACCGTCATTGTCGCATTTCCGGCGATCACCGAAAGCACAGATTCACCCGAACTCTTGTACGGAATGGCGGTGCCGTTTGCGCCCGATTTCATCTTGAACAATTCGGACGGCAGGGTGAATGCGGGCGACGAGGTCGCATAATTCGCCTTGTCGCTGTTGGCCTTGGTCCAGGCCACCAGTTCCTTGGCATCCTTGGCCGGATGATCTTTCGCCACGACAAGGAACAGCGGGAAGTCACCGATCATCGTCACAGGAATGAAATTCTTCAGGGTCTGATAGTCGGTCTTGTAAATCAGCGGGCCGACCGCCATCGCGCCGCTGGCGCCGACGAGGATCGTGTAACCGTCAGCCGGCTCACGCGCGACATATTCGGCCGATAACCGGCCGCCTGCCCCGGCCTTGTTTTCAACGACCACGGTCCAGCCGGTTCGCTTGCTCAGTTCGTTCTGAATCAGCCGCGCGAAAATGTCGTTGCCGCCACCGGCAGCGAAACCGACGATCATGCGGATCGGCTTGTTGGGAAACGACGCCGCCGCGTCCTGCGCGGCAACTTTGCCGCCCGTAAGCGCGGCCGAAGCAAATAGTCCAATGCCGATCAGTGAGCGGCCGAGCCACCCTGACACCATGCGAACCTCCCTGTCGGGCCTTCTTTTTTTTGCCGACACTTTGGTTCGGCGGCCCTTCGACTCGAACCATAGCGGGTTCACACCCGCTACGGATAGCCAATTTTTCGCGCTGCATTGCGACGAAACGTGCGGTCCTCAGTCGATCGGGAGGCCCGTATAGTTCTCAGCCAGCGAGGTCGCCGCAGCTCTCGATCCCGCCACATAGTCGAGCTCAGCCAATTGCCGGCGGCGATCGAACGGCACCTCGTCCGGGAAGACGTGGAATATTTGCGTCATCCACCACGAGAAACGCTGTGCCTTCCAGACCCGATCGAGGCAGGTCTTGGAGTAGTTCTCCAGCAGATCGGACTTGCGCGACTTGTAATAGGCGTCGAACGCGCGCGAGAGCATCCGCACATCGGCGAGCGCGAGGTTCATGCCCTTTGCGCCGGTCGGCGGAACGATATGCGCCGCATCGCCGGCGAGGAACAGCCGTCCACTCTGCATCGGCTCACAGACAAAGCTGCGCATCGGCGTCACGCTCTTCTGCAGGATCTTGCCTTCCTGCAGCTTGCGGGTGCCTTGCAGACGGATATGCAGCTCTTCCCAGATCCGGTTGTCCGGCCAGTTCTTGATGTCCTCGTCGTGATCGACCTGAACATACAGTCGCGCCAGCGTCGGCGAACGCATCGTGTACAGCGCAAAACCGCGATCGTGATAGGCGTACATCAACTCGTTATCCGGCGGCGGCGACTCCGACAGGATGC
>JAFAFP010000057.1 GCA_023423415.1 Pseudomonadota bacterium | reverse complement strand
TTCCCTCTCCCCGCTTTAGCGGGGAGAGGGTGGTGAGCTTTGAGCGGAGCGAAAAGCGAACCGGGTGAGGGGCCGTTGAAGCAAGCGCGGGCTTTGACCCGCGCATCCATCCTCTTCGCATGATGGATTGCCGGGTCACGCGCTGGCGCGCGGCCCGGCAATGACCCGTGATTACTCCGCCGCCTGCTTCCAGCTATCGATCTGCGGCTTCGGCTTCGCCTTGCGCTTCAACTCCGTCATCTCCTCGCGCTCGCGCACGGCATTGCGGAATGCCTGATCGCGGCCGGAGAGATATTGCGGCTGGCAATAGATATTGTCGGCGCCGTACCAGGCCGCCGCGCGCATGGTGAACGACGGGTCTATCAGATGCGGGCGGGCGAGCGCGACGAGATCGGCGCGAGCCGCTGCAACGATGGTGTTGACCTGATCCGCGGTGGTGATCGCGCCGACCGACATCGTTGCGATGCCGGCTTCGTTGCGGATCTGGTCCGAGAACGGCGTTTGGTACATGCGGCCATAGACCGGGGATGAGGCCGGATCGGTCTGTCCGGTCGAGACGTCGATCATGTCACAGCCGGCATCCTTGAACATCCGTGCGATCGTCACCGCATCGTCGCCGGTGACGCCGCCGTCGATCCAGTCGGTCGCCGAGATGCGCACCGACATCGGCCTGTCATCCGGCCACGCCTTGCGCATCGCCTTGAACACTTCGAGCGGGAAGCGCATCCGGTTTTCCAGCGAGCCGCCATATTCGTCGGTCCGCTTGTTTGTGATCGGCGAGATGAAGCTCGCGAGCAGATAGCCGTGCGCGGCGTGCAGTTCGACCATGTCGAAGCCGGCACGCTCAACACGCTTCACCGCTGCGACATAATCGGCAACCGTCTTGTCCATGTCGGCGCGCGTCATTTCGCGCGGCACCTGGCTGTTGGGAAGATAGGGCAGCGGCGACGCCGAAACGATCGGCCAGGCGCCGCTTTCCAGCGGTTCGTCGTTGCCTTCCCAGGACAGCTTGGTTGCGCCCTTGCGGCCGGCATGGCCAAGCTGCATGCAGATTTTCGCGGCGGAATTCTCGTGCACGAAATCGACGATGCGCTTCCACGCCGCTTCCTGCTCGTCGTTGTATATGCCGGTGCAGCCGGGCGAGATGCGCCCCTCCGCCGACACGTCCGTCATCTCGGTATAAACAAGCCCGGCGCCGCCAATCGCGCGACTGCCGAGATGCACCATATGCCAATCGTTCGGAAGCCCGTCCTTCGCCGAATATTGGCACATCGGCGAAACCACGACACGGTTCGGCACCGTCATGCCGCGAAGCCGGAACGGCTGGAACATCGGCGGCACGGGCTTCTTCGTATCGACATCGAAGCCCAACGCCTTGGCTTCATTGGCGACGACATGATCAATATCGTTGACGATGTCCGGGGCACGCAAGGCGAGGTTGTCGTAGGTGATCGCCTTCGAACGCGTCATCAGGCCGAAGATGAAGCGCGTCGGATCCATGTTCCAGAAGCGCTTCACATGCTCGAACCAGACCAGCGACACGTCGGCGGAATGCTGCGTCTTCTCGACTTCCTCGCGGCGGTTGGTCTCGTAGTAGGAAAGTGCGGCCTGCACATTGGTGCTGCCGGCCTTGCGGAATGCTTCATAGAGCCCGATGGCATCTTCCATCGCGAGCTTGGTGCCCGAGCCGATCGAGAAATGCGCCGTGGCCTTGGCGTCGCCGACGATGACGCAATTTTCGTAGACCCAGCGCTCGCAGCGGATGGCCGGGAAGTTACGCCACATCGAGCGGTTGATGATCAGCTTGTGACCCTGCAACTCCTCGGCAAACAGCTCTTCCATCAGCTTTGCGCTGCCGGGCTCGTCCAGCGGATCGAGGCCAAGCTTCTCGAACGTCTCCGGATCGGTCTCGAAAATCCAGGTCGAACGGCCGGGCTCGTACTGATAGGCGTGGACGATGATGATGCCGTACTTCGTTTCCTTGAAGTAGAAGGTGAAGGCGTCAAGCGGCTTGGTCGAACCCATCCAGGTGAACCGGTTAGGACGCAGGTCGACGTGCGGCTTGAAATGATCCTTGAAGGTTTCGCGGACGCGTGAGTTGATGCCGTCGGCGGCGATCACGAGATCGGCGTCGCGCATCGCAGCGTCGATGTCGGTCACGTCGGTCTGGAATTTCAGTTCGACGCCCAGCGCCTGTGCGCGCTGATGCAGCAGTTGCAGCAGCGTGGCGCGCGAACAGCCGCAGAAGCCGTTGCCGCCGATCCGGCGCGTCATGCCTTTAAAGTGGATCTCGATGTCGTCCCAGTAGGCGAAATTTTCGGTGATCGACCGATAGCTTTCGAGGTCGTATTTCTGGAAGGTCTCGAGCGTCTGGTCCGAGAACACGACGCCGAAGCCAAAGGTGTCGTCCGGCCGGTTGCGCTCGAACACTGTAATGCGAGCCTGTGGCCACGCTTTCTTGTAGAGAATTGCGAAATAGAGCCCGGCGGGGCCGCCGCCAATGACGTTGACTTTCATGGGGGGCGCCTCCGCGCCAGTGTTGGGATGTCCGGTTGCTGATTATTTTAAGCTTAAAACAACCTCGCGCAAGGTGTTTTGATCCAACTCAACAAAGCGGGGAGTGAGCCCAGCTTCCGTCGTCCTAACCTATTGTAACCCGGATTGAGCGTAGCGAAATCCGGGAACATTTCGTGGGACATGGGCCTCGGAACCTGGATTTTGCCAGCATTCAATCCAGGTGGCGCGCATCGGCGGATGCGGCTGCTTGAACCCAAGAAATTTTAAGCTTAAAGTATCTATCCAACAGCAATGGGTACGATAATGGCATCGCTTTCGGGGCGGCACGCACTCGTCACCGGCGGCGGCCGCGGCATCGGCCGCGCCGTAGCGGAGGCCCTGTCGGCCGCCGGAGCATCGGTGACCGTTCTCGGCCGCAGCCGCGATGTCCTCGATGAAGCGGTGGTCGCCGGTCACGCCGCCGGCGCGATCGTCGCCGACGTCACCGATCCCGCCGCGATCAAGGCTGGAATCGCAGACGCCGTCGCCGCACGCGGGCCGTTCGATATTCTGGTGGCGAATGCGGGTGGCGTCGCCACCGCGCCGTTTGCGAAGACCCCCGCCGATCAGTTCCAGCGTATGTTCGATCTCAACGTGCTCGGCATCATTCACTGCGCGCAGGCGGTGATGGGCGAGATGACGGCGCGCAAGTTCGGCCGCATCGTCGCGATCGCCTCGACCGCGGGGCTGAAAGGCTATCCTTACGTTTCCGCCTATTGCACGGCCAAGCATGCGGTCGTGGGTCTGGTGCGTTCGCTGGCGATCGAGACCGCGAAGAC
>JAFAFP010000022.1 GCA_023423415.1 Pseudomonadota bacterium | reverse complement strand
GCAGTGTGTTGCTCGATCGATCTTACAAGGATGCGCCGGTGAGTCCGCTCTATTATGACGGGCGGGTCGAGGATCTGGCATTCGAAAAGCCGGATGGCCGCAGCGCCGACAGACGCCATCATGTCCGGTTCTGGCAGGTGTTGGACAAGGGGAAGGAAGGGCGCCCGGTCTGGCTTGGCTCCGTGACCTTCGATCGTGGGGTAGGCCTCAGCCACTATACCGGGCAGGTCACGCATCACATCTCGCCCGATATCGACAGGGAGCGCGACGGATTGATCGATGACCTGAAGGCCGCGCATGTGGTGGAGGCGATCTATCAGGTGACCGGGATCGGACCGACCCTGAACGGACGGAACGGTGAGGGTGACCCGTACTGGACCGACGGCGAAATCTGGATTGCGCGGCTGACGCCGGACGCAAAGAGGACAACCGTAGCGCCGCGGATTCTGAACACGCCGCAGGCGGTGCAATGGAAAGACGCATTGATGAAGCAGATCGGCGGCGCCGTCGGCAACATGCTTGGGAATTGAGATGCTGACGACGCTGCATGACGGTTGGGCGCTGATCGAGCCCTACATCATCTCATACGGCGCGATCGCCGTTTTCTTCATGATCTATTTTGAATCCTTCGGTGCGCCATTGCCCGGCGAGACCGGAGTGATTGCCGCATCGTTGCTGGCGGCGAAGGGCGAATTGTCGATCTTCACAGTCTATCCGGCAGTCCTCGCGGGCGCGATCCTCGGCGACTCGACCGGCTATGTGATCGGGCGTCTCGGCGGGCGGGCTTTGCTGCGCAAGTTTGGTCCCTACATCAAGCTGACGCCCGACACGCTGACGGCGATCGAGACCAGGTTCGCGAAGGGTGGGCTGTGGCTGGTCATGATCGCGCGTTTTCTGCCGGTCATGCGTCAGTTGAATGGCCTGGTTGCAGGATCGCTGGCCATGCCGTGGCATCATTTCCTGATGGCGCAGGCAACCGGCGCAGTGCTGTGGACCAGCGTCTATTGCCTTGGGCCGTATTTCTTCGGCGAAGTCTTCCACCACATCCGGCCGTGAAGCCGGGCCTCAGCCGCCCACTTTAAATTCGGCAGCGCGGACCTATATCCGCCGATACCCCACAAGCGCAGCCTGCGGAATTGGGCACCCGGTTTTGCGAAGCAATCAAGCTTGCGCAGATTGCGTAAACTTGTCTGCGGCCTGCGCGCTCATGCCCGTGAGTTTCTCATGCTCGATATCAGCACCAATGCTGTTTTCGATGCGGATGAATCGAACCGTATCAACAGCGACAACTATAGCGACACCGCTGCGACCGATGCGGCGTTGCTCGATGCCTATTCCAACGCCGTGATCGGTGTTGCCGATCGCGTCGGCCCTGCCGTCGTGCGCGTTGAGACGCGTCGCAAGGACAAGAATGGCCGGCCCGCCGGAGGCGTGGGGTCGGGCGTCATCATTGCACCGGATGGTCTGGTTCTCACCAACAGTCATGTTGTCGATGGCGCGCGTGAATTGCGGCTGACCGATTCCGAAGGCCGGGTGATGGATGCGCGCCTGCTCGGCGAAGATCCCGACACCGATCTCGCATTGCTGCGCGCGGATTCCGCCCGCAATTTGCCGACGGCATCGCTTGGCGATTCCAAGGCGTTGCGGCGCGGTCAACTCGTCGTCGCGATCGGCAATCCGCTTGGGTTTGAATCGACCGTCACTGCCGGTGTGATCTCGGCGCTTGGCCGCTCGCTGCGCTCGCAAAGCGGACGCTTGATAGAAGACGTGATCCAGACCGATGCCGCGCTCAATCCCGGTAATTCGGGTGGACCGCTGGTGACGTCGCATGGCGATGTAATCGGCATCAACACCGCAATCATCAGGGGTGCGCAAGGCATCTGTTTCGCGGTCGCCAGCAACACCGCGCAGATCGTGCTGAGCGAATTGATCCGGCATGGCCGGGTGCGGCGCGGCTTCATCGGCATTGCTGGCCAGACCGTCGCGGTGCCGCGCCGTCATGCGCGCGCCGCAGAGATCGATAACGCCACCGGCGCGATGATCTCGACGATCGAGCATGGCGCACCGGCAGACACTGGTGGTCTGATGACGCTCGATGTGATCGTGCGCGTCGATGGCGAGAACGTCACCGGCGTTGACGACCTGATCCGGTTGCTCAACGCCGATCGTATCGGCCGTACTGTGACGTTTGAAGCGCTGCGCCGTGGACAACTGCGGTCATTCGAGATCCGGCCAACCGAGCGTGTCGCATCCGGGGCGCGCAAGGCGGCGGGCGCGAGATAAGGGCGAGCGCTCTTTCGGACGGCTTGGTTGCCAGACCAAGCCTTGCCAAAAACGGATCGATGTGGGCATTTGGCATTCAACGAGAAAAACTGTTTTCGTTGAAGGAGAGCCCGTGAGAAAAACTGGAATCGCAACAATCTTCGGCGCTGCGTTTGCGATGTTCGCAACGTCCAGTGTCGCTTTGTCTCAGGATTATCCGAACCGTCCGGTGAAGCTGCAGGTCGCGTTTGCTCCTGGCGGACCGGCCGACGTCATCGCCCGCATCATCGGGCAAAAGCTCAGTGAGCGCTGGAAGCAAAGTGTTGTTGTTGAAAACCGCGGTGGCGCTGGGGGCAACATTGCCGCGGCGGCAGTCGCGAAAATGGACCCCGATGCCTACAATATTCTGGTGACGACCTCGGCATTTGCGGTCAACCAGACGCTGACCAAAAATCCCGGCTACACATCCGACGATTTCAAGGCCGTTGTCGTTGTGGCATCGACGCCGAACCTGATCATCGGCGCGCCGAGCCTGAAGGGGAACAACCTGAAGGACGTCGTCGAGGCCGCAAAGACCGAGAAGATGACCTATGGAACCGCCGGTGTCGGCACGACGCCGCATCTCTCTGCCGAGCGCATCTTCAAGCTGCAGGCGAAGGTCGATATTCCGCATGCGCCATTCACCGGCGCAGGTCCGGCTCTGCAGGCGGTGGCGGGAGGTCATCTTCCGCTGGCCAGCATCGCGATGTCGGCAGGCGTTGAAAACGTCAAAGGCGGGCAGGTGAAGGGTCTCGCCGTCACCAGCAAAAACCGTGTGGCAGCGCTGCCGAACGTGCCGACGGCGCGTGAGCTTGGCCTCGGCGAAGAAGACGACACGACCTGGGTGGTATTTTTCGTGCCGTCCAAGGCATCGGACACCGTGATCAAGAAGATCAACGCCGATGTCGATGCGATCCTGAAGGACAAGGACACGCAGAACCAGCTCGAAAAGATCGGCTTCATGGCCGTGGGTGGTTCCTCACAAGAAGCGGACGACTATGTGAAGTCGGAAACCAAGCGCTGGGGTGACATCATCCGCAGCATCGGTCTGGACCCGAAATAACCAAACGGCCGCGGTGCACTTGCTTCGCGGCCGGCGCAAGTCTCAACTTCCACTGCAAGCTTCAATCAAGGGATCGTCAATGCAAGTTCGCCGCGTCGTCACGGGTCACAAGTCGGATGGAAAAGCCACCGTGCTGATCGATGAGATGTCCAAGGATCTTGTGAACCCGCGCCAAGGGTGCACCTTCTTTAATATCTGGTCGACGCTGTTGCCCCCGAACAATAACGATGACAGCGATGGGGCCAGGACGATCGTTGGTACGGCGATGAAGGACAGGGCAGTGTTTCGTGTGATCGAATACGCGCCCGGTGTCGCACCGCGCAATCACCGCACCGACTCGATCGACTTCGCAGTGGTGATGTCCGGCGAGATTGACATGACGCTCGACGACGAAGTGGTGCATCTCAAGGCGGGCGACGTTCTGGTGCAACGCGGCACCATCCATGACTGGATCAACAAGGGCGACGAGCCCTGCGTCATTGCTTTCGTTCTGATCGATGCGCCGGCGGTTGAGATCGACGGCAAGCCGCTCCAGCATGTAGGCTGAATATCGAAATCGCCATAATTCCTGATCCGAAAGAAAGAGGATGCGCGGCAAGTGCTATCCTCTTTCTTTCTATTGCAGCGGCCGCTCCGCCTTCGCGCTTGTGTCACTCTATCTCATAGCGCGATGGCCATTCCGGCGCTCGCTCTGCGAATGGACCATCGGAGCTGAATTTGGGCTCTCTAACAAACTGATTGGTGACCCGGATTCCGGTGCAGAACTTTCTTAGTATTAATTGACCGTCAATTTTTCCGGGATAGGTCTCGTCGCTACTCAAATATGGATGTCATTGAACATCCTCAATTCGTTTGCCACCGGAGGGACTTTGACCCCTCCGTCATTGATGCCCGGCGTGGACGATTTTTGCAGGCACGCGGACAAGCTGAAACATTGCTATCGTTTTTGGGTGCAGGGAGATTGAGTTCACACTGGCGACTCACGGCCTGAATTCCTCCGCAGCAGCTTTTTGACGCGCACTGCCCCGGTATCAGGGCCTTTCACCAAATTCTGGCCTGTCTGAATGCGGCGGAGTCCGACGTCGTGTTGCGTTGAAATTGTATTTCTTTCAGCCGTTTTCTCATCAAGGGGGGAACTATGGGTTGGTTTAGCCGCGCCCGCGGCGCAAATACGCAGATCCAAACAAAGAGCCGCACGTTTGATCGGCTACAGGGTCAGATCGCAGAGAATATCACGTCAGCGGTGATGATGATCGATCGTGATTTCAATGTGATTTATGTCAACCAACCGACCAGGGAATTGCTGACGTCCAATCTATCCGAATTCCGCAAGCTCTGGCCGGATTTTTCACCGGATACGATCGTCGGGACGTGCATCGATATCTTCCATAAAAATCCGGCGCATCAGCGCAAGTTACTTTCCGATCCTTCCAAATTGCCGACGAAAGCAGAAATCACCATCGGCAATTTGAAGATTTTGCTTCTCGTATCCGCTGGTTACGACCGGCATGGCAACTATGTCGGCAATATCCTTGAATGGAAGGATGTCACGGAGGCGCGCGTCAATGAGGGTATGATCGCCGCGCTGAAAAAATCGCAGGCCGTGATTGAGTTTTCAATGGATGGCAGGATCATTCAAGCCAACGAAAACTTTCTGAATACTGTCGGCTACTCGATCGACGAGATCCGGGGAAAACATCACAGCATGTTTGTCGAAGTCGCCTATGCGCAGAGCGCCGAATACAGGATGTTCTGGGAAAAGCTCAATCGCGGCGAATTCGATGCTGCGCAGTATAAGCGGATCGGCAAGGGCGGTCGCGAGGTCTGGATTCAGGCAAGCTACAATCCGATCCTCGATGCTGGCGGGCGGCCATTCAAGGTCGTCAAATTCGCAACCGACATCACGGCCATGCGCGTGGCCGTCGAGGAGACACGCAATGCCGTGACGGCGGCGAAGAGCAACGATCTGACCATGCGGATTCCGATGGCAGGCAAGACTGGTGAACTTGAAACGCTCTGCGGCGGCGTCAACGAATTGTTGGGCGGCATTGCGTCGGTGATCGGCGAGTTCAAGTCGGCCTCTCGCGAGGTGGCGAGTGCGGCTGCAGAGATCTCGTCGGCGACAAGCGAACTGTCACAACGGACCGAAGAGCAGGCCGCAAGTCTCGAAGAGACGTCGTCTTCCATGGACGTGATCGCCGCAACGGTGAAGAAGAACGCCGACAACGCGGGGCATGCCAACGATCTGACGCGGGCTGCCCGTGAACTCGCCGATCACAGTGGCGAAGTCGTGAGCCAGGCGGTGGCGGCGATGGCTCGGATCGAGGAATCATCACACAGGATTTCCGACATTATTTCGGTCATCGACGAGATCGCGCGTCAGACCAATCTGCTGGCGCTGAATGCGGCGGTGGAAGCTGCGCGGGCCGGCGAGGCAGGGCGTGGCTTTGCGGTGGTGGCGTCGGAGGTGCGCAGTCTCGCCCAGCGTTCGTCGCAGGCGGCGAAGGACATCAAGGACCTGATCATGAATTCTTCCGGTCAGGTGCGTGACGGAGTCGAACTCGTCAATCGAACCGGCTCCTCGCTCGGGGAGATCATGGAGTCGATCAAGAAAGTTGCCGATATCGTCGCCGAGATCGCGACAGCCAGCAACGAGCAGGCCGCAGGTGTGGAGCAGATCAACAACGCGTTGACGCAAATGGATGAAGCGACGCAGCGCAACTCGGCGATGGTTGAAGAGAATGCCGCTACCGCCCGGATTCTGCAGCAGCAGGCCGGGGCGATGGACCAGAGGATTGGCCGCTTCCGGCTCGGCGAACACGGGGCGGCGACGGCAAAGGTCGCGGCTCTACCGACGGAACGCGTGGTGCGGCCGATCAGGAGACCGGCCGGCGCCGGGCGAGGGCAGGCGGCGATGGCGGTCGCACAGAATGATTGGCGGGACTTTTAGAGCGTTTTCGAGCGAAGTGGGGAGTGGTTGGCCTGAAGAAGACGCGCCGCCAGCCAGCCACATTCGGACGATGAACGTATTGCGATGGCGGATCCTAGGCGATCCGCCATCTTTTTTTAGCAGGGGTGGCGTCACCGCCTCAAAAAGTGGCGGGTGGTAATTTCATTAACCCTAAATCAAGGCCGGGTCGCGAGATTGCATGAAAGTCAGCCGATGCAATTTGTGATTCCTTGCCCCTTACCGACGCCAACCACCTTTCCCCCGACGTTAGATGTGACCGAGCTGCGGCGAGCCCACGCTCTCTGACCGGCCCAATACGTCAGTACACGCAGCCAGGACCATCCTATGTCTGACAATCTGTTGCTCCAACGCATGCAGTTCGCAAAGCTCGACGCGAGCAGCACAGCAGCCATCCGCTCGCTGAAGCCTGTGATCGATAAGTCGTTGCCTGCGATCCTTGATGGACTTTATGCACGCATTCGCGAGTTCCCGGAGGTTGCGCGATATTTTTCCGACGCGGCCCGCGCCGATTACGCGAAGTCGGCGCAAGTCCGTCATTGGGGACGAATCAGTGCCGGCGATTTCACCCAAGACTACATCGACAACGTCAGGGTTGTGGGGCAGGTCCACGCCAGGATCGGGCTGGAGCCGCGTTGGTACATCGGCGGCTATGCGCTGATTGCCGACGGTCTGATCAAGGCGGTGATGCGCGAAGTTTGGCCGAAAGGTTTGTTTGGCAGCGGGAATTCAAAGGGTGAGGAGGCTGCCGAGCAAATTGGCGCCTTGGTCAAGGCGATCTTGCTCGATATGGATCTTGCGATCACGACCTATATCGAAGCTGCAGAAGAAAAGCGGCGTGCGGCGGAAGAGGCGAGCGAACTGGCCGCACAGCGTCAGGCCGTTGTGGTGCAGGCTTTGTCGGAAGCGCTGGACAAACTTGCAAAGGGTGACCTGACTTACCGCCTGTCAGAGAATTTCGATAGCTCGTATCAAAAGTTGCGGGACGACTTCAATACAGCGATTGAGACGCTCGGCGCGACGATCGGATCGATTGCGGGAGGCGCACGGGAGGTCGCTGATGCCTCCAAAGAGATATCGGAAGCGGCCATCAATCTGTCACAGCGTACGGAAGAGCAGGCTGCAAGCCTGGAGCAGACGTCCGCGTCGATGGAAGAGATCGCAGCGACGGTGCGGAATAACGCCGATAACGCAAAGCGCGCCAATGATCTCACGCGCGGCGCGCATGAGGTTGCCGACCGTAGCGGGGAAGTCGTCGGACAGGCCGTTTCGGCTATGGCGCGGATCGAGGAATCCTCACACCGGATTTCCGACATCATCTCGGTCATCGACGAGATTGCCCGCCAGACCAACCTTCTGGCTTTGAATGCGGCGGTGGAGGCGGCGCGGGCTGGCGAGGCCGGTCGTGGCTTCGCGGTCGTTGCTTCGGAGGTGCGCAGCCTCGCGCAACGTTCGTCGCAAGCCGCAAAGGACATCAAGGACCTGATCTCCAACTCGTCGAGTCAGGTGCAGGACGGTGTCCAACTCGTCAATCAGACCGGATCGTCGCTCAAGGAAATACTCGAATCGATCAGGCAGGTGGCGGAAATCGTCGCGGACATCGCGACCGCCAGCGCCGAACAGGCCGGAGGCATCGAGCAGGTCAACAAGGCGCTGACGCAAATGGATGAGGTCACCCAACAAAACTCGGCGATGGTGGAAGAAAATTCTGCGACCGCGCGCATCCTGGAGCAACAGGCCGTTGCAATGAATGATCGGATCGGCACGTTCAGCTTGTCCCCGCGGCCTGCGGCGAGAGTTGTGCGAGCTAATGTTGCAACGCCAGCACCTGTCGCTTCGACCGTGCAGAAGCCGGCGCGCTCCAAAAATCCGATCGTGCGCGGTACCGCGCGACAGATGCAGTCTGCGCTCGCAACCGCTATCGCGAAAGACGAATGGAAGGAATTCTAATTCGTCGCGATTGCAGGATATCGAAAATCGAAGAGCGGTGGATTGATCAAATCCGCCGCTCTTTTTTTATCAGGGACACAGATCTCAGTTCGGCGCGTGATCATTCCGCCATCTCCATTCAAACTGTCACAGCAAAATTTGATTAACTGAGATTCAAGGTAGATTGGGCATCATCATTCTCGAATCATTCTGATGTGATCGCGGTCGATGACCAACATCGCTCAAAAACAACAAGCAAGCATCCCGCCGATGTGTAGGAGAGGGATGAACGAGGAGTCGCAAGGCGCTTGAGGCAGGTTCGGTTTCCCTAGCCGGATGCTCTCAACTTTGGCCCACAACTAACCAAGCCGGCCAAACCGCCAGATTCAGCCCATTTGTAGGCGCCTGCCGTTAGACGCGGTGTGATTAACGGAAAACAAGAACAGCTGAATGTGGCGTCCAAGAACGCCATTCAGTCATTGGAGAATTCTGGAATGAGCTTTCTCGATAATATCAAGATCTCAGTCAAAATCTTGGCCGTGGTTGCTTTGCTCGCGTTCGCAACAATTTTCCTCGTCGTGCAGAGCAGCGGCAGCATGTCAAGCATGAACAAGAGCTATTCCGCGCTGATCCATGAGATCGCGCCCGCGCAGCTCGAATATGCGCGAGCGGCCCGCCGTATCGGCGAAATCGGATACGCGACGTATCGCGCCATCGCGTATGATGGAAACTCGCAAGAAGCACGGACGGCCGCAAAGGAGATCGACGATTCGTTCCAACGCGGAAGTGCCAATTTCCGGAGAGGCGCGGAGCTCTATCCCCAAAGCAAGTCCGGGTCGGATAAGTTCCTAAATCAGTTGGCCGAAATCGAGCGGCTCATTCGTGCTGTCGTTGCTGCGGGCCTGAAAAATGAAAACGAGACCGCTCTCAAGACGATGATTGAGGCCGACAAAAGGATCGCGAGGCTCGTCGACGAAATCGTCGTATTCAACACGGAACTTGCCAAGATGATGGAAGCGGCTTCAGGAGCCGTTGCAAGCAGCTCGTCCAACGCCATCATGATGAACTACATTGTTGGTGCAGTGTCGCTCGCGATCGGTCTTGCGCTCGCGTTGTGGGTTTCGATGTTCAAGATCGCGAAGCCGCTGACACAACTTGGTGAGCGCATGGGCACCTTGGCCAAGGGCAATCTCGATGTCGATATCGAAGGCCAATCGCGCGGCGACGAAGTCGGCACGATGGCCAAGGCGGTGCAGGTGTTTAAGGACAATGCGCTCGCGCTCAAGGAATCTGAAACGAGGGCTGCGGAGCAGCGCCGCGTGACGGAGGAGGAGCGGGCTCGTAACGAGGCTGCGAAGGCAGAAGCGGCGCGACAGATCGCAATGGTTGTCGAGGGTCTCGGTGGTGGCCTCGAGCGACTGGCGAAGGGCGATCTGACCTATCGCGTGACTGATGCCTGGGCCGCGGAATACAGGAAGATCCAGGACGATTTCAACGGCGCGATCGAGCAGCTTCAGACCATGATGAGCGGCATCGCGAGATCGACGTCCGAAGTCTCAAATGCGGCGGCGGAAATCTCCACGGCCACGACCGACCTGTCGCAGCGCACCGAGGAGCAGGCCGCGAGCCTGGAGGAAACTTCGGCGTCGATGGAAGAGATCGCAGTTACGGTCAAGAAGAATGCGGAAAATGCTCAGCACGCGAACGAGCTCACCCGCAACACCCAGGGCGTTGCCGATCGCGGTGGTGAGGTGGTCGCACACGCGGTCGAAGCCATGTCCCGGATCGAGGAGTCCTCACGCAAGATCTCGGATATCATCTCGGTCATCGACGAGATCGCCAGGCAGACCAATTTGCTGGCGTTGAATGCGGCAGTCGAAGCCGCGCGCGCGGGAGAAGCCGGGCGTGGCTTCGCGGTCGTTGCGTCGGAAGTCCGCAGTCTGGCGCAGCGTTCGTCGCAGGCTGCCAAGGACATCAAGGATCTGATCGTCAGTTCGTCGGGCCAGGTGCAGGAAGGGGTGGAACTGGTCAACCGCGCCGGCGCCTCGTTGAAGGAGATCGTGGAATCGATCAAGGCCGTAGCCGAAATCGTTGGTGATATTGCCACCGCGAGTCTCGAGCAGTCGTCGGGTATCGAACAGGTGAACAAGGCGTTGGCTCAAATGGATGAGGTGACGCAGCAGAACTCGGCCATGGTCGAAGAGAACGCCGCCACGGCGCGAACGCTCGAGCAGCAGGCTGAAACCATGGATGGACGGATCGGAACGTTCACGCTCGGGCAGGATGTGATGTCCTCGACTCCGAAAGTTGTTGCCGCAGCGCCAAAGGCGGCCACTGTGACGCCTGTTCAGCGGCCGGTGTTCAAGAAGCAGGCGGTCGTGCGCGGCAACGCGCGCCAGATGCAGTCCGCGCTCGCGACTGCAGTTGCAAGGGACGAGTGGGAAGAATTCTGACCTGCATCAAAGGAAAAATTGGCGACGGCGGGTCTAACGATCCGCCGTTGTTCATTGATGAGAGAGAAAGTTAACCCTTTCCGTGACGCTGCCGTCTCCACGGTCGGTTGATACCGCACTTAGTCCGATTTTAAGAGTTGTTTGAAAGGCTCCCCGCCTCATCAATTCGCAACATGCGACACGGGATCCTTCAATGACGGTTACGCTTGATGCTTCCGCACAGTCGGCAGGCCAGATGGCCGGCGCCCACCCCGTTGCCCGGGCGCACGTTGGTGTTCAGGCGGAACTGATTTCATTTGCCATCGGCGATGAACAATACGGCGTCGACATCATGGCGGTGCGTGAGATCAAGGGCTGGATGGATATCAGTTACTTGCCCAAGCAGCCGGAATTCGTGCGCGGCGTGCTCAATCTTCGCGGGGTGATGGTGCCGATCATCGATCTGCGGTGCCGCTTTGGCGGCGGACTGACCGATGCGACGCCGTTGCATGTCGTTATCATCGTTCAGATCGAGGACCGGCAGGTCGGCCTCCTGGCTGACCGCGTGCTCGATATCGTGTCCTTCGAATCGTCGCAGGTTCAGCCTGTGCCGCATGTCAGCCGCAACAGCCGGACGGAATTCCTGTCGGGTCTGCTGACGATCGAAGGCGGCATGATCGCGATGATCGATATCAACTATCTGCTCGAGGGCCGGCAGGATCTGCCAGCCACCGAGGTGGCTGCATAACAGAACCGAGTGACGCATAACGAATATCGATGCCAGAAGGCATTTTGTTAGGACTCGATTTACCACAAGGCTTCAAAGTTCTCGCAACGCATGGTTGAGGCGCGCGGGGATGGGTGCCTTTGGACGTGAGTGAGAACGATCGCAGGGGCGATCTGTTCTTAATATCGGGCGGCCGGAGAATCCGGCTTGGGGGTCATATGAACGCTTTAGGCGCGTTGAAGTCCTTTTTCTCCTGGTTCAATCCAGTCAAACTTTTTCGTTCCGGAATTGGCACAAAGCTCCAGCTCGCGTTTGGCGCGGCTGCGCTGATGACCGTGATCGCCAGCGGCGTTGCAATATTGTCATTCTGGAACACCGAGCGCGATGTGCGCCAGGTCGCACATCAAGACGTTCCGCTGATGACCGAAGCGCTTCGGCTCTCGACCTTGTCGGGCGAAATATCCGCTGCTGCTGCACGCTTTGTGAGCGCCACCTCGGTTCGCGATCAACGGACCGTTGCCTCGCAGATCGACGAGCGCAGCATGCAAATGCGCTCGATGATCGACAAGGTCCGGTCGGGCAGCAGCAAGGCGGCGTTCAGCGCCGTCGATGTCGCTTCTCGGCTTTTGGAGAACAACCTGTCCGAACTCGACACCGTCATGGTGTCGCGCTCGAACCTTCGCGCGCAGCTCGAACGCAAGGTTGAAGCCCTGCACAAGCTGCACATGAAGATCACTGACGTGATCAGCCCGATTGCGGACAAGGCCTATCTCGATGCGCTCAATCGTGGCGAAAGTTCCGGAAATAGTCATTTGAACGCGCTCCGGAATGCGCTCGAACTCAAGGCGCAAACCCATCAGATCGCCAGTCTGCTCAGCGCGGGCGCGGCCGCCAGGGAGCAGTCCGCGATCCAGCCTCTGGTCGATCAGTTCACGATGTCCAGCCTGTTGCTGATGCAGGCGGTTCAGTCGGTGAAGAATCCGCAGGTCGAAAAGGACATCGAGGCGTTGCTCGAATTCGGCCGGAGCAGCGATGGCATTTTCACGCTCCGCAGCCAGGAGCTCAATGTCAACGCTGGCGCTGCACGGGTGATCAACGAGAACGTCAAGGTGCAGAAGCAGGTCGATCAGGCCGTATCCAAGCTCGTTGACGAAACCCAAGGCGGAATGACATCGGGCATTGCCGCTCTGTTGAAGCAGCTCGAGCTCAATCGTTGGCTGCTTCTTGGCATTGCCGTCGCCAGCCTGCTCGCCGCCGGCGCGATTGCCTTCTTCTATGTCCAGCGCAAGCTGGTTCGCCGCCTTGTGGCTCTGCGTAACACAATGCAGATCCTCGCCAGCGGTCAGAACGAAGTGACGGTTCCGGCGGTGAAGGATCGGGACGAGCTTGGCGAGATGGCACGCTCGGTGCTGGTGTTCCGCGATGCCGCCGTCGAGAAGGAGCGGCTCGAGGTGGAATCCGCCGAGAGCCGGCGTCTTGCCGACGAGGAACGCCAGCGCAACGACGCCGCCAGAGCCGAAGCCGCGCGTCAGGTGGCGGAAGTGGTCGATGGTCTTGGCCGTGGTCTGGAACGCCTGGCGAAGGGCGACCTGACCTACCGCGTGCGCGACAACTGGGCTGACGAGTATCGGAAGATCCAGAACGACTTCAACGGCGCTATCGGGCAGTTGCAGGATACGCTGACCGCGATTGTTGAATCCACCCGCGAGGTGTCGAATGCCTCGGCGGAAATCTCGACCAGCACGACCGATCTGTCGCAGCGGACCGAGGAGCAGGCTGCGAGCCTCGAGGAAACCTCAGCCTCGATGGAAGAGATTTCGGCGACCGTGCGCAAGAATGCCGAGAATGCACAGCACGCGGACACGCTGATGCGCGGCACGCGCGACGTCGCCGATCGCGGCGGCGAAGTGGTCGCGCAGGCGGTTTCGGCGATGTCCCGTATCGAGGAGTCGTCGCGCAAGATCTCCGATATCATTTCGGTGATCGACGAAATCGCGCGTCAGACCAATCTGCTCGCACTCAACGCCGCGGTGGAAGCGGCGAGGGCCGGCGAGGCTGGTCGCGGTTTTGCCGTGGTCGCCTCAGAAGTGCGCAACCTCGCGCAGCGGTCGTCGCAAGCGGCGAAGGACATCAAGGATCTGATCGTCAATTCGTCCAATCAGGTCGGCGAGGGCGTGCAACTCGTCAATCGTGCCGGCTCATCGCTCAAGGACATCCTCGCGTCGCTCAATCAGGTGGCGGAGATCGTCGCCGATATCGCCCTGGCCTCGTCCGAGCAGGCCACCGGTATCGATCAGATCAACCGCGCGCTGAACCAGATGGACGAGGCGACGCAGCAGAACTCGGCGCTGGTTGAGGAGAATGCCGCGACGGCAAAGACGCTCGAAAACCAGTCCAGCGCGCTGGACGGTCGCGTCGCGGCGTTCCGTCTTTACGAGGGCGACAACGAGGTCGAGATCGCACCGCAGCCGCAGCCGCAACAACCGCAACGTCAAGCTGCACCTGCCGCACGGCGGCCGGCCGCGGCACCCATTCGTGGCACCGCACGGCAAATGCAGTCGGCCCTCGCGACCGCGGTGGCCCGCGACGAGTGGGACGAGTTCTAGCATCCGTCGCTAAAGCGTTTTTGAGCGAAGCGGGTACCGGTTCGCGTGAAGAAAATGCGTCAAACAAAAATCTGGAGTCCCGGCTTTGATTCCGTCAAAGCCGGGACGATCCTAGAAAAACGCCAATGTACGGATCTCGATGCTTTCACGCGGCCGCGCATTTGGCGGTGCGCTTGGATCGTCAAAGGCGGTGTGCGCGCT
>JAFAFP010000234.1 GCA_023423415.1 Pseudomonadota bacterium | reverse complement strand
GGGTGGGGGTCTCGTAAAGCAGATGATCTATCTGGCAGTGCCCCCTCCCTGACCCTCCCCTTTCAGGGGGAGGGAATCCACCGTAACCCGGGGAACGGCGACTGCCACCCGCCTCCATTCCGCCCTGTTCCGTGGTAAGGTCACGCCGACATCCGCTTCGAAACTGGAACCGATGATCTCCCGTATCCTTCGCGCCATCCTGCTGGCTGCATTCGCGTTGCCTCTGGCCGTCACTGCGGCCCGCGCGCATCCTCATGTGTATGTCACAATGAAGAGCGAGATTGTCTATGACGCCGAAGGCCGGATGACCGGCATCCGGCATCACTGGACATTCGACGACATGTTCTCGTCCTATGCGACGCAAGGGTTGGAGTCGAAACAGAAGGGCGTGTTCACGCGCGAGGAATTGCAGCCTCTTGCCGAAGTGAATGTCACCTCGATGAAGGACTTTGACTTCTTCACCCAAGGCACAATGAACGGCCAGAAGGTCGAGTTCGAAACGCCGATCGATTATTTTCTCGAGCTGAACGACCAGCTTCTCACGCTGCATTTCACGCTACCGCTGAAGAAGCCGGTGCCGACCAAGAATGTGGACCTCGAAGTCTACGATCCGCTCTATTTCGTCGCCTTCGAATTCGCCGAGAAGGAACCGATTACGCTGAAAGGTGCGCCTGCGCAGTGCAAGCTGAACACCGTGAAGCTGGGCGATGCGATGCAATCGAAAACCCTGAGCGAAGCCCTGTTTGCGCGGCCTGATCCGAATGCTCAGTTCGGCGCGCAATTCGCCAACAAGATTGCCGTGAAATGCTGACAGCCCGCCGGGCGCTCGTCGTCACCCTGATGTGTCTCGGCGCGGCAGTGGTGGCGCTCGTTCTCGCCGCGTGGATCGATCCGGCGTTTGCGCAGAACAATCCGTTTGGCGTGCCGCGGAGCGCGCCGCCTCCGCCGGATGGTCTTGTCGGCTGGCTCCTCGCCAAGCAGTCCGAATTCTATCGTGGTCTCTCGGCATCCATCCGCGCCGCCAAGACCGATGGCAGCGCGGTGTGGGGGCTGTTCGGTCTGTCGTTTGCCTATGGCGTGTTTCATGCGGCCGGCCCGGGGCACGGCAAGGCGGTGATTTCGTCCTATGTCGTGGCGAACGGCGAGACCTGGCGTCGCGGTGTGGCGCTGTCGTTTGCGTCGGCCCTCCTGCAGGCGCTGGTGGCTGTGGCCATTGTCGGCATCGCCGCGGCTCTGCTCGGCGCAACGCGCCGAGCGATGGACGGCACCGTCTGGTGGATCGAGGTGATCAGCTATGGCCTGATTGCAGCGTTGGGTGCGCGATTGTTGTGGGTGAAGGGCCGTTCGTTCCTCAGTGCGGTTGCCAAATATCGAGGCGCGGAGACGGCGACGGTCGCCGCGGCGGCGCATCATCACCACGATCATGCGCACCATGAGCATGGGCATGACCACGCGCACAGCCACGCCTGCACGCATCACTCGCATGCGCATCACACGCATGACCACCACGGTCATGCCTGCAGCGGTCATCACCACGATCACGACGATCATGCGTCGGCCTGGGGCCATGCGCATGGGCCGGAGCCGCAGGAGCTTGCTGGTCCCGGCGGCTGGAAGCGCGGATTGTCCGCGATCGTTGCCGTCGGCCTGCGGCCGTGTTCGGGGGCGATCCTCGTTCTCGTCTTCGCGCTGGCGCAGGGCCTGTTCTGGGCGGGAGTCGGCGCGACCTTCATCATGGGGCTCGGCACTGCCATCACCGTGGCGCTGATCGCGACTATCGCCGTTGCAGCGCGCGGTGTGGCGCAGAAATTCGCCGAAACCCGTCCCGGACCTGGAATGCTGGTGCTGCGCGGCCTTGAGGTCGCGGCTGCTGCACTGGTTCTTGCCTTCGGCATCGCGCTGTTGATGGGGTATATGGCCAGCGAACGCATGTTCCCGGGTTGACGCTGCCGCTATAGTCCGCGCGGACTGGTGCGGACTTAAATCATGATTGCCCTTGCAGACATCATCGACAGGCTGAACACGATCATCGGGCGTGCCGCGGCCTGGCTGTGCCTTGCCGTGGTTGTGATCCAGTTCGCGGTCGTGATGCTGCGCTATCTGTTCGGCCATGGATCGATCTGGCTGCAGGAATCGATCATCTACAGCCACGCGGGTCTGTTCCTGCTCTGCGCCGCCTGGACGCTGCGCAACGAAGGCCATGTCCGTGTCGATATTTTTTATTCGTCGGCAACGCCACGGACGCGGGCGATCGTCGATCTTGCCGGCGCGCTGCTGCTGCTGATCCCGTTCACGGCGGCGATCCTCTATTTCTCGATGCCCTATGTCACGCGCTCCTGGGCGATCCTGGAAGGCTCGCGCGAGGCCAGCGGTCTGCCGCTGGTGTTCGTTCTGAAGACGCTGATCCCGGTCTTCGCGGTGACGCTGATGCTGCAGGGGCTCGCGCAGGCGATCCGGGCCTCGGCGGTTCTGACCGGCAAGGCGGCGGCCTGACCGATGGCGGAAGTTCTTGCGATCCTCTTGGTCGTCGCGATCTGCGTTGCGCTGTTCGCCGGGTATCCGGTTGCCTTCACGCTCGGCGGCCTCTCGCTCGTGTTCGCGGTGCTCGGCAGCGTGCTCGACGTGTTTAATTTCGCATTTCTAGGAGCATTGCCGCAGCGCATTTTCGGGGTGATGACCAACCAAGTGCTGCTGGCGATCCCGCTTTTCATCTTCATGGGCGTGATGCTCGAACGCTCGCGGATCGCCGAAGATCTGCTCGAGACAATGGGTCGTCTGTTCGGACCTTTGCGCGGTGGTCTGGGGATTTCGGTCATTATCGTCGGCGTTCTGCTGGCAGCAGCGAAGGGCGTCGTCGGTGCCACGACAGCGACGATGGGGTTGATCGTTCTCCCCGCCATGCTGCGTTTCGGTTACGACCCGCGCCTCGCCGCCGGCATCGTTGCGGCGACGGCGACGCTGGCGCAGATCTTTCCGCCTGCAACCGTGTTGGTGCTGCTCGGTGATCAACTCGGCAATGCCTACCAGGCGGCGCAATTGTCGAAGGGCGTGTTCGCGCCCGCATCAGTGACGGTGAGTGATCTGTTCGCCGGCGCATTGGTGCCGGGCCTTGTGCTGGTGGCGCTGTATATCGCCTACGTCATTGTAGTCGCGTTCGTGTTGCCACAATCCGCGCCGGCCATCCCGCCCGATTCCAAAGCGCCGCGCGGTCTTGCATTGCTCGGCAAGCTGATCGCCGTGCTGATTGCGCCGCTGCTGCTGATCGCTGCGGTGCTGGGCTCGATCCTTGGCGGCATCGCGACGCCGACGGAAGCTGCGGCTGTCGGTGCGGTCGGCGCCGTCCTGCTTGCGTCACTACGCAGCGGCACGGCGATAATCGGTTATCTGATCGCGACGGTGATGAAAACGGCGCAGATGACCAGCATGATCTTCGTCGTTCTGATCGGCGCGACCATGTTCGGTCTGGTCTTCCGCGGCTTCGGCGGTGATGACCTCGTGCATCGTTCGCTCAGCGATCTGCCGGGCGGCACCGCGGGCGCGATTCTTGCCGTCATGCTCGCGATGTTCCTGCTTGGCTTTGTGATGGACGCGTTCGAGATCATCTTTGTCGTGGTGCCGATCGTCGCGCCGATCCTGCTTGCCATGCCGGGCGTCGATCCGGTCTGGCTCGGCATCATGATGGCGATGAATTTGCAGACCTCGTATATCCACCCGCCGCTCGGACCGACCCTGTTCTTCCTGCGCGGTGTCGCGCCGTCGGAAATCACCACGCGACATATCTATGTCGGCATCATCCCGTTCGTCGTGATCCAGCTCATGGCGCTCGTGGTGCTGTGGTTCGTGCCGGCGCTGGCGACGGCGTTGCCGCGCGCGCTCTATGGCGGAGGTTGAGGATGAAGGCGCAAGTTTCCAGGTAGGAACTCGGGACTCGCGGGCGTTCCAACCCATCAACAAAGCGAATGCGAGAGTTGCATTCAATTGTCTTGATGTGATGGCCCGGTCATACCACTGTGCCGCGCATAAAAGGATGCGCGATGACGAACGGCTCTGCCGGAAGCCGGCCAAATCTCGTTGATTCGCCCTATGCCTGGCTGCGGCTCGGCGTAGCGCTCATGCTTGGCACCATCGGCAGCGTCGGCATGTGGTCCTACGTGGTCGCTTTGCCGGCGGTGCAGGCGGACTTCGGCGTGCCGCGCGCCGATGCGACACTCCCATACACGATGGCGATGGGCGGCTTTGCGATCGGCAATGTCATTCTCGGTCGTCTCGCAGACCGTCTCGGAATTATTGCGCCGATTCTTCTCAGCATCGCATCACTGGGGATCGGGTATGTCGCCGCGGGATTTGCACCTAATCTGCTCCTCCTGTCCGCGGCGCATGTTGTGCTTGGTTTCGGCAGTGCTGCCTCGTTTGGTCCGCTCATCGCCGACCTCTCCCACTGGTTCGAGAAACGGCGCGGGATTGCCATCGGGATCGCAGCGTCCGGTAATTATGTGGCAGGCGCCGTTTGGCCGCCGTTGATTCAACATTTCATTGCCAGCGACGGTTGGCGCGCGACCCACATTGGGATCGGAATTTTTTGCGTCATTGCGATGCTGCCGCTGTCGCTGATGTTCCGTCGCCATTCGGATATCCATGCGAGCAACGGTGGGCAGGCTGCCCGTTTCGTGCCGCCGAAGATTGGCGTCTCACAAAATACATTGTTCGTTTTGCTCTGCATTGCCGGCATCGGCTGCTGTGTGGCCATGGCGATGCCCCAGGTGCATATCGTCGCCTATTGCGGAGATCTCGGTTACGGCGTTGCGCGCGGCGCAGAGATGTTGTCGCTGATGCTGGCTTTCGGGCTGATCAGCCGTGTGGGATCGGGCTTCGTTGCAGACCGGTTCGGCGGCGTGGTGACACTGCTGATCGGTTCGGTCATGCAGGCGGTCGCGCTGTTTCTCTATTTCCTGTTCGACGGTTTGACGTCCCTCTACATCATTTCAATCCTGTTCGGGTTGTTCCAGGGCGGGATCGTGCCGAGCTACGCCGTGATCGTCCGTGAATATTTTCCGCCACAGGAGGCTGGTTCACGCGTTGGCTTCGTCATCATGGCCACGGTGTTCGGAATGGCGTTTGGGGGCTGGATGTCGGGCTGGATTTTCGACATGACTGGCTCATATCGCCTGGCCTTCCTCAACGGGCTGGCTTGGAACCTGCTCAACCTTGTGATTGCGGTGTGGCTGTTGCGCGCTGGCGGCCGTCCGAAACCGGCGATGGCGTAGGTAGTTCCAGCGAGTTCAAACGTGCTCGTCTCCGCTCTACGAGTTCGTGATTCCGGGTCGCGCCGGAATGCGCGCGGACCCGGAAGCCAGCCAGAGAGTCGGTCGCCAATGGCTTCCGGGTTCGCGGGCTAGTGCCCGCGCCCCGGAATGACAAAGGTCAGTGCAAAGCACTCAAAGGAGAGATGAAGAAAGGGGGCGCGCAGCGAGCGCACCTGACGATCGCTCACAATTGCAATTCAATATTCGCGGCCTTGATGACCTTGTCCCACTTCGCGGTTTCGCTTGCGAGATACTTCGCCATTTCCTCGGGCGAGGATTGCAGCACGTCGATGCCGGCGTCATTGAGTTTCTTTTTCAACGCCGCATCGCTGGCCGCTTTGGCGTAAGCGGCGTTCACCTTGTTGACGACCTCGGGCGAGGTCTTCGCCGGTGCGGAGAGGCCTTGCCAAGCCCAGGCTTCGTAGCCGGGAAGGGTGGCGGAGATCGGCGGCACGCCAGGCAGCATCGAGAATTCGCCGGGAGACGCCACGCCGATCGCCTTGATGTTCTTGTTCGAGAGTTGCGAGCGGCCCGTCGCGTAGTCCACGAACATCATGCCGATCTGACCACCGACTAGGTCTTGTACTGCTGGACCCGCGCCCTTGTAGGGAACGTGGTTCAGCTTGATTCCGGCCGTTTGCGCGAACAATTCCGCCGCCAGATGGAACGGGCTGCCGACGCCGGCGCTCGCATAGTCGATCTTGCCCGGCTCCTTCTTTGCGAGTTCGATCAGTTCCGCGACCGAATTCACCTTCAGCTTGTCGGTGTTGACCAGCAATACGACAGCGAAGCGGCCGGTCAGAGTGATCGGCGCGAAGTCCTTCAGCGCATTGTAGGGCAGTTTGCGATAGAGCCCCTGATTGGATGCATAGGTCGACGTGTCGCCAAGCAGCAGCGTGTAACCATCGGGCTCCGCCTTGGCGACCGCCTCGGCGCCGATGATGGTGCCGGCCCCGGGCCGGTTCTCGATCACCAGCGGCTGGCCGAGTACGTTGCTCATCGATGTGCCGACTGCGCGCGCGAAGAAGTCGGTGCCGCCGCCTGCGGCGTAAGGGACGACCATGCGAATCGGTTTGGTCGGGTAGGCGCTTTGCGCGTCGGCCATTCCGGGCGCGCAGGCGATTGCGACCACCAGAGTGGTCGCGAGAAGGACACGGCGAGCGATGCTCCGAGAATCGGTCATTGACGTTCTCCCTGATGCTGCGGCCTTTTGGCCGTTCTGCAATTAGTTACAAATGTATCTATCGCATGCAGCGGTATCAAACCGCAAGTTTTCGTGCATTGCGGACCAATGCTGCGCTGCATTAAGTTCCGGTCTCAAGACTCCACAGGGAACGTCCTAAGGAATCCCTTCGATTGACCCGCCACCATACAGATGACAGCATTTCTGATGTACCCGCTTCAACTTGCTGTCACCAATCCTGCCGCCACATCACGTTTATGACTTTGCGCCAACGTCGGGCCCAAAGTTCATAAACGTGACTGTTTGTAATATGTTAGAGCATGATCTCGTCCGAAACCGCTTCGCTTTTTTCGGCATCATGCTCTAGGACTGGCGATTGCCACTGGCCGTGCGCACATGTGGTGTAGAGGAAAGCAAGAATGACGCTGCGGCAGGTCAGCCTGGATGACAAATACGATCTGACCAAACAGCAGGTCTTTGTAACGGGCTATCAAGCGCTGGTCCGGCTCTGCCTGATGCAGAAGGAGCGGGACCGTCTCGCCGGTCTGAATACCGCCGGCTATATCACCGGATATCGCGGCTCACCGCTTGGCGGCCTTGACCAGCAGTTCATTCGGGCGCGCAAATTCCTGACCCCCAACGACATCGTTTTTCATCCGGGACTGAATGAGGACCTCGCCGCCACCGCGCTCTGGGGCACCCAGCAGGCGGAACTGCGGGGCGAGGGCAAGTTCGATGGCGTGTTCGGCATCTGGTACGGCAAGGGACCGGGTGTCGATCGGACCGGTGACGTGTTCCGGCATGCGAATTTCGCGGGCACCTCAAAGCATGGCGGCGTTCTGGCCCTGATGGGTGATGATCACACCGCCGAATCCTCCACCACGGCGCACCAGTCCGAATATCATTTCGTCGATGTGATGATGCCGATCCTGAACCCGGCCGGCGTTCAGGAGATAATCGACTACGGTCTCTATGGCTTCGCCATGTCGCGCTATTGCGGCGTGTGGTCGGCGCTGAAATGCATGCACGAGACGGTCGAATCGACCGCCGTCGTCGATGGTAGCCTCGATCGCGTGAAGATCGTGATTCCGACCGATTTTACGATGCCACCGGAGGGACTGAATATCCGGCTGCGCGATACGGTCCTCGGGCAGGAAGCGCGGCTCTACGACTACAAGCGCGACGCCATGCTGGCCTTTATTCGCGCCAACAAGCTGAACAAGATTATCACTTCGGGCGGCGCGAACGCCAAGATCGGCGTCATCACGACCGGTAAGGCCTATCTCGATGTGCGGCAGGCCCTGGATGAACTCGGCATCGACGAGATCCGCTGCAACGAGCTTGGGCTTCGCATTTTCAAGATCGGCTGCCCGTGGCCGATCCCGCGCGACGAACTGATCGAATTCGCCAGGGGACTCGATCTCATCATCGTTGTGGAAGAGAAGCGCGCGCTGCTGGAAGTGCAGGTGCGCGAAGAACTTTACGGCACCGCCAATCAACCTGTCTGCATCGGCAAGAAGGATGAGCGCGGCAACTGGCTGTTCCCGGTCAAGGGCGCGCTCGATCCGAATGAGGTGGCGATCACCATCGGTGACCGCATCCTCGCGCGCCGCAACGACGATGCGATCGCGATGAAGGTGTCGCGCCTGAAACAGGCGCAGCATGCGCTGATGGAATTGCAGGAGGTGGCGCAGCGCACGCCGTATTTCTGCTCCGGCTGTCCGCACAACACATCGACTGTCGTGCCCGATGGCATGCGCGCCTATGCCGGCATCGGCTGCCATTACATGGCGCAGTGGATGGACCGCAACACGCTCGGCTACACCCATATGGGCGGCGAGGGGGCGAACTGGATCGGCGAGGCGCCATTCTCGAACCGTGATCATGTGTTCCAGAATCTCGGCGACGGCACTTACAACCATTCAGGCTATATGGCGATCCGCGCGGCGATCGCGGCCGGCACCAACATCACCTACAAGATCCTTTACAACGACGCCGTGGCGATGACGGGCGGCCAGACGCATGAAGGCACGCTCACCGTGCCGCTGATCGCGCGGCAGGTCGCGGCCGAAGGCGTGAAGCGCATCGCCGTCGTTAGCGACGAGCCGGATAAATATCCGAGCGGCACCGAATGGCCGAAAGGCATCACCTTCCATCACCGCGATGATCTCAATGCGGTTCAACGCGAATTTGCGACGGTGCCAGGCACATCGGTGCTGATCTACGATCAGACCTGCGCCGCCGAGAAGCGTCGCCGCAGGAAGCGCGGCACATTCCCCGATCCCGACAAGCGCGTCATCATCAATGAACTGGTATGTGAAGGCTGCGGCGATTGCGGCGTGAAAAGCAATTGCGTGTCGGTGCAGCCGCTGCAGACGGAATGGGGCCGCAAGCGCACCATCGACCAGTCGAGCTGCAACAAGGATTATTCCTGCGTGAAGGGCTTCTGCCCCTCATTCGTCACCGTGCATGGCGGCAAGCCCAAGCGCGGAACGGCCGTGGCCGAAGGTGAAGTGCAGGGTTTGCCGGAACCGATACTGCCGGCAATAGGCAAGCCTTATGGTGTCATCGTCACCGGCATTGGCGGCACCGGCGTCGTCACCATCGGCGGCGTGCTCGGCATGGCGGCGCATCTCGAGGGCAAGGGCGTCGGTATCATCGACATGGCCGGCCTCGCGCAGAAGGGCGGAGCGGTCTACAGCCACATCCGCATCGCCAATTCGCCGGACGACATCCACGCCATCCGCATGGCGGCAGGCGGCGCGGATCTTGTACTCGGCGGTGACATCGTCGTCGCCGGCAACAAGAAGGTGCTGGCCGCGGTCAAGCACGGCGCCACGAAGATGATCATCAACACGGCGGAATTCCTGCCCGGCGATTTTACCCGTAATGCGGATTTCTCGCTGCCGACCGAACGGCTGAAGCGCGCGATCGCATCTGCAGCCGGAAGCGACAACGTCTCCTACATCGATGCGTCGCGGCTGGCGACAGCGCTGCTCGGCAATTCGATCGCCGGCAATATCTTCATGGTTGGCTATGCTTTCCAGAAGGGCGCGATCCCGTTGTCGGCGGCATCGATCGAGAAGGCGATCGAGATGAATGGCGAAGCGGTGGCGATGAACCAAGCCGCCTTCCGCTGGGGCCGCAGAGCGGCGCTCGACGCTGCGGCGGTCGAAAACGCGATTCCGACACCGGCGGCGCAGGATGAGAACCGGCGGTTGTCGGAGTCGCTCGACGAGATGATCGAACGGCGCGTGGCCTTCCTCACGGATTACCAGAACGCCGCTTATGCCCGCCGCTACAGCAACCTCGTGGCCAAAGTGCGTGACGCTGAACGAACGATGGCGCCCGGCCAGACAGGACTGGCCGAGGCCGTGGCGCGCAATCTGTTCAAGCTGATGTCCTACAAGGATGAGTACGAGGTCGCGCGGCTTTACACCGACGGCACCTTCCAGAAGCAGATCGCAGGCACGTTTGAGCCCGGCTCGATGCGATTCGAATTCCATCTCGCGCCGCCGCTCCTGGCCCACGTCGACAAGACGACCGGCGAGCCGAGGAAAATGAGCTTTGGGCCCTGGATGCTGCGGCTGTTCGGTGTAATGAAGCATTTCAAGGCGCTGCGCGGCACGCCGATTGACCCGTTCGGCTATTCGTCTGAGCGGCGGACCGAGCGGCAACTGATCGCCGACTACGAGGCGCTGCTTGCCGAAATCCTATCCAAGTTGAATACCGACAATCATCCGCTTGCCGTTGGCCTGGCGGTTATTCCGGAAAAGATCCGCGGCTTCGGCCACGTGAAGGCGCGCAACCTGAAAGCCGCCAAGGCGGACGAGGCGGCGTTACTGGAACAACTCCGGTCCGGCTCCGCACCCCTTCTCAAGGCGGCGGAATAGAGCGCCCCGCCTTTTCTTCGCCTTCCGTAGACTTGACCGGTCCATCGGCGTGTCTTCTTATCGCAATTGACGGAAACACGCCGAAAACGGCGGGCCGTCAGCCGCGAACGCGCTTTGAACCGCGCGGCGAATCGGGAGGGAAGACCATTGTCCACAGCGCCAGACGCTGCCGCGGATACATTCCC
>JAFAFP010000230.1 GCA_023423415.1 Pseudomonadota bacterium | reverse complement strand
GCTATCCGACAGCGCCTCACTTCTCGTCGAAGGTCGATCACGGACGATATGCACGCTGGCTGTCCGCATTGCCGCCCGGCAGCGAAGTGTCGCTCTACGTGCACATCCCGTTCTGTCATCAGCTTTGTTGGTACTGCGGATGCAACACCAAGGCGACCCGACACTACGCGCCGGTCACGAGTTATCTGGGCTCCATCGAGGCCGAGATTGCCAATGTCGCCGGACACATGCCGGCCCATCGCGTCAAGCACATCCATTGGGGTGGTGGATCGCCGAACATCCTGGCATCGTCGGACATACTTTCTCTGTCCAATATCATTCGCCAGCAGTTCAGCGTCGCGCCTGATGCGGAATTCGCCGTCGAAATGGATCCGCGCCATCTCGATATCGAGCAAATCCGTGCGTTCGGGCGTGCCGGCATCTCCCGGCTGTCTCTCGGCGTCCAGGATTTTGATACGGCCGTGCAGTCAGCAATCGGCCGCGAGCAGAGTTTCGAGATGACGCGGAGGGCCGTCGATGCTTTTCGGTATCTCGGCGTTGGCTCGATCAACATCGACCTCATGTACGGGCTTCCTTATCAGACGGTGGAGACAGCCGAGCGCACAGCCGCCCAGGTGCTGGCGCTCGAACCGGACCGCATTGCGGTTTTCGGCTATGCTCATCTGCCGCAACGCATGAAGCATCAGCGGCTGATTTCGGAGCAGCAACTGCCGCGCGCTGCCGAGAGGCTCGCTCAATCGGCCAGGATTGGGCAAATTCTCGTCGAACGTGGCTATGTCAGAGTCGGCCTCGATCACTACGCCAAGCCGACCGACAAACTCGCCGCCGGCAACATCGCGCGCAATTTCCAAGGATACACGACAGACCGGTCCGATGCCCTGATCGGCATCGGTGCTTCTGCGATCGGGCGGCTGCCGCAGGGATATGTTCAGAATGCCGTTGCCGCGGCCGACTATGCGCGGCGCATCGCGCAAGATGGGCTGGCGACGGCGAAAGGCTTCGTGCTCAGCAGCGAGGACAAGGCCCGCGGTTTCGTCATCGAGCGCCTCATGTGCGATCGGATGTTCTCTGAGACCGATGTGAGGGAAAAATGCGGTGACTGGGCCGAGAGCATCCTCCGAGATGCCGATGTGCTACTGACGTTCGATAAGAATGCTGATTTTCTTCAGCGCACTGCCGATGGTTTTGTTGTTACCGAACGGGGACAACCTTTCTTACGCAGCATCTGCGCTCATTTCGATACGTATTTGGCTGGCTCTGACGCTCTTCATTCTGAATGCGTTTGACTGAGCCTGACGTTCGACGATCGTTATGCTTCCCCGCCAGCGAATTCGACGAATGCAGCGAGCCTCGCCATATCGGCAACCTCCACGACATCCCGCTCGACGCTAACCCCGTGCGATCGCAGCCGCACTAGTGCACGGGAAAAGCTTTCCGGTTTCATGCCGAGATGATTAGCGATAAGCAATTTTTCGAAGGGGAGTTCGACGACAACGCGCCCCTCCTGGCTCTCTGCGAGATGGAGAATGAACTCTGCAATGCGCTGCGGTGCTGATCGCACCTTGATCTGTTCGATCTGCTCCACTAGCGACTTGAGCTGACGCGAGGCCGCAGCCAGCATCGACAGTGCGAGCTCGGGCTGCTCGCGGATCCGGCTTCGGAACGCGGTGCCGTCGATGCGCAGCAGGCGTGCCGCTGACACCGTTTCGGCGCTGGCAGGATATCGGCCACCAAGAAACATCGCGGCCTCTGCAAACGTCTCGCCTCGCTTGAAGACATGAAGCACAACTTCCAGACCGTCTGTCGTCGTCCGATAAATCTTCACCCACCCCCCGAGGATGACGAAGAAAGCATCGGCAGGCTGCCCCTGGTGAAACAGAGGCGTCCCCTTGGCATAGGCGCGCGGCATGAGGGAGCCGGCCAGGTCACGAACCACATCGCGCGGCATACTCCCGAGCAACGGCGTTGAACGAACGATATTCCAGTCTGCAACGTCCATATGTGCTCTCGCAGATCGGCTTTAGTTGTTAAGACGGTGTTACCAGTGCTATTTCAGGCATCGGTCCATGGTACGCAGCGATCACAAAACAGGCATCGCATTGCGCTAGAATAGACGACGCTGGGGTGGCCGGTACTTGATGAGTCTCAAACCTGCCGATGAACGCATCCTTCGCGAGTGCAGGCTGTTCGCCGCACTCGACGAGAGCGATTTCGGCCTGCTGATACGCGACCACCGAGTGCAGGAGCTGGCTGTTGGCGAGCCCCTGTTTCAGCAGGGGACACCAGCGGAGGCGTTCTTTGTCGTGCTGGAAGGGTGGGTCGTGGTATTTCGAGACCAAGCCAACGGCAACCGGGTGGTCATTCACCTTTTTGGTCCCGGAGAGTCGTTCGCTGAGGCCTTGCTGTCTGCTGATGACGTCCTCTATCCCGTAAGCGCGGAAGCGGCCTCGCGGTTGCGGGTGGCGCGCTTCAGCATCCGCACCTATCGCGACCATATCGCCGAAAGCCCCCGGCTCGCGCTGGCCGTGATTGCTGCGGTCTTTAAGCAGTTGCGTGGCCTTGTCGACCAGATCGAACATCATAGCGAATGGTCGCCTCGGCGCCGCATCGCCGGCTTTCTTTTGAGAATGTGTCGCTCCGGAGAAAGCGTATGCCGCTTCGAGCTGCCGCTCGAACAGCAGCTCATTGCCGCGCGTTTGTCGATGACGCCGTGGACGTTTTCGCGCGAGCTTGCCCGGCTCGGCGAATTCGGCGTGGAGGGACGACGTGGGCAGATCGTGGTCCACGACACTGCCCGCCTTGCCCGCTTCGTCGCCGGTGATGGTGAGTAAACGTGCCGCAGGCAAACCTGTGCCCTGAAGGGCACGGTTCCCTGCGCGGCTGCACTTGAATTTGCGCTAGCGCAAGTCGCTTCCAAAAACCTTACTGTAAAAATCAACAATAAATGGGGAAGACAGACAAGGGTCGCCGTCTGGCGCGCCCGGGGAGTAATGCGATGACACAAGACGGGAGTGTGCGGCATCGGGTTCGCCGGGGGGCATATGCCCTATTCGGACTTGGGATCGGTCTCGTCGCTGCAATCATTGCAATCCAGCCGTTGCCGGCCATGTCTCAGTCGGCGGCGCCGGGCGCCCAGATGGAGCTGCCGCCGATTGCTGTTGAAGCAACCAAGCAGCCTGCGCCCGCCCCAAAAGCAAAGGCCAAATCCGCCCAGGCCCGTGCGAAAGCAGCGCCCGCTGTTGTCGCGCCGCCTGCACCGCTTGCGGACAGAACCGACGGCGCCGAGGCCGTCGCGCGCGAGCGGCTCGATGCGCTACCGGGCGGCACTGCCGTGATCGGCCAGCAGGATGTAATCGGGAAAGCCAACGTGACGATCGCCGATACATTGGCATCGGTGCCCGGCGTCATCGTGCAGAGCTTCTTCGGCGGCAACGACCAGCCACGCGTGCAGATTCGCGGCTCCGGCCTTCAGCAGAACCCGGTCGAGCGCGGTATCCTGGTGCTGCAGGACGGCCTGCCGATCAATCGCGCCGACGGCTCATATGTCGTTGGTCTCGCCGATCCGCGGCTTGCCGAGTTTATCGAGATCTATCGTGGCTATACCGCCAATCGCCTCGGCGCGACGGTACTGGGCGGTGCTGTGAACTTCGCTTCGCCGACCGGGCTGAGCGCGCCCGGCGTCGTGGTTGGGATCGAGGACGGCAGTTTCGGCCAGATAACGGCCACAGGACAGGTCGGCGCACGCCAAGGCGATCTCGACGGGCTGGCTCAGGTCAGCACCACCCATCGCGATGGCTTCCGGGTCTATAACGAATCGGAACGGACCATCCTCAATCTGAACGCCGGTGCGCGCATCAACGACAACATCACGACGCGCGTGTTCCTTGGCTACACCAATCTTGGCTTTGATGTTGCTGGGCCGCTGACCAAGGAGGAGATGGAGCAGAATCCTCGGCAGGTTCATCCAGGACCGACGGTGATCGCCCCTGGTGTCGCGATCAATCCTGGACCGAACGTCATCCGCGACCGCCCGCGTCGGGAAACCGAGCAATTCCGCGTCGGCTCGCGCACCACGGCGACCTTCGGCGCGCATCTGTTCGACGTGGCGCTCGGCTATACCTACAACGATGACATGTTCCGTTTTCCGATTGCCGGCGGCATCCGCTCGACGACGGGCGGCGACGTAACAGGCGTTGCGCGCTACGCTTACATGCCGGACAAGACCCGCGCGCTGCCGCTGTTCGAGATGACGGCACAGTATGCGTGGGGTACGGCCGACCGCACATATCATCATAATCTTTCGGGCACGCAGGGGCCGCTGTTCGGCGAGAACGACCTCGAATCCAGCACCTTGGCGCTCTACGCAGGACTGAACATTCCGCTCGCTGAACGCCTGACGGTATCGCCTGCCATTTCCTACGCGCATGCCAGCCGCATCAATGACGATGTTTACACCGGCGCGACCCGGCCAACCGCGGCTTACAATCCTGGCAATCCGACACAGCCTCTGCCGGCCGGTGCCGTAACGGCAACCGATACCAGCTATACGCACAGGTATTCCGGCTGGAGCCCAAGCCTCGGCCTGATGTACGAGCTGAGTCCGCGCAGCAGTCTGTTCGCGGCAGTCAGCCGGACATTCGAGCCGCCCACGCACGACGACCTGCTGGCCACGATCAACGGCACTCCGAACAGCACGCCTGGCCGGCCAAACCCTGCCAATCCCGGATTGGATGTGCCCGCATTCGCCACGCCCGATCTCGACGCGCAGACCGCCACCACCGTTGAGGCCAGCTGGCGCGGCGCTCACGGGCGCTTCGCCTGGAACGCGGTCGCCTATTATTCGTGGGTCGATAATGAGCTTCTCAACCTGCGTGACGAATCCGCTGTCTCGCTTGGATCGATCAATGCGGACAAGACCACGCATTTCGGCATCGAGCTCGGATTGTCAGCGCAGATCACCTCACAGCTCAGCGGGCGCGTCGCCTATACCTTCCAGGACTTCCGCTTCGACGGCGATCCCATCCACGGCGACAATTATCTGGCCGGTGCCCCGCGCCACACGATTATTGCCGCTCTGCGGTACGCTTTCCTGCCGGGTGCCTTCGCCGAAATCGAAGTGAACTGGCGACCCGACAAGACGCCGGTCGACAACGCCAACACGCTGTATGTCGATCCATTCGCCGTCTTCAACACGCGCGCCGTCTATGACCTGACGGAGACGATCACGGTCTATGGCGAGGTGCGCAACATCTTCGACAAGACCTACGCATCATCGACCTTGATCGTCGACGAGGCGCGTCCGGATCAGGCCGCGTTCCTGCCCGGCGACGGACGCGCCTTCATCGTCGGCGCCAGGGCACGATTCTGAGGCATGTGCACATGACACCGAACGGTTATACGCGCCGGAGGTTCTGCGGACTGGGAGCTGCAGCACTGGCCGGCTCGTTTGCCGGAAGCATCACCCGGCAAGCGGCACGGGCTGACGACCGGCCGATGCAGCGTCTGCCCGCGTTGACTCTGTGGGGGCCGCCGGCCGGACCCTCGATCACGCTGGCGCATGCGATCTCGGCTGGGATTCTGCAAGATCTGGCCGAGACCGTGACATTCAAAGCCTGGCGCAATCCCGATGAGATGCGCGCCGGATTGACCTCGGGGACCATGCAAGCCGTCATCGTGCCGACGCAGGTGGCCGCGAACCTGTTCAATCGGGGGCTCGGCGTGCGGCTCGTCAATGTCATGACCGACGGG
>JAFAFP010000052.1 GCA_023423415.1 Pseudomonadota bacterium | reverse complement strand
CATCCTCTTGCCCGCCTGCGTAAAATCCCACTTGCTCGTCTGGCCAACGAGCGGTTTGTCCTTGGTGAGCCTTCGATATGGCGTCTCTATCTGCGCGTCATCAACGACTTCTGCAGTCGCGAGCATTTTCTGCCAACGGTGATTGCCGAAGCGTATGAAAGCCCAACCTTGTTTCAGTTCGTCGCCGAAGGTGCCGGAATAACAATTTATCCGTCGATTATCGATCGATTGAAAGTTCCCGGCGTTGTTTCAAGACCATTCGTAGAGGATGCTCCTGAATTCGAGACGTTTGCAATCGGTCGGAGACATGAAACAAATCGCACGGTATCGCGTGTCATCGAGCTCATTCGCCAAAGCGTTTCGAACCAACCCACTTGATAGTCAAGTTTGTTATTCGATGCGATGCAATCGGTCCGCTTGCTCAAGTTCCGAGAAAAGTATCGGTTTCAATTACCTCGATCAGCGGCCATCAACGAATGAAAGCTTCCCTTTAGTCGACGATTTTCGTTGCTCGTAGCCGAGAAACGTCTTCTGGACTATACGCAAGCTCAGCGAGTATGGCGTCGGTATCTTGGCCCAGGGCGGGAGCCGGCGTTTCGCGTGGTGCAGCACCATTCTCCGATCGGATTGGTAACGCCGAAAATTTATCGGCGCCAACTTGGACGACCATCTCTCGTGCCGCTATTTGTGGATCCGCGGCTATGTCAGCGATCGAGTTGACTGGGCCGCAGGGCACGTCTGACTTTTCCAGCAGAGCCAGCCATTCCGATCGTATCCTGGTCGCGAATGTCGCAAGCAAGATCGGCTCGAGCATCGCGTGATTGCGCGTGCGGGCATTGCCATCGATGAAGCGCTCATCGTTTATGAGGTCCGGCGTGCCGATCGTGCGGCACAGGGCCTGCCATTGCGCTTCCGTATCACAGCAGATGACCAATGGCGCGTCGGCGGTCGCGAAAGCCTGAAACGGTGTGACGAGTGGATGCCGGCTGCCGATCCGTTGCGCCACTTCGCCAGTGTTCAGATAACGGGCCATTGCGTTCTCAAGGAGGGCAACCTGTGAATCAAGCATTGACACATCGACCATCAAGCCCACCCCAGTGCGTGTACGCTCCTGTAAGGCGGCAAGAATGCCGACGGCTCCGAATAGACTTGCGCCCATATCGCCGATCGAGGCTCCCACGCGGGACGGAGACCGGTCTGGATCGCCGGTGATGCTCATCATGCCGGACATGGCCTGCACGACGGCGTCGAATGCCGGGCGGTCGCGATAGGGGCCGGTCTGGCCAAAGCCGGAGATGGAGGCAAAGATGAGACGCGGATTAATTTTCGATAGCGCTGAATAGTCGAGCCCCAGGCGCGTCATCACGCCAGCCCGATTGTTTTCGACGACGATATCCGCCTTGGCTGCAAGTCGGCGGAAGACCTCCTTGCCCTCCGTCGACTTCAAATCGAGCGCGATGCTGCGCTTGTTACGGTTGACGCTGAGAAAATAGAGGCTCTCTCCGTGCGAAAACGGCGCGATGCGACGGGTGAAATCACCCCGGCCCGGCATTTCCACTTTGATCACCTCGGCGCCGAGCGCGCCAAGAATCCACGTGCAATAAGGACCCGCCAGCATGTGTGTGACGTCGACGACAGTGACGCCGGCCAGAGGACCGCGGGTATCTTTCTCATCGGAAGCAGCGGGAGAGGCCATGATTATGGTCCGTTTACTTGCCCGTGAAGCTCGGCGTGCGCTTGTCGAAAAACGCGTTGATGCCTTCTTTGAGGTCATCGCTGGCATAGACCTCCCGATACCATTCCCTGCCATCGGCAATGGTCGGCGCGCGGCTGACGAAGCGCGCGAGGATCTGCTTGGTGGCCTTGAGCGACATCGGCGCATTCAATGCGAGTTTTTCAGCGAACTTTCTGATCGCGGTATCGAGCGCGTCGGCATCATGCACGTCGTCGATGAGGCCAATGCGCAGAGCGGTCTCGGCATCGATCACGTCGCCGCCCATCAGGAGACGTCGGGCCTGGGCTTCGCCGATCAGTTCCGCGAGCCGCACGGTATCGGGGGGGCCGAGGAAGAAACCGAATTTCGCAATCGGGATGCCGAATTTCGCGCGCCTGCTGGCAATGCGGAAATCGCAGGCGACGGCCAGTACGCAGCCGTTGCCGATGGCGTGGCCCTGGATCGCGGCAATCACGGGCTTCGACGCCGAACGGATGACTTGCTGCATCCGCTCGACCGCCTCGTCGTAGGCAATCGCGCCATCGACTGTTCCCAGCTTGTCGCGAAATTCGCGGACGTCGGCGCCGGAAACGAATGCCCGATCCCCGGCGCCGCGAATGACGATCACACGCACCGAAGGATCCTTGGCGCATGCAGTCAACGTGTCTTCAAGGAACTGGCACGTCGCCGTATCGATGGCGTTGCGGACTTCGGGCCGGTTGATCGTGACGTACGCCACGGCGTTGACGATCTCGTGCAGGACGGCGTCTGACATCAGCGTCCCCTCCAGACTGGTGCGCGCTTTTCGGAGAAGGCGCGCGGGCCTTCGGTGAAGTCGTCGGAGGTCAACATTTTTTCGTAGATCGGAATGCCACTGCGGCCCGGCTTGAGTTTCTCGAAGGCTTCGCGCTCAGACAGCCGATCGATGGCAGGCGCTACGGCAAGCAGGGCCTGCATCGCCAATGGTGCGCCTTCCGCGATTTCGGCCGCATAATCTCGCGTTACGGACAACAGATCGTCCGACGGCACTGCGCGGCTGACGAGGCCCCATTTCAGCGCCTCCTCCGCGTTCATGCGGCGTCCGCTGAGCATGAATTCGATGGCGACGTTGTAGGGAATGCGGCGTGGCAGACGCTGGACCGCGCCGCCGTCCGGAATGAAGCCGCGCTGCATTTCGGGCAGCGAGAATTCCGCGTGATCGGCCATGATGAGCACGTCGCAGGCGAGCGCAATCTCGAATCCGCCGCCGATGGCGAGGCCGTTGATGGCGCCGATCACTGGCTTGTCGAGATCCCAGAACTCGGTAATGCCGGCAAATCCGCCCGGCATGTTGACGGCCAGATCATTGGCAGCCGCGGCATCCTCCGCAGCAGCCAGCGCCTTGAGATCCCAGCCGGCCGAAAAGATGCGCGTGCCCGCCGCCGTCAGCAGGCCGACGCGCAATTCCGGATCATCGCGCAGGGTGCAGAGCGCGGCGTAGAGGTCCTTGCTCAGCTCGAGGTCGATGGCGTTGACCTTGGGCCGGTCGATGGTGATTTCCAGGACGTGGCCGCGTTTTTCGATGCGTGCTGAACTCATGATCTGTACTGCCTTTCGGGTTCGATCAGATCGGCAACTCGACGCCCGCGTTGGCTTTGGTTGCGCGTTCGTAAAGCGCGAGCGCGGT
>JAFAFP010000029.1 GCA_023423415.1 Pseudomonadota bacterium | reverse complement strand
GTGGCATCATCGACCGCCGCCAGCAGATCCATGCCGGCAGCCTCGTCCGACTGATAGGCGGGCAGCGGCAGTCCCTCGCCGTGCGCGAGCCGCACGACCCGGACCGGGATGGATTTCTTGGCTTTTGTACCCGCCATCAGATTGCGACCTGTGTCTGTTGAAGATACTCGGTGGCGCATGCGACCAGACGCTGCGCAACCTCGGTTTTGTCCAGGGCCGGCCAGTTATCGACGCCATCGGCCGTGATCAAGTGTACGGTGTTGCGGTCGCCGCCCATGATGCCGGTTTTTGGTGAGACATCGTTGGCGACGATCCAGTCGCAGCCCTTGGCCTTCCGCTTCCTGGTGGCGAATTCGATCACCTTCTCGGTCTCGGCGGCAAAGCCGATCACCAGCGCCGGCCGTTTCGGACCACGGGCCGAGATGGTTTTCAGGATATCGGGGTTTTCGACGAGCTGAAGCGTCGGAACGCCGGTGCTCTTGTCCTTCTTGATCTTCTGATCGGATTGGCCGGCAACGCGCCAGTCCGCGACAGCAGCGGCAAAGATACCGATATCGGCCGGAAGCGCGGCTTTGACCGCCTCCAGCATCGCCTGCGCGGATTCCACGTGGATCACATTTACGCCGGGCGGATCGGGAATTTGCACGGGTCCGGAAACCAGCGTCACCCGCGCGCCGAGCGCGGCAGCAGCCTGGGCAATCGCGTGCCCCTGCTTACCGGATGAACGATTGGCGATGTAGCGCACGGGATCGATCGGCTCATGCGTCGGGCCGCTGGTGACGACGACGTGGCGACCGGCCAACGGGCCAGTCGTGGGCGCACCGGATAGAAGCCCCTCGATAGCAGCGACGATTTCCAGTGGTTCGGCCATGCGGCCGGTTCCCGCTTCGCCGCGCTCGGCCATCTCGCCGCTGTTGGGGCCGACGAACCGGATGCCGTCGTTCTGCAATTGGGTAACGTTGCGCTGGGTTGCGAGATGCGCCCACATGCGCGGGTTCATGGCCGGCGCGGCCAGGACCGGCTTGTCGGTGGCGAGAAGAACGGCGGTCGCGAGATCATCGGCATGACCACCTGCCATGCGCGCCAGCAGATTGGCGGTCGCCGGCGCCACCACAATGAGGTCGGCTTCGCGGCTGAGACGGATGTGCCCGATGTCGTGCTCGTCGGCGCGATCGAACAGCTCGGTGAACACCCGGTCGCCGGAGATGGCACCCACCGCCAGCGGGGTGATGAACTGCTGCGCGCCCGCCGTCATGACTGTGCGCACGGAAAACCCGCGTTCCCGCAGCCGACGGATCAGATCGAGGCACTTATAGGCGGCGATGCCGCCGCCGATGATGAGCAGAATACGCTTGCTGGTCACGTCACTTGCCGCACGACTGCACTGGTCCGGCAGCTTAACACACTCCCGCGCGGGGTAGAGTTAACGCCGCGGCACTCACGCAACTTGCTTGCTAGAGGCGGGGATGGGGATGCCCCATCCTGACAACACGCGCATGTCCGCAGGGCAGTGCGGGAGGGTCTGCGCACGATGCCGGGTGGTGGCATCCCCGGAATGATCAGCTTGCGAGCGGCAGTTCCGGTTGGACCAGGGGGGCCGGAGCCACCGTCGGGAAGGCGATCACATTAGCATTGGCTTCGAAGCCGTGGCGGCGCTGGCGAAACCAGCGCAGTGAGGTGTTCACCAGGATGGCTTCTTCGCTCACAGCCTGAACGATGAGCCCGTCATCGCTATCCAGCAGTTGAGAGAGTTGCGGATGGATATCCGATTCCGCATCCGCCTCGGCGCGCACATACCACGTCGTATCAAGCGGGCGAGCCCAGGCTTGACCAAGGCTCATGATGGCCGTGGCGATGGCGTGCTTGTTTTGGTTTGGCTTGGCGAGATCGTAGGAAATGAGGAACAGGCGCATTGGGGGGCCTCTCAGCGGGGATATATTGACAGGCGAACGCAACACAAAGACGCAAGACATTGATGCATCACATAAATAGGCACTGAAGTGACGCCGTGAACATACGAAGAACATGCCACGAATCAGCGGCCTTGTCTAGTCTCAGTTCGAGTTTTGTTCTGCATTTGGCTCAAATGCGGCCAGCGGGTGTTCTCAATCGTTGAAAAGCGTGAGCTGGTCCGGATGGATGGCCCGCGAGATGCGCTGGTGATGGCCGCTGTCGATGCGATCGACAAGACCCGGATAGCGCTCGGAAAACTGCTCCCAAGCCTTTTGGCGCGCGGCCGGGAACTTGCTGCCGTCCCAGATTTCGTACAGCCGGCGCGGGTCGCAGCGGTAGCGACGGCATAGATCGGCGCGGCGGATACGCAGCCAACGCGCGATCCAGACATCGACCGCGTCGGCTTCGGTCAAGTGCCGACGCGTCTCATTGCGCGGGGCGGGTGAAGCGGAAACGGGATAGGGCGCGGGCTGCATGATCGTACGAACGCTTGACGCAGATGGGACTTACTCTCTTTATCACGCCAAATCGCAGCAAAGACATGACCGGGACAAGATGATCTTGTCCCGGGTAGACTAATTTTGAAACAAATCTGGTTGATCACGCGAAGTTCTACGCCATTTTGGTCTATGACGCTGAAATCCGCGCGGAAGCTGACGATCCGGAAACCGCGTGACAAATGTCTTGATGGCCTCATCACGAGAGCCAATGTGGGTATGCTCTTCCCAGACGTCGTATAGGCGTCTGGGGTCAACGTCGAACTTGGCGCATAAGTCGCGATTTTTGCGGCCAAGTTCCCGGTGGATCCATGCTTCCACTGCTTCTTCGAAGGTCAAGCTTGCTCTCATGCCAAATCCTTCCACACGCAAAAGCGGTGGTTTGAAGAGAGACACCTTGACCTGCTTGCAGCTTCGCGATTCTGTTGCGATGCAGTTGCTGCTGCGCCCGGGGTGTCTCTAGCTACGGGCAAGGAAGGGCTGGTATGCAACACCGGCCCTTCCCTTTTGATCGATTTGATTGAAACCGAGTCGGCCGTGTAGGGTCAACGCGGTCTGCCGACTATCCCCAAATCGAACAGCCCTGTGGGCAGAGGTCTAGCTAAGGCTATATTTTGTTGGGATATTTGTGTGGTTTGCGCTGTGGATAAGTGTGTGGATAATCTGTGAATGATCCTGTTTCCTGCAATCGACCTGAAGGATGGCCAGTGCGTCCGGCTCAAGCTGGGCGAGATGGCGGACGCCACGGTGTTCAACGACAACCCCGCCGCACAGGCACGGACCTTTGAAGATCAAGGCTTTTCCTGGCTGCATATCGTCGATCTGAACGGTGCGTTCTCGGGCAAGCCGGTGAATGCGGCAGCCGTCGAAGCCATTCTCGGCGCGATTTCGATACCGGCGCAGCTCGGCGGCGGCATTCGCGATCTGGCGACCATCGAGATGTGGCTGTCGAAGGGTGTGCGGCGGGTGATCCTCGGCACGATCGCAGTGCGCGATCCGGCGCTGGTGCGCGAGGCCTGCCGCAAGTTCCCGGGGCAGGTTGCCGTCGGCATCGACGCCAAGGGCGGCCGTGTAGCGGTGGAAGGCTGGGCCGAAGTCAGCGAGATGACGGCGATTGACCTGGCGCGCCAGTTCGAGGACGCCGGCGTCGCGGCGATCATCTACACCGATATCGAGCGCGATGGTGTTCTGAAGGGGCTCAATCTGCCGTCCACGGCGGAGTTGGCGCGGGCAACGTCTATTCCCGTGATTGCCTCGGGCGGGCTGGCCTCCATGGCGGATATCGAGCAGCTCATCCGGCCCGAATACGCCATGCTGGAAGGCGCGATCAGCGGTCGTGCGCTGTACGACGGCCGGCTGGATGTGAAGCGGGCGCTGGAGCTTATTTCGCGCCGGGCAGCTTGACCGGTAGCGACAGCACGGACCTGAGCAGGCAGACCACCATCGCGAGCTGGCACCATAGCGCCGGGCTGCGGCCTTCGCGGCGGCAGATCTCGTAGTCGCGCAGGCAGCGGAAGGCCGGATCGCTGTATTCCGGCGACTTGGACTGGTCGGAGACGTCGCGCATCCGCTTGGCGATGTTGTCCAGCCGCTCCAGGATGCGCTTGCGCAGATGCTCGGGCAGTTGCTCGAACGCGGCCTCGTCGAACGGCTCGCTGTCTTGCCGCTGCTGAATGTCCTTGAGCTGCGTACCGGCAACCTTGAGGTTGCGCATTGCGGCCTTGACGAAGCGATGCTCGATGCCGGCCTCATCCAGGGCGGCGATCTTCTCGCGCAGCAGGTCGATATCCTTGGCGGCCAGCTTCTGCCGCCGCACCGCCGCGGCCACCTGATCGAGATCGTGGCTGGTGTCCTTGGCCATCTGGTGCCTCCCCCGGCGGATGAATCGTTTGCCGGACAGTGACGCAAGATGCCATTGCATCCAAGAGCCGGGCAGGCCATGAAGGTGGAATGCTGAAAACGCGCATCATCCCCTGCCTGGACGTGAAGGACGGCCGTGTCGTCAAGGGTGTCCAGTTTGTCGACCTGATCGACGCCGGAGACCCTGTGGAGGCGGCGGCCGCCTATGACGCGGCCGGAGCCGACGAGCTGTGCTTCCTGGACATTACAGCCAGCCATGAGGATCGTGGCACGCTGCTCGATATCGTGCGGCGGACGGCGGAGCGTTGCTTCATGCCGCTGACGGTCGGCGGCGGTGTGCGCAAGGTCGAGGACATTCGCAAGCTTTTGGAAGCGGGTGCGGACAAGGCTTCGATCAATACGGCGGCGGTCAAGGATCGCAGCTTCGTGCGGGCGGCGTCGGAGAAGTTCGGCGCGCAGTGCGTGGTCGTCGCGATCGACGCCAAGAAGGTTTCGGCGGCAGGCGAGCCGGACC
>JAFAFP010000247.1 GCA_023423415.1 Pseudomonadota bacterium | reverse complement strand
TCTATTCATCCGCCATCTTTACCGCCTGGATCATCTTTATGGCCTCTTGTTCACTTTCGGTCTCGCTTTGACGGTGCAAGGATTGTTGCGCCATTACTACGGCTCTTCAGGCCTGCCCTACGGCGTTCCCGATGCCTTAAAGGGTGGGCATGATCTCGGCTTCATGTACCTGCCAAACTATCGAATGTGGGTCATCTTTGCCTCCGTCGCAATCTGCGTCACGACCTGGCTTGTAATCGAAAGGACAAAGCTGGGTTCATATCTGCGAGCAGCGACTGAAAATCCGGTGCTTGTCAGAGCATTCGGCATCAACGTTCCCCTGATGATTATGCTGACGTATGGGTTCGGTGTCGCTCTGGCGGGATTCGCTGGCGTTATGGCAGCCCCGATCTACAGCGTAAGTCCCCTCATGGGTGCGGAGCTTATCATCACCGTTTTTGCCGTGGTTGTAATTGGCGGAATGGGTTCGATCTTGGGTGCAGTGCTTAGCGGTTTTGCGCTCGGCCTTGCAGAAGGTTTGACGAAGTTTCTGTACCCGGAAGCCTCCAATACCGTGATTTTTCTCATCATGGCGATTGTTCTGGTGGTGCGCCCTGCAGGTTTGTTTGGACGGGGCGCGAAATGAGCGACGTGAGTATTCAATCCGGTGTAGAGCCGCTGACGTATAAACGGCGTCGTCAAACGCTTCTATGCATCATGGCGATGTTCGCAATTCTAGCCATTGCGCCATTGATTATCTACCCAGTCTTCCTGATGAAGGTGCTGTGCTTTGCGATATTTGCAGGCGCTTTCAATCTTCTTATTGGCTATGTCGGTCTGCTCTCATTCGGTCATGCGCTGTTTTTCGGCTTTGCGAGTTATGTCAGCGCTTACTCGCTTAAGAATATGGGAATAACGCCGGAGCTTGCGATTATTTCCGGAACCGCAATTGCTGCTGTTCTTGGACTAATTACGGGCCTCATCGCCATACGCCGGCAGGGAATTTATTTTGCGATGATCACTCTAGCGATCGCGCAAATGATGTACTTGTTTGCATTACAGGCGCCGTTCACTGGCGGGGAAGATGGCATTCAAGCGGTACCGCGTGGATACTTCTTTGGCCTGATCGATTTGAACAATATGTGGAACCTCTATTTCTTCGTTCTAGCAATATTTTCAGGATCGTTTTTAGCAATATTCAGAATTGTTCACTCGCCATTCGGTGAAGTGTTGAGGGCTATTCGCGAAAATGAAACAAGGGCGGAATCGTTAGGATTCGACGTCAATCGCTACAAGCTTGGCGCGTTTGTCATATCCGCTGCCTTCGCGGGCGTTGCCGGTTCGACAAAAGCGATTGTTTTCCAGCTCGCATCCCTCGCCGATGTTCATTGGAGCATGTCCGGAGAGGTTGTTTTGATGACGCTGGTCGGTGGAATGGGAACGATGCTTGGACCGGTGGCCGGCGCTTTTGTTGTCGTCGCAATGCAGAACTATCTGGCGAGCACCGGGCATTGGGTAACTGTAATCCAGGGGCTTATATTTATGTCGTGCGTGATGATCTTTCGGCGCGGCATCGTTGGCGAGATCGAGGCACGTATAAGGAAATAGCTGAATCAGGATGGCGGTCGGAAGATCGCGCTGGACTTGAGTTTCAGTGCCAGTCGAAGCGACGATCAAATCGCGTCGGTAAAGAAAAAATGGAAATTTGCAGAAATGTCGGAACGAATGTTTCTGTGAAGCGATGGGGAGAAAATGGACATGAATTGGCTTGGAAGAAAAACGGTCGGCGTTATTTCGGTCGCGCTCGTCACAATGGCGATATCGCCGGTGCACTCGCAGCAGACGCCGCTTCGTATTGGCGTGCTGAACGATCAGAGCGGAAATTTTGCAGAGGCGTCCGGGCCGGGATCGGTTGTGGCGGCCCGACTCGCTGTGGAAGACTTCGGGGGGAAAGTTAACGGGAGGCCGATTGAAGTCGTCGTTGGCGATCATCAGAATAAGCCGGACATTGGTGCCAATCTGGTTCGGAGATGGTTCGATGTTGATGGCGTCGATATGGTAATCGATGTTCCGAATTCTTCGGTTGCGTTTGCGGTGACGCACCTTGCCAAGGAGAAGAACAAGGTTTTCATCGCTTCCGGTGCCGGAGCGACCGGGCTGACGGGAGATCGGTGCTCACCAAACTTTGTGCACTGGACATACGATACTTATGCCTATGGGCAGGCGATGGGACGCGCCATCACCGGGCAAGGCAACAAGAAATGGTTCTTTATCACCGCTGATTACGCCTTTGGGCATGACCTGGAAGCGCAAACTGCCAACGCAGTCAAGGCCGCGGGCGGAACGGTTGTTGGAAGCGTCCGCCATCCGTTCGGTACTTCCGATTTTTCGTCTTTCGTCCTTCAAGCGCAGGCGTCGGGTGCCGACGTGGTGGCGATGGCGAGTGGGGGGGCGGATACGACAAACAGCCTCAAACAGGCGGCAGAATTTGGTCTGAACAAAAGCCGAAAGGTTGTCGGTGTCATGGGTATGGTCGACAATCTTTGGGGGCTTGGTGCCCCTGCAGCGCAGGGCGCCTTTATCGTTGCTCCGTTCTATTGGGATCTCGATGAAGAAACCCGTAGTTTCTCAAAACGTTTTACGGAGCGGATGACAACCAAGACTGTACCGACAGACCATCAAGCCGGAGTCTATGCCGGCGTGCTGCATTATCTGAAGGCTGTGCAGAAGGTTGGCCAATCTACCGACGGCAAGGCCGTCGTGAATGCAATGAAGGAAATTCCCACAGACGATCCGCTCTTTAAGCGTGGCACAATCCGGGCCGACGGTCGGAAGATTCACGACATATATTTGCTGCAGGCCAAGGCTCCGGGCGAATCGAAATCGAAGTACGATCTCGTGAAGGTGGTAGCAAAAGTGCCGGGAGAACAGGCCTTTCGTCCGCTTGCGGATGGAAAATGTGAGTTCGTCAAGTGAGCCCGAAAAAGTCGTAAAATATACTTCGCGGTTAGCCGCGCTTGTGAGCGCGGCTAACCTCTTCATCGTGGTTTTGACGAACATGTCAATGAGCCAAGTGCTGTCAAGATAGAGAACCGTCGGTGCGGGCAATTCATCAAAATGTCGACGGACTGGATATTTCATTGGAAACATATTCCAATGGGACGCATGTTATCAGCTCTGATAGTGCTTATGTCGCTCCGGAAGTGAGATTGTTCGATTGGTTGGAAGAGTGGGCGGAGAAAAGGCCGCAGAAAACATTTCTACTCGAACGTTCCAACCAGGTTGATATGAAGTGGCGAGGGATAACTTATCGCGAGTTGCTCCAGCGAGCCAAATCGGTCGCTGCTGCAATTGCGGAGATGGGACTTGGGCCCGATCGACCTATTCTGATTTTGTCAGGAAACTCAATCGAACATCAGACTCTGGCATTCGCGGCGATGATGGCGGGAGTTCCATATGCTCCGGTCTCGGTGGCATATTCGACCGTTGAAGATGCATTGCCGAAGTTGCGCTTCGTAATTGATCTTCTCGATCCCGGTTTGGTTTATGCTGCGGACGGAATGGCGTTTGGTCGAGCCATGTCGATCGATGAGATGTCCGGGCGAATCATCGTTCTGGGACAAAATGCCGAAGCCATTCGTGGTGCTGTGAAGTTTTCCACTTTGGAAGCGGGCGGAAGCGTCTCCGCCCTCAAGGCGCGCCAGGCGTCTCTCAATGCGGACGCCGTGGTGAAATTCATCTTTACCTCGGGAACAACAGGCGCGCCCAAGGCCGTGCAGATAACGCACCGGATGATGTGCAGCGACATTGACGCTATCGCCCGTTGTGTTCCGGCGTTTTCACGCGATCCTGTAACGGCAATCGATTGGTTGCCGTGGAGTCACGTTTACGGCGGGTCTTTCGGCGTTAATTCCGTACTGCACAGCGGCGGTTCACTATACATAGATGACGGACGACCGCTGCCGGCGGAGTATTTCAGAACTATTGAAAACTTGGCGAATATATCTCCGACAGTATTCTGGAATGTACCGAAAGCGTTCGAGTATCTCGCCAAGGCGTTGACGGAAAATCCATCGCTGCAGAGCAGTTTCTTTTCGAAACTGCGTGTGATGCTCTATGGAGCCGCAAGCTTGCCGAGCAACATACTTCAGTCTATGCAAGAACTCGCTCAATCGCAGAGCGGCCGTATCATTCCCATGCTGCCTGCCTGGGGGCTGACTGAAACCTCGACAATCGCTACCGTGGCCACGCAACTGCCGCATGTTGTCGGTGCGGTTGGCATTCCCATTCCGGGTATCACGCTGAAGCTCGTTCCAAGCGGTGACAAATACGAGACTCGGATTAAAGGGCCGATTGTCACCCGCGGCTATTGGAAGGCGCCTGAAGCAACGAATGCAGCCTTTGATGACGAGGGGTATTTTAGAACCGGCGATGCACTTCGTCTGTTAGACCCTCAGAACCCAGCGCTGGGGCTAGTGTTTGAAGGAAGGGTCGCCGAAGATTTCAAGCTGCTTTCGGGAACATGGGTAAACGTTAAGGAAGTCCGTGAGCGAGCTCTGTCGCGTTTCGGATCTCTGGTGTCTGACGTCGTTGTCGCGGGGCCAGACCGTGACGACCTTTCGCTTCTTCTTTTCCCGCCAACCAAAGTTGATTCTCTGGCTCCTGACTACACCGGTCAAATCCGTTCAGTTCTCTCAACCATCAATGCGAATGTGACGGGCAGTTCTCGTGTGATTGCACGCGCTGTTATCGTGCAGGAGCCACCGCTCGTTGAAGCGGGAGAAGTAACAGAGAAGGGTTCGCTGAACTCACGTTTGATTCTTCAGCGCCGTAAAGCCTTCATCGACGCCGTTTATCAAGGGGAATACCCGGCTGTGATTTTGCCGCAGGCAGAGGCCTAAGCGGCCCACGGAGATATCAGGATTATGTCGTTTGTTTCGGAAGATGCGGAGCGTCGGCGCATTCCAGTTGCGATCGTTAGCGGCTTTCTTGGGAGCGGAAAGACGAGTTTAATCAACGCTCTTCTCAAAGATAAGCGGCTGGCGAACACTGCCGTTGCGATCAATGAGTTCGGCGAAACGCCACTTGACCACCATCTGATAGATCACGGTGACGATAAGACAATTGTGCTCGCGAATGGATGCATGTGTTGCAATTTGTCGGGCGACATGGACGAGGCGGTTATGCGCTTGTTCGCCCGTACGCAAGACGGGTCGTTGCCTCAATTCGATCGTCTGATTGTCGAGCCGTCCGGTCTTGCCGATCCGGCGCCGATTGCCCAATCGATACTACGTCATCCAATAATGTCGAGAATTTTCAATCTCGAATCGATCGTGGTTGTTGCAGATGCTGTTCTGGTGCAAGGTCAGTTGAAGAAGCATGAGATGGTACGAAAGCAGCTGTCCCTCGCCGATAGAATTGTTGTCACCAAAGGCGACATCAGCTCTCAAGAAAATATCGCTGAGTTGCGGATGGTCTTTTCAGGCCTTAACCCGCTCGCGCCGGTTAGTGAGGCCGTATTAGGTAAGATACGATCGGATGAGATTTTCTCCGAACGGTTCTTGGATGGAGACCGTGGTTATCAGCCCGTTGCTAGGTGGTTTGAGCGCTTTGCGCAAGAAAACACTTCGCATGTTCATCGACACGAGACCGGAATCAGATCGATATCCCTGACGAGCGATCGCCCGGTGCCCTGGCATGAGTTTGAAGTCTGGCTGAGAAAAGTTCGGATAAGGTATGGCCGTTCGCTACTTCGAACGAAGGCGATTGTAAACCGATTGGGCGGGGAGCGTCCGCTGGTGGTCCATGCGGTCGAACATGTGGCGCATGCTCCGGTTGAGCTCGACAAATGGCCTAGTGCGGATCGTCGAACACGTCTCGTCCTCATTGGTCAAGACATCGATATTGCCGAGATTGAGCAAGGCTGGTGTTCGTTTCTGCAATTCGTCGACGAAAAAAATCCGTCATAACACCTACAGGAATACAGAGCGTGCGTGCAATTGATGTCCATGTTCATCCGATGAACGAGTCCTTCTCGACCGCCGGAAGTACGTACCTGCCGGCTGCTCGTCGATTATTTCGTGGCAAGTGGAATGCCAAATCTGACGAAGAGATCGCTGAAGATTTCAGACGGGATGATTGTCTGGCTATTCCGATCGCGTGGGATGCTCAGCATGGCTCTGGCGGTGGCGTCGTCACCAATGAGGAAATTGCCGATCTCAGCAAACGTTTCCCGGATGTGTTTCTGCCAGGGTGGGCGATGGTGGATCCATGGCGCGGTCGTGCCGGGTTGGATCTGATCGAGCACGCGATCCGGGGTCTTGGCATGATGGGCGTGAAGTATCAGCCGCCGATGCAGGGCTTCGCTCCGGACGATCGTATCTTTTATCCGATATGGGATTTGCTCCAGTCACTCGGCGCGCCCGCGCTCATTCATTGCGGTACCACCGCAATGGGTGTCGGGGAGCCCGGCGGATTGGGTTACAAACTTGATTATGGCCGACCGATCCGTCTGGATAACATTGCTGCGGATTTTCCCAAACTGACGATCGTGGCAGCTCATCCGGGATGGCCGTGGACTGATGAGTTGATTGCCACGACGCTTCATAAAAAGAACGTTTTCATCGATGTGTCCGGATGGACGATCAAGCACTTTCCAGCCACGTTGAAGTACGACATGAAGCGTAGGCTACAGGACAAAGTTCTGTTCGGCTCTGACTATCCAGGCTGGAGCCCGGGACAGTGTTGCGATGAGTGGGAGATGGAGGGCTTTGCTCCGGCAATTGTCGACAAGCTTTTTTTTAAGAATGCAATGCGTGTTCTCAATTTGGAGAACGCGGTCAGTAGGGCGCTGGAGGCTAAAAAGGAGCCTGCGTTATCCCAAGTACAGTCGTGAGCTGGTAAGCAGTATGCGACGCGACTTGCTCGTTCTCAGGCGGCGTCCGCGCACCTGCCAACCAAAAATGCTGTCACTATCCAAGTGAAGGCCAATCTCCAGCCGGGCAGCGGCCGGGGGCAGATAGTCCTCGCTCGACGGGTGGTTGAGAATCTTCCGGCCGCGCGCGTTGCGCTGGTCGATTTGGCATTGGGGCAAGTCTGGCTGTTCTTGCAGGCCGAACTGGTCGAGCTTGCGCAATAGCGATCGAATGGCCGCCTCTACCTATACTTCCATACTGTCACGGTCGTCCGCTCGTCATGCTGCTCCGTGAAGGCAAAATAAGTGGTTCAAAGGAGCTACGTTGCTGATGTCTGTCCTTGCGAAAGCCGGCGAACTGCTATGCGACAAAGGCTATGACGCCGACTGGTTCCGCAACGCCCTTGCCGAAAGAGGCGTCATGGCTAGGATCCCGTCGCGATCGAGCCGCAAGACGTCCATCAACGATGATCGCCTTCTTTCCCGCCAGCGGCATAAGGTCGAGAGCATGTTCGGCAGGCTCAAGGACTAACGGCTCGGGTGGCTTTGAGCAGATTGAAGGATTTCACGGAGAGAAGCTGATTCATCACAGTCGCAAGGAGCGAAGATGAAGCAGAAAGCCGAACTGGGCGGCCGCCCGTGCGATCGGCCTACTCAAGGACGATTGCGTTGTCACGGCCTTGGCGTCCGCGAAGTGGCCATCTTCGATCAGCCAATCCCGCGAGAGTAACGTAAATTTCCGTTTTCGATAGGGTGTCTGATTATTGAGGTCTAATTTTACGGCTCTTGATGACATCGGCCCAAAGAGCAGTTTCCTTCCTAATCCGGGCTGCGAATTGATCCGTCGGCTCGAGCATCACCGTCAGTCCTTGCGCTTGCAGCTTGGCTTGAAGCTCGGGCGCTGAGAGAACATCGTTCGTCACCGTGAGGATGGCGTCGCGGACCTCGGGGGCAATTGCACGTGGCGCCAGCAAGCCATACCACGACGTCACGTCGATTCCTTCGATTCCGGCTTCGCGCAGCGTGGGTACATTGGGAAGCAGCGGGCTTCGTTGCGCCGTTGTCATCGCGAGCGGAATGACGGCGCTGCTCTGAATTGCGGTCAGCGTGGCCGGTAGATTGGTTGCCAGAAGGTCGATGTGGTTGCCCAGCACATCGTTGAGCGCCTGGGACGAGCCGCGATAGGGAACGTGCGCGAGCTCAATGCCTGCTGTCTCCTTGAGCAATTCGACAGCGAGATGCAACTGGCTGCCGACACCGGGCGAGCCATAGGTGATCTTCTGCATCTTCGCGCGCGCGATCAGTTCCGCAATCGTCCTGACACCGAGCTTTGGTGACGCCACGATAATATTGGGGGCGCTCGCAAGGATGGTGATCGGTGCAAAATCACGCTCCACCTCGAACGACAGATTGCTCATCAGCGTTGGATTGATCGTCAGATTGCCAGCCGGGATCAACAGCAGGGTCGTGCCGTCCGGATTCGCTTTTCGTACGGCATCAATGCCGATGTTGCCGGCACCGCCGGTTCGGTTTTCGACGGTTGCGGGCTGACCAGAGCGGGTTTGATATTCCTGCGCCAAGATACGGCCAAGCACGTCGACAGGGCCGCCCGCGCTGAACGGAACGATCAGTGTCATCGGACGCGGCGGAAAAGCCACGGGGACGTTCTGTGCGAAGGTAGGGACGGCTGTTGCAACCAGCGCGCAGGCCACAGCGGCAAGGAGTGTTGGTATTGCGCGCGTCCTCATCAATGTTCCTCTACGAAACAGAGTGGAAGCATTTGTGCGACGAGAGACATGTGCCGGCATGATCATGATGTATTTGAGTTCCGTGCTGACGGCCGCTCGTTCACGCCACCGCGCGCGAACGGCCGCCCCTATCGAGGACGGCGACTGCGTCGATCTCCACCAGGAGATCGGGATTGGCAAGCGCGTTCACGCCAACCAGTGTCGAGCATGGCAAAGGTTCGGCGAAGAATTCCCGACGTGCGGTGCTGACATCGGCTTTGCGCTCCATGTCGCAAAGATAGATGGTCAGCTTCACAATGTCGTCCGCGGATCCGCCTGCCGCTTCGATTAGCGACAGCACGCGCTTCAGCGCTTCGCGCGATTGTTCCAGCACCGAAGCGCCGCCGACCGGACCTTGCGGTGTGCCGGCATGCTGCCCGGATATATGGACAACGTTGTCCACGACGAGGCAGTTAGAGAACAGTCCCGGCGGTGGTTCCGGAACATCGGGGCTTGTCACACGTCGCATAGACGGCTGCGGAGCTGACATTACGCTTTACCCGCAGCCTGAAGAGCGGCCAATTGCCTCGATGCTTCCTGTGCCAGATAGCGCCGCAGACGGATTACGCCGGCGTCGTGCTGATACAGCATCTCGTATTTCTCGATGCCGGGTTGGCAGCCATTGAGCATTTCACGATCCTGCTCCAGCACCGCCCAATGTCGTTCCTCGATCTTCATCTTGTAGAGGAAGCGCCATGTATCACGCTGCCAACCACTGACCTTGCGCACGCGCCAGAAGAAGCAGGCAGTCCGCACCTCATCGATCGGCGTGCCGAAGGAAATGATCGCGAAGTTGCCGCCGGGGCCGGCTGAGGGCGGGTAGGGGATTTCGAGCCGCACATAGAGCGCGGCATTGTCGACCAACTCGCTCCAGTCGAAATTCACGTCGCGCTGACCCTCTTTTTCGAAGAAGAAGCCGTGCGGCGTGTCGCGCGTAACGAAATGCGCTTTGGTGTCGCCCTGGTACATCGTATGGGAATTTGCATGCAGGAACGTACCGTGCATGGGATCCATGTTGTTGTCGTACAGGAAGCGCCAATGCGTTTCCCAGTCTGCATAACAGAGGATGCGCGAATAATCCTCGTGCGCGAGCTGTGGCGGCGGTTCGAATGCGACCGGCTCTTCGTTCAGCGCATCGCCGAACCAGACGAAGATCGCGCCTGCGATTTCCCGGACGGCATAGGTCTTGACCGCCTTCTTGCCTTCGAGCGGGCAACCAGGCTGGCCGGGCACGCTGAGGACTGTCCCGTCCGGCCCGACCTCGACTCCGTGATAGTTGCAGCGAATGCGATCGCCTTCGTTGATGCCGCGCGACAGTGGGACCGCGCGATGGGGACAACGGTCGGTCTGCACGTGAATGCCGCCGCGCGCATCGCGCCACAGCACCAATGGCTCACCCAAGCGGGTGATGCCGAGCGGTTTTGCTCCGGTCTCGACGAGGCGCGAGGGAAGGACCGGCCACCAGCGATTGCGAAGGCCGGTGCGCAGATATTGCTGCACCTGCTGGTCGGTGGGCGCGAGGCTGTTGGTTCGCGCCCTTGCGAGTGTGGCTGTTGTCATGTTGCAGCTCCCGATTCAAAGATCCGAGAAGGTCACGCGCCGAGTTCGCGCATCAGTGCGGTGAATTTGTCAGCGGTCCATTCTCCGCCATCCAGCGGCCGTACACGCGATCCGTTAAGGCCCTCGACCAGTGAATCGAGGTCGTGGGCGCCCTTGGAAAAAATGTTCTCAATGACGGAGGCGAGTTCCAACTGCCATTGCGTCGGCTCCTGGGTCCGGGACTGATGCGGGTCGAGATAGGGGAAACGATATTCTGTCATGGTTTCGTACTCCGCTTGGCTTGCCACTCGCGCTTCAGTCTCTCCCGGACTGGCACGAAGTCGTAAGTCGGAAAAAATTCAGTCGAGAAAACGCCCCAAGCGCTGCGCTCGATCTCGATATTGATGATGTTCAGCAGGCGTGGGGGGAAGCGCAGCGTCACGATCTGGCCAAGGCCCATCGCGACCGTCCAACTGACGATCTCGCAGCCCTCTGGCGGAAATCGCTCCCACCAAGCGCGATCTGCCAAGGTGCCCTGGATCTGATCGATGTTCTGAGACTGATCATGCTTGAGAAAGATGGTCAGCATGATTTTTTCTTCGTCTTCGGCCATTGAATGTTTCCTGGAACGGACAGACCGTTGCTTTGTTTTTTTTGCTTTCAGATGTCGAGAACGAGCCGGCCACCACGCGCGCGCGAAACGCACGTCATCATGGTAGCGTTCGCCGCGCGCTCAGCGGAGGAGAGGATGCTGTCTCGATGATCCACCTCTCCGTCGAGTACACGAACTTCGCAGGTGCCACAGATGCCCTGCTGGCATGAGCAGGGAACGTCGATCCCCGCTTCATTCAGAACAGCCAGCACCGATTTGTCGGGGGGCACCTGTAGCGTGAGGCCGGACGCTTCACAGGCCAGTTCGAAATTGCCGGAGGCCTCGTCGGCAGGGCGACTGCGTGGTGCAAACCATTCGAATCGTACGGTGCCTTCCGGCCATTCAGCCGTTGTTTTTTCGACCGCGGTCATCAACCGTTCCGGGCCGCAGCAATAGACAACGGTATCTTTGCGGACAGCGCCGAGTTCCTTGGCGACATCGAGCCTCGTCCCGGCCTCGGAGCTATGCAGCAAGATGTCGCCACCGAAGGTGCCGATGTCGTGCAGGAAAGGCGCGTCTTCGGTTCGACGATTGCAATAGAGCAAGGACCATGGACGGCCTTTGGCGCTCGCCGCCTGCATCATCGGGATCAGTGGCGTGATGCCGATGCCGCCGGCGACAAAGACGTAGCGGGGAGCATCAACCAGGGGAAAGTTGTTGCGAGGCGCACTGATGGTAAGCAATTCACCCGGTCGCAGCTTGCGGTGCACGAATTGCGACGACAGTCCGCCCTTCACGTCGCGGACCGCGATCCGGTAGTGCGAAGTATCGGCGGTGTCGCCGCAAAGCGAATACTGGCGGATCGCGCCGGTCGGCAGATGCAGATCGATGTGCGCGCCTGGCTCAAATGGCGGCAGAGCGTTGCCTTCCTCTGCGACGAGATCCAGCGAAAGAACTCCGGGCGCTTCCCAGGTCAATGCGCGGACGCGGATACGCATCGTTGCTGGCGTGGTTGCTGCAAGCGGCGATGACGCAGCCCGCTCCGGTACCAACATCAACTGTGCAGTGTTCTGCGCCATCTGACATCCCTCAACGAACAAGTCCGGCCCAGGGGTGTGGTTGCCCGCTGAGATCGCAATACAGCGACTTCTGCGCCATCCAGGCCCGGATGCCGTCACGTCCTTTCTCGCGGCCGATTCCGCTGTCTTTCATGCCGCCGAAGGGAGTGGAGATCGAAAACTGCTTGTAGGTATTGATCCAGATCGTGCCGGCCTCGATCGCACGCGCCACTCGCCAGGCTTTGCGGAAATCGCCGGTATAGATGCCGCAGGCGAGACCATAGCTATTGTCGTTGCCCTGACGCACGACGTCTTCCTCGCTATCGAACGGCAAGATGGCGAGCACGGGGCCGAACACCTCGTCGCGGCACAAGCGCGCTTCATTGTTGAGTTCGCTGACGATGGTGGGTCGATAATAGGTCCCATCTTTGTAGCCGGAGCCTTGCGGTCGCTCGCCCCCGGTCAGAATCCGGCCGCCATCCTCGCGCGCGCGGCGGACATGAGCCTCGACTTCCTCGAGATGGCGCGGACGGATCAGCGGCGCGACCTGCGTGCTGGCCTCAAAGGGATGACCGATGCGGAGCCGCTCGGTCGCCGTCACCAGCTTCGTAAGGAACGCATCGTAGATGCTGCGTTCGACGAACAGTCGGGATCCCGCGATGCAGGATTGGCCGGTGGACGAAAAGACGCCGAACAGCACGCCTGCGCAAGCAAGGTCGAGATCCGCGTCCGCGAACACGATCGTCGGCGATTTTCCCCCAAGCTCGAGCGACACGGGCATCAGCTTTTCGGCGGCTTTGCGGGCAATGTCCCGACCGGTTTCAGTGCCACCGGTGAAGGACACTTTCCGGATGGCCGGATGAGTCACCAGCCGCTCGCCAACAATCGAGCCAGCGCCGGGCAGGGTGGAGAACAGTCCGCGCGGCAGTCCCGCTGCCTCGATCACACGTGCGAGTTCAAGACAGACCAGAGGGCTCCATGACGACGGCTTAAGGAGAACAGCATTGCCGGCCGCGAGCGCGGGGGCAACTTTCTGCGCATCCGACGCAATCGGCGAATTCCAGGGCGTGATCGCCGCGGTAACACCGAGTGACTCGTAGACGGAGAGCGTCAGATAATTGCCGCGCGACGGCGTCAGCACGTCTTCCATTGTTTCGAGTGCAGCAGCCATATAGCGGAAAGTTCCGGAGGCACTCATGGCGAGCGCCCGCGTTTCCGTCAGCGTTTTGCCGGTGTCGCGCGACTGAATGTAGGAGATACGGTCGGCATTCTGCGCGATGCCGTCGGCGATGCGATAGAGGAATGTCGCGCGTTCGTGCGGCAGCAGCTTGCGCCATGCCGGATCGTTGGCAGCCGTCTGCGCACGTTCAATGGCGAGATCGACGTCTTCAAGAGAGGCGCCGGCCAGCATGGCGTTGACGGAACCATCGGCGGGAAAATGCGAGGCGATCTCGGCGCCGCGTCCGCGCCGCCACTCGCCGCCGATATAAAGTTTATCCTGAGGAGTAACGGCCAGGTCCATGCTCGGCTCCTAGATCACGACGGTGCCTGCGCGATTCAGCAATTCACGCGCAACGCTGCATCTCGCCATCAGGGATGTTTTCGAATTGGCTGCGGAGGGGCGGCGATGCAGCATTATGACGGTTTCCCAGCAGCACCGGCCGGCGGACCCGCGAAGCTCTGACTAAAGGGGCCAATGGCAGTCATGTCGATTTCGATCAGGCATGGCCCCTGAACGGCGAGCGCACGATCCAGCGCCGCAGCAAAATTCTTCACGTCCGCCACCCGCTCGTGGGGCAGAGCGACCGACTGGCAGATCAGTGCGAAATCCGGCGTCAGGATGTCTGAATAGACCCGTCGGCTGCCGTATTGGGCGTCCTGAATGTTGCGGATGACGCCATAGCCGCGGTCGTTCATCAGGATGAACACCATGTTGGCGCGTGTCTCGACAGCGGTCGCGAACTCGCCGATCATCAACTGAGCGCCGCCGTCGCCGAGCAGTGTGATGGCCTTGGCGCTAACACCGGCAAGCGCCGCGCCGATGCCCATCGCAATGCCCTGGCCGATGCCGCCGCCAAGCGCATGCACGCCGAGATGTGGAGCCGCCAGACGCACATATCGATTGCCAAATGTGCTGTTGGAGATGGTGACATCGCGCACCCAAGGATGACCACCCGTCCGCACTCGATGACTTAAATGTTCAGCGACCGACGCGTATGGGCCGAGGCCAGCGCGCAATGTCGCTTCTGACTTCGCGCGTGCGGTGGCGATATTGGCGAGGAATGCGGAATCCGTATCCAGCGTCTTGGGCAGGCGTTGCAGCAGCCCTTCGAGCACTTGCCGGGCATCGCCAGCGACGAAAAGCTGCACGGGATAATTGCGGGCCGCCTGCGACGGATCGGCATCGACCTGCACCAGCCGGGGCAGGGGCATGAGATTGTTCTGGGTCTCGTTGCCACGCAGGCGCGAGCCAACCACGATCATCAGGTCGGCATGTGCGTAAATGTCCTGCGCGTCGCGCGTCATGTTGAATGCGCCGAGGCTGCGCGGATGATCTTCCGGGACGACGGCACGACCGTTGGTGCTGGTGACGGCTCCAAAACCGCGATCGACCAGCGCCGTCGCGGCCTCGGCTGCGCCACGCGCGCCGCCGCCGAGCCAGAGCAGTGGACGCTTGGCATTCAGGGCGAGCGCGGCCAGTGCGTCGAGTTGTGCCGGATCAGGCGAGCGCGGCGCTATGTCAGGCAGACTGGACAGTTGGCGGAGCGGAACAAGGGTTCGTTGAACATCGACCGGGATCTCCAGCGTTACCGGCCCCGCTGGCGCCGACAGCGCTTCGGTGGCGGCCACCAGCAAGGTGTCGATCGCGGCCATCGGCTCCCAGACGCGTAAGTAGTTTTTGCTGATCGCCCGCAGCATGTCGGGCTGGCGCGGAACGTCATGGATCGCCGCGCGATCACGGTCGATGAACTCGCGATCGACCTGCGTCGTGATGTGCAACACCGGAGATCCGGCCGTCAGCGCTTCAACCTGTGAGCCGGCGGCGTTGCCCGCAGCCGTGCCGGTGCTGGTAATGACGACGCCCAACTTGCGTGACACCCGGGCATAGGCGTCGGCCATGTTCATGGCGCCGGCTTCGCCGCGTGCCGGAATGAAGCGGATGCGCCCCTGTCTTGCGATCGCGTCGAGGATCGGCATGTTGTGAATCGAGATCACGCCGAAGGCCGTCGTCACTCCGATATCTGCCAGCGCTCGCGCAATCGCGTCGCCGACCGGCTCCTCGGATAGCGAGCGGGTCGCCGGTTCCGCACGTGGCGAAGTGACAAGAGAGAGCGACATGTTTCTTTTCCGCTTCTAGATGTACCGCGAAACGCCGCCAGAAATTTCCAGGCTGGCGCCGGTGATGTAGCTCGCCGCCGGCGAGCCGAGAAAAACGATGGCGCGGGCAGGTTCTTCGGCCTCGCCGAGCCGGCCGAGGGGAATTCCCTTCTTGCGGGCGAGCGTGCTGAACCAGTCCTCGCGTGTCTGCGCCTTGTCTGGCCTTGCCTCAAAGCGGCGCTGCCATTGACCGGAATCGACAAGTCCGAGCAGGATGGAGTTGACCCTAATGCGCGGTGCAAATTCGACAGCCAGTGATTTCAGAAGATTCTGTATACCTGCGCGGGCCGCCGAGGTGCACACCATGTGCGGTTCCGGCTGCATCGAGAGCAGCGAATTGACTCCGACGATAGCGGGGGCGTCGCTGGCGTCGAGCAACGGCCGGAATGCGCGGATCGGGAGGATCTGGCTGAAGAACTTCAAATCGAGTTCTTCGCGCCATTGCGCGTCATTGGTGTCGGAAAAGGTTGAAACGCGTCCCTGGCCCGCATTGTTGACAAGGAGATCAACGCGGCCGCCGCTCCATTCACCGACTTTGCCAGCAAAGCGGTTCACGGCCTCGGCATCGAGAACGTCACAGATTTCCGCGAGCACATTGTCTGCATTCAGCGTGGACAGCTGGGCCGTAGCTGCAGCGAGCCGGCCGGCATCGCGCCCACAAATAGCAACACGTGCGCCATCCGCGATAAGCAGCTTGGCCGTAGCCAGTCCGATACCGGAACTGCCGCCGGTGACTACCGCGATGCGATCCTTCAGGCCCAAATCCAAGATCGTTACCTCGACTTGCTGCTTGCGACTTTTTTCGCGGCCGGTTTGGTCTGTGCTCGCACGACCCGTTTGTTCATGGTCGTGCCGATCCAGCCGAGACGCTGTGAAATCTCCTGAGCGGCGCCTTGCACGCCGGCTGCAATTTGCGCCCGCCGTGCGGCGCCGGCAAAATCGGCAGAATGCCCGCTGACATTCAGCGCTGCGATCGGCAGATTTGCCGCGTCGAAAATCGGCGCAGCAACCGAACTGATCCCGGCTTCGTAGTTACCGTCGCTCCAGGCCAAACCCGCAGCCCGATCCGCCTTCAGTTGTGCGTTCAATTGCGCAGGGGTAACTGCCGTGCGTGATGTCACGGGTTTGAGAATCGCGTCGCCATACATCCGGTCGATGCGTTCGGGCGGCAGATGGGCGAGAATGATCCGGCCCATATTCGCAGCATGCGCAGGCAGACGGCTGCCAACACGGATATTGCTGGCGAAGACGTGATTGGGGACGCGGCGAACGAGATAGACGATTTCATTTCCATCGAGCACGCCGAGATGCGCCGAGAGCTTCAACGTCTCGGCAAGCCGAGTCAGCACGGGCACCGAAGTCTGGACCAGATCCTCGGAGAAAAATGCCTGCGCAGTCAGTCCGATCAGCCCGACGCCGATGCGCCAGCCAGTGCCTTCCGGGCGTGGCTCAATGAACCGTTCGGCATTCAGGGTATGCAGCAGGCGCAACAGCGTCGTCCGGTTGATTCCAAGCGCGCGTGCGGTGCGCGACATGTTTGTGACCGGATCGCCTTCCGCAATATGACGGAGCAAACGCGCCGCGCGCTGGACCGGCGGAGACATATAGCCTTCGTCGTCGTCTTGCTCATCGGGCCAGGCGGCAACTATCGATGTGTCAGCCATTGGCGACGTCCTCGACCAGTTGTGCCAGAAGTTTCGCGAGGACAGCCGGCTCTTCCTGCGGGCAGGCGTGTCCTGCTCCCGCGATCTCGCAATAGCCGGCGCCCTGTCGCAATGCTGCGTAGGCCGCGCGCGCGTTGTCGGGCGGCGTGATTACGTCGTCGCTTCCAACTGCGACAAGCGTCGGCATGGATACTTTGGCGACGTCGGCGACAAGATGCCCGGCGCCGAGGGCGTGGACCGCCTGGGCATAACCGGCAGGATTGACCGCCGCCATGGCGCTCTGAACAGCAGCGGCGACTTGCGGTTTGATGCCGGGATTGGCGACCAGGCGCGGTGCACGCTTTGCCGCAAACGCGGTGGGGCCGAGCGTGTTGATTTCGTCAATTCGGGCTTGGACGCTGGCCGGCAGCGGCGCGCCAGCCTGAACGTTATATCCGAGGGCCGGCGAGAGCAGCGCCAAAGCTGTCACGCGATCAGGATAACTCGCAGCGAAGCTGGCCGCGAACAACGCGCCGAGGGAATGGCCGGCCAAAACCACGCGCGCCAGACCAAGCGCTTCCAGGAGCGTCGCCAGCACATCAGCATAGTTGCGCGGGCCTGGTGCTGCGATGTCGAGCTTCGTCGAAGTCGCATAACCGGGCGCGTTCCAGGCGATCGCGTCGATTGCAGGGGGCAGCGCGCTCATAAGCGACGCAAAACTGTGCGCATTGCTTCCGATGCCGTGCAGAAGCACCAGCGTGCATGACGCATGATGAGCTGGCCGCCGCAAAAAACTGACACCGGCGGTGCGACCGTTCTCCAATGCCGCAATGCCCATGTGCTTCGTCATGGCTGTGCCGGCCGTGCATCCAGAGCGCGCGGAACATAATGCAGGACGCGCGCTTCGAAGGCGGTGACCGCCCAATACATTGCGATGCCGATTACGGTGAGGAGGCCGATGGCGTTGAACACCATCGAGGTGTTGGCCTGCCCCTGACCGAAACTGATCAGATAGCCCAGGCCGGTCTCGCCGCCCACCAGTTCGCCGACGGTGATGCCGATCACAGCGAGCGTTGCGCCGATCCGCAGGCCTGCGAGCAGCGCCGGCATTGAAAACGGCAGCATCACTTTCCAGAAGATCTTGGCCGGGCTCATGTTGTAGGCG
>JAFAFP010000127.1 GCA_023423415.1 Pseudomonadota bacterium | reverse complement strand
CCAATTGGAGCGGATCAACTCTCTGCTCCACGCCATCGGAATGGAAACGCGCGGGCTTGCCCTTGCGCCGGAGGTTGCAGCCGCACGACCTGCGGCAGCCAAATTGATCGCCTTCAACGATCGGCTGGGTGATGCCATGACCGAACTGAAATGGCAGATCAATCCCGAAGACCAGACGGCGTTCGAGGCTTTCTCACAGAGGATTAAGGATTTTCAGGAGCAGCGGCGCGATCTTGCTCGCCGTGGTGCCGCCGACCCGGCCGCGCTTCGTCAAAGTGGTGATGAAGCTGTGATCGCGGCATTGACCCGCGATATCGATGCGTTGGGGCAGACCTATGCGCAACGATCGAAACAGCTCTATGCAAAGATTGATCGGGTGGCGCATCAATCCGCCTGGCTGCTCAGCGCGTTGGCTGCCTTACTGCTTCTTCTGGCCGCGACCGGAACGATCATCGTCTGGCGATCCTGCATCCGGCCGTTGACCGCGATTACCCAAGTCACCGAGCAAGTGGCCGATGGCCAGCTTGATGTCACGATCCCTTATCGTGGCCGCGGCGACGAAATCGGCGCGCTGGCGACGTCGATCGCGATCTTCCAGGCCACCATGCGTCACAACGAGCAGCTCAACAGCACGGTGCGCGACGATGCGGATGCGCGACGCAAGCGGCAAGAGACGATCGACGCCGAAATCGTACGTTTCTCGACCGACGCCGAAGGTACGTTGAAGGAATTCATGAAGATGTCGCGCCGGGCAAAAACGGCGGCGACGGAACTGGCCAAGGCCGTTGACATCACGCTCGATCGTACCGGACGTGCGACCGATGCATCAGCTGAATCGAGCGCCAATGTTCGCGACATCGCATCGGCGGCCGAAGAATTGGCGATGTCGGTGATGGAGATCGAGCGTCAGGTCTCGCAATCAAACGAGATTGCGATGAAAGCGGTGGGCGAGGCGGAGGCGACCAATCGCACCGTCAATGAACTGAACGAGGCAGCCAGCCGGATCGGCGATGTCATCCGCATGATCAATGAGATCGCCGAACAGACCAATCTTCTGGCGCTGAACGCCACCATCGAGGCGGCGCGCGCGGGCGACGCCGGCCGCGGCTTTGCGGTGGTCGCCGGTGAGGTCAAGGCGCTGGCGGGCCAGACCGCGAAAGCGACGGAAGATATAGGCATCCAGATCTCGAGCATGCAGCAGGCCACCGATCGTTCGATCGCTGCGATCAGCGACATCAAGCGAACAATCCGGGATATCGGCGAAATCTCGAGCGCAATCGCTGCGGCGGTGACCGAGCAGGGGGCGGCGACACAGGAAATCGCCCGCAGCGTGGAGACAGCATCGCGTCGTTCGGCGGATACAGCCGATCAGATCGGTCAGGTCAGCGAAGCCACCGGCATCAGCCGCACCCACGCCGATGCGGCGCAGGACGTCTCGGATCGGCTCGACCAGCTCGCCTCGCGCATGCGTGGACAGATGGATCAGTTCTTCGAACGCCTGCGGGTCGCGTAACGTCTCACTCGGCTTCGAACGCCGCGGTAATGTGCCGTGGCCAGGCCCGCGGAGCGACGAGGATCACATCGAAGCGCATGTCGCGCATGGCGTCGTCGGGATTGACTGCGAGCCATCCGGCCGCCGCGGCAGCGATCCGGCGCTGCTGCCGCTCAGTGACAGAATAGGCCGCATCGTCGAGCTTTTCGCGCGCTTTCACTTCGACGAAGATCAGCAGATTGCCGCGTTTCGCGACGATATCGATCTCGCCGGCAGGGCAGCGCCATCGCCGCGCGACGATCCGAAATCCCTTAGCCATCAGAAAGGCTGAGGCGCGGCTCTCGGCCGACAGGCCGAGCTTGAATGCGACCTGACGTTCTGGAGCGACCGGCGGCTTAGACGCCATCGGCGCGTTCTTTTGATAGCTCGAGTGCACGCTGGTAGACGTCCCGGCGTGGCAGACCGGTGGCGGCGACGATCTCGCCGACTGCGTCTTTCACCGACACGCGCTGAAGCGCGGCGCGAATGAGCGCATCGACATCGTCTGCGGCCGGCTGCGTGTCACCCTGAGGCGGGGCGATGACGACGACGAACTCGCCGCGCGTTTCCGCATCGCCCGCGTAGTGCTTTGCCAGCGCCGGAAGTGACTCGCGGCGGATTTCTTCGTGCAGTTTGGTGAGTTCCCGGCAGATCGCGGCTTCGCGATTGCCAAAGGTGGCTGCGAGATCGGCCAGCGCTTCAGCGATGCGCGGTCCCGATTCGAACAGAACGATGCTCGCTGAAATGCGCGCAAGTTCGGTGATGCGTGCGCGTCGCTGTGTTGCCTTCGCAGGCAGAAAGCCTTCGAACAGGAATCGATCTGTCGGCAGGCCCGACGCAACAAGTGCCGTGAGGACGGACGATGCGCCAGGCAAGGCTGTTACCGCGAGACCCGCATCGCGTGCTTCGCGCACCAGTTTGAAGCCGGGATCGGAAATCAGCGGGGTGCCGGCATCGGAGATCAGCGCGACGGCCGCGCCATCGGTGACGCGCGCGAGCAGCTTCGGCCGTGCCGCTGCCGCGTTATGCTCATGGTAGGGCGTCAGCGCCGTTTCAATGCCGTAATGATCCATCAGCTTGCGGCTGACGCGCGTATCTTCGCAGGCAATGAGGTCTGCGGCTGCGAGTGTCTGAAGCGCGCGCAATGTGATGTCGCCAAGGTTGCCGATCGGTGTCGCAACGAGATAAAGGCCCGCTGCCAGCTTGGGCGCAACAAAGCGCGTGCCCGCGAGGTGGAACTCGCGGCGCCTTTCGGGTTGCGTCATTGCAACACCTGTCGGGTCATGTCCCCGGTGATGGTCACTCTGCGGTTAACCATTTTATGACAATATGCCAGATTGCCTCCTTAGGGACTTCCTTGGGCGCCTTGTCCAGTCTTACGTCGCGTTCCTGAGGATATGGTTGTGTCCGGAACTTTGCTGAACTCCGTATATTTGTCGCGGCGCCGATTTGGAATCTCGGCGCTGTCGTTCAGCGCTGCGGGCCTGACGGGGTGCGCGGGGGGTGGTCAGAATATCGGCACGCCGATCGGCGAGGCGCCGGTCGCTGCGCCGCCTCCGGGAGCGGCCATCGGAACCGGTCAGTTCAAGACTGCGCTGATCCTGCCGCTGTCAGCCCCTGGCAATGCCGGGGTCGCCGCACAATCCATGAAGAACGCCGCAGAGCTGGCGCTCGCCGAGTTCAACAGTCCTGACGTGCAACTGGTGGTCAAGGACGACGCGGGTAATCCGAGCACGGCCCGGATGGTCGCCGAACAGGCGATGGAGGAAGGCTGCCAGATCATCCTTGGTCCTCTCTTTGCGCCGGCGGTGCGCGCGGTCGGGTCGGCGGCGCGTCAGCGTGGAATTCCGGTGATCGCGTTTTCAACCGATGCGAGTATCGCTGCTCGCGGTGTGTATCTTCTCAGCTTCCTGCCGGAATCGGACGTGCAGCGCGCCATCGGCTACGCGTTCTCGTCCGGCAAGCGTTCCTATGCCGGGCTTGTGCCGGACAATGCTTATGGGTCGGTGGTGGAGGCGACGTTCCGCGAGGATGTGGCGCGACGCGGCGGACGTATTGTTGCGATGGAGCGATATCCGTCCGACCGTTCGAAGCTCGCCGACGCAGTGAAAGTTGTGGCCCAGTCCGCGCGAAGCGCAGACGCGATCTTTGTACCGGATGGCGCTGACACCGTTCCTCACGTTGTCTCGGCGTTGCAGTCCGGCGGTGTCGATATCCGCCGCGTGCAATTGCTTGGCACCGGCCTGTGGGATGATCCGCGGATCTTCAACGATGCGTCGATGCAGGGCGGGCTCTATGCCGCGCCGGATTCGTCGGGCTTTGCCAGTTTCTCGCAGCGCTATCGCGGCCGCTTCGGACAGGAGCCGGCGCGCACCGCGACGCTGACTTACGATGCGACGGCGTTGGTTGCCGCGCTCGTTCGCACCCAGGGGCCGCAGCGGCCAACCGACGAGATGCTCACAAACCCGTCGGGCTTTGCCGGGATTGACGGTGTGTTTCGCTTCAAGCCGGACGGCACCAACGAGCGCGGGCTTGCCGTTTTGCGGGTGGCGTCAGGCGGTGGTCAGGTGGTGAGCCCCGCGCCGAAGTCCTTCAACGGGTCCGCATCTTGAATGTCGGTCATCCCTGCCTGCGCGGGGACGACGGCGTAGATTGTGTGATCGATTAAGCTGCCAAGTCAGCAACCACGGCATCGAGAATCGGAAAAGCCGATTGCGTGACACGCAAATGGCCCGCTGCCGTGGTTTCTACCGCACCCTCGGCATGCAGAATGGCGATACGCCGGTCATCGAGTGAACGGCCAGCGAGCGCCGCGTAACGTGCCGGATCGATACCTTCGGCGAGGCGAAGCCCCATCAGCAGATATTCGTCGGCGCGTTCCTCGCGTGTCAGCGCTTCGTCCACGATCAATCCATGGCCGAGCGATTCGACCCGCATCAGCCAGCTTTCCGGCCGTTTCTCGGTAGCAGTCGCAAATCGTCTACCATCCTGTTCGAGACGGCCATGCGCACCCGGTCCAATGCCGGCATATTCGTCGCCACGCCAGTACACGAGATTGTGTCGGCATTGCGCGCCTTCGCGCGCATGATTGGAAATTTCGTAAGCCGAAAGGCCCGCCTTGTCGCAGACTTCTTGCGTGACGTCGTAGAGATCGCGCGAGAGATCTTCGTTTGGCGTGACCAGTTTGCCATTGGCATGCAGAGCGAAGAATGGCGTGTCAGCTTCTATCGTGAGCTGATAGAGCGACAGATGCTCAGCCGCTTCTGCGATCGCGCGATTGAGTTCTTGCGACCAATCCTGCGTTGACTGTCCGGGACGCGCATAGATGAGATCGAAGGAGTAGCGATCAAAGACCGAGCGCGCGACGCCGACCGCTTTCAGCGCTTCTTCGGCGGTATGCAGGCGGCCCAGTTCTTTCAGCGACCGGTCATCGAGCGCCTGGACGCCGAGCGAGACACGATTGACGCCGGCCGCGCGAAAGCCACGAAAGCGATCGGCCTCGACGCTGGTCGGATTGGCTTCGAGCGTGACTTCGACATCGGGTGCGACAGTCCAGTGCTTCCCAATGCCGTCGAGGATCGCGGAGACCGACGCGGGGTTCATGAGGGACGGCGTTCCGCCGCCAAAGAAGACGGTCGAAACAGTGCGGCCGGGTGCTCGCGCGGCGGTGGTTTCGATCTCGCGAAGGAATGCCTGGACGTATCGCGCTTCATCGATGCCGCCGTGACGGACATGGCTGTTGAAGTCGCAATAAGGACATTTCGACAGGCAGAAGGGCCAATGAACATAAACGCCGAATGCTGTCGCGGGTGGAATTGTTAACGTCATGTTAAACATCTTACTTTGCCGCAGGATGCACAGCCAGCGCGAATACGGCGATCATTAAAATTGTAGCGATCGGGAACCCGAGGCGTCTTGGTCGCCGCTCTCTGCCGCACGCGCCAGGCTTTGGGATCGAGGGAGCGCCAGGTTCGTGTTGTTGCGACAACGGCGCCTGCCCTGAAAGTCAATGCGATAAATCGGTCATACACCGAAATTTCATGCTTCGTCAGCCAGATACCATCGGGGATTTGGGCGCGCTCGACGCGCAAGGGGCAGGCTTCGATGACGACGGTCAATTTCGATCTCAGCTCGACGTTGCAGCAGACACTGACGGCCGCGGGCGCAGGCACGTATGCTTACGCATTCGCTTTCGGCTCATCAACGCCCGGCGGCACCCCCTCGCTTCTGGCAAGCGCAACGCTGGTCGATGCCGGTGTGGTTCAATCGTCGCCGTCGCTTTCGCTTACGTCTCCCAATTTCAACAGCGGCTCGATCTATGTCGTCATCCAGCAGGGCGGAGACGGCACGCTGCCGACCAACATCACAAGCACCGGCGATATCATCGATAACGCCACGACCTACAACTATTCCTATCAGCTGTTCGAGGCGACGCTGTCCGGAAGCCAGTTCGATCTCGGTGACATCTCCGCGGTGAATACGTTCGGGTTCGCCTCGACCTATGAGGTCGTTTATCTGAACGGCAGCGATACTCGTGGTTTTAATGCCAGCGGCAGCAGCATTTTCGGAGCGCTTCCGTCCGGCGCAGTCACGAACTACCAGAACAACGGCTTTCCGAATCCCCAGCAGCTGGCGACCGGTCCGGCGACGGCAAACGATCAGGCGCCCTGGTCCGCCGAAGGCTGGAAGACCTATGTCGATGCTCTGAAGGCTGACAAGGCAACTCTCGATCAGATTCAAATCGTCTACTCGTTCCAGGGAAGCCCGTCGCAGCCGGGCGCGATGCTGAGCCAGTACAGCGTCCGTTATGTCAAGGAGGACAAATACGGAGAAGATTATTTCTGGCTGGTGCCTGACACGAGCAACGGTGCGACCAACACCGACTGGATCAGAATTCCGGTCGCAGACCTTATGCAGAACATCTTCGTTCAATCCGGTCAGCTCGAGGTGCACGCGGGCGGGCCGGGCGGCGCCGTCCGCTACTATGACAGCTTCACGCCGGACAACGCAGTGGGCGGCGTGGCGAAACACTTCGTCGCAGGCTTTGACGCTGGTTTCTGGGGCGCCAGCGGTACCTCACCCAATTCCTACGATTCGACGACCATCAATTTCAACGAAGGCTACAACTGGACGATCAACTATGCCTACGGCGCGGCTCTGCTGGCTGGCGTCGGTGCAGCGACCTACTCGAACTCGCTCGTTCCCGCCAATCCCAGCAGCACCGATTTCTTCTACGATCCCTGGGCGCAGCAATTCGTCGTCAACTCCAATGCCTATGGTTATTCCTACAGCGATCTCGTGTCGGCGGGTGGTGTCAATCCGCAGATCTCGTTGTGGGATTCCAGCGCCGGCGCCAACGTCCAGACGATTAACATCACGTTGTACGACAATGGCGAAACGCCGGCGTCCGGTTACCAGGCGTCCAGCACCGGCTGGATTGCGCCCCCGCCGTCGCAGACATCGGCGCCTGCCGCGTATGAGGACTCGCTGACAGTCTCGACGAACCAGATCGGGTTCAATTTCAATTTCTCCGTCGGCAGCAACATGTTTGCGCCGGATGAGAACACGTCGATCAAGTTCAGGATTTATGCGCCGAGCAGCTCGCAGGCGGATGGTGACGGATTCATATCGCTGGACCTCAGCGGCACCAACGGCAACTGGTATTATTACATCCTGCAGGAGAACGCCGGGAACTGGTCATTCCAGCTTAGCAACCCGACTCTGGAGAATGGTTTCTTCAATATCCAAAATCTGCCGGTTACATCCGACGGTTCGCCGAGCTGGTATCAACTCGTGTTCGGAACCGGGTCCTCGCAATCGGTCTATAACATTTACGCCACCAGCGACACGTCCAGTCAGGACTTCACGAATGTCGTTGTCGATCACGGCATCGAGGTCACGGAGAACTCGTCGACGAATTACACGCTCGCCTTCGCGCCGGGCGGGCACATGTTCTATGACATCGACACATTTGCGGCGCCTCCCACAGGTAGCCCGAGCGATGTCGGGGTCACCATTCACGGCTCGAACAGGGCGGACATGATCAATGCCGTCGTTTCGGTTGGCAACGAGTCGCCGGCGACGAGCGGTGCCGATACCATCTTCGGCTATCGGGGTAACGATCATCTTTCCGGGCTCGCGGGCAACGACATCCTCAACGGTGGGAAAGGAATGGACTTCCTGCGAGGTGGCGCCGATGACGACATTTTGCAGGTGCGCGGTAGCGAGGGCGTATTCGACACCTTCGACGGTGGGACGGGCATCGATACGCTGCAGTTTCTCGGCAGTGGTTATGTCAAACTCGCTGGCTTCGACGCCGGTGCGGCCTCAATTGAGAGACTTGAGGGTAACGGACGCGGCTTGTCCGGCACGGGCACGATGGATGTGTTCGATTTCAGTGGGCTGACCGCCGCAGCAACCAGCCTCCCGTTCATCGACGCCGCCGGAGGCGACGACGTCGTGATCGGTTCGGATTTCGCCGACGATCTGCGCGGCGGATCCGGTAACGACAGACTCGAAGGCGGTGACGGCAATGATACGCTCAACGGCGGCAAGGGCGTCGATGCGCTCAGTGGTGGCGCTGACGACGATATTTTGCAGGTGCGCAGCAAAGAGGGAGCATACGACACGTTCGATGGCGGCACCGGTGCCGATACGCTCCAACTCCTCGGTACCGTGACGCTGGCGGGTTTTGACGCCACGGCTTCCTCGATCGAAATCCTCCAGGGCAACGGACACGGGCTCTTCGGCACGGGTCAGGCGGATGTGTTCGATCTGAGTGGATTGACCACCCCACCGACCGATCTTCGGTTCATTGATGCGAAGGGCGGCGACGACACCTTGATTGGGTCCGACTTTGCCGACGAATTGCGCGGCCAAAGCGGAGACGATGTCCTCGACGGTCGTGGCGGCAACGACATCCTGAATGGAGGCTCCGGCCGCAACACCTACGTGTTCGGAGACGGCTACGGTGCCGACACTGTCAGCAGATACAACCGTGGGATGGACAAGTTCGATTTCACGGACGTGACCGGAGTGAGCTCATTTAGCGATCTGACCCTGACGCAGATCGGGCCCAGACACGTGCTGATCGACTTCGATGGGGTTGCTGGCGGCGACACGCTTACGGTCCGCGGCACGACCATCGAAATTCTGACCGCGAACCAGGGCGACTTCCTGTTCACCTAGTCTAGGTCGTGGACTCAAAGCGAGCCCATAAGCGAGTAGCAGCGAGGAGAACGGCGGCGAGGAAGTTGCGTGCGGTCTTGTCGTAACGTGTAGCGACGCGTCGGAAGTGCTTGAGCCTGTTGAAGAA
>JAFAFP010000093.1 GCA_023423415.1 Pseudomonadota bacterium | reverse complement strand
AGTCGAGGTGGTCGGCTGAGTGTGCCTTGAGCGCGGCCGCCAGCTTTGCGCCGTCGGCGTCACCGGTCTGGTCGGCATGAACCCGGATTGCCATGCCATGGGCTTGCGCTGCCTGCCCGACGCGCAGGCACTCATCATAAGTGAAACTCACCGGGTCGCAGCAAACGTCGCAGTATTCCGACAGCTTGGCCGCGGCCGGTAGCAGATCGATGACCAGATTCAGATAGTCCTCGCGTCGGCCCTCATACTCGGACGGCAGCACATGCGCGCCGAGGAACGTCGTGACGATGTCGACCGTATGCGTGAGGTCGTGGGTCAGCCTGAGCAGACGCATTTCCGTGTCCCGATCCAGGCCGTAGCCGGTCTTGGCTTCGAGTGTCGTCGTGCCGTGACACAGCATCACATCGAGATCGGCCAGCGCCTGGGCGACGAGCGCTTCATCGCTGGCTTCGCGCGTGCGCTGGACCGTGTAGTTGATTCCGCTCTGCAGGCCTGAGCCTGAGCTTTTGCCAGTGACCTTTGCTTCATGTTCGAGGTGGCGCGTGCCGCCATAGAGCAGATGGGAATGGGGATCGACAAAGGCGGGTGTGACGAGTGCGCCGTCGGCATCAATGACGAGGGAGGGGCGGAATTCGCGCTCAATGTCCCCGTTGGAGCCCACAGCCACGATGCGACCGCCAGTGATTGCGATCGCGCCGTCCCGGATCACTTCAAGCTGGCTGACCGCCGTACCTGCCACGCCGGTATCAGGTCCCGCACAGGTCAGCAGCTCGCCTGCATTCCGGATGACAAGATCAACGTTCTTCACGCCTTGACCCCAAACTCTACTCATTGTATTTCCATCAGATGGAAATTGCTTCCAACAGACGGAAATCTTGAGCGGATGACGGCAGAGGAGTCAAGTACCTTCTTGTCCGAAGCTGGGGATCGCTCACCGGTTCGCGCCGTGCAGCGAGCGCTGGACGTGCTCGATTGCTTCTCGGATGGGCGTGCGAAAATCACGTTGAGTGAGGCGGCGCGGTTGACGGGCCTGCCGGTGAGCACGGTGTCGAGACTGCTTGCGACGTTGGAAGGGGCTGGCTTTCTTCGTCGGTCAGCGTCTGGCTATGCCTGCGGCACACGCCTCATGCAGATCGGGCTGAATGCGCTGCAAAATGTGTCCACGTATGAGATAGCGGAAGCGTATCTGCACCATTTGACTGAGGTGACCGGCGAGTCGAGTTATCTCGGCATTCCGGACGACGAGGGTCGCGTTATTTACGTGCGTCAAAGTATGAGCACCAAGGCGATCCGTCATTCCGCGTGGCTTGGCCGTACTGTTCCGGTGCAAGGCACCGCGATCGGAACTGCGATTTCAGGAAGCGTAGGTGAATTCGGATATGTCGCTACGCGGCACACGCTTGAGCCCGATGTGACCGCAATCGCAGCGCCCGTCCGTAGTTCGGATGGATCGATCGTCGCTGCGATTAACCTGACCGGCCCGAGCTACCGGATAAGCGACGCCGATCTTCATCGTTTCGGCTTGGCTGTTGTTGCCGCCGCAATGGCGGTCTCAAGAGAAATTGGCGGGAGTGCTGGAAACTCATGAGTAGTTCAGTGAATGCTTCGACGGATGTGATGACGCAACGGCCGGAAGGGACAACAGCGACTTTTCTGGGAAGCCCCTACGTGACGCGATTGTCGGCAGGCGAAGCCGATGCCGCAATCGTCGGACTTCCTTTCGGCTCGCCCTACAAGATGCGAAATGTGCATTATGGTGCATCTGACGCGCCGCGAGCTATTCGTGAGCGATCAATGCGTCTCGGAGCCATGCTAAAAAATTATGACTTCGATATCGGCTGCGCATTCTCGGACCTTAATCTGCGAATTCGCGATTGTGGCGATGTCATAGGAGATCCGCGTGACATTGACGGAAACAATGCGCGGGCAACCGCCGCGGTTCGAGGTATCCTCGACGCTGGCGCTGTACCCGTGGTGCTGGGCGGAGATGATTCGATCACCGCGTTGTCGATCGCCGCATTTGAGGAATTTGCACCGCTCACCGTCATCCAGATCGATGCGCATATCGACTACCGGGACGAGGTGGACGGAATCACGACGGGTTATTCCAGCCCAATGCGCCGGGCGGCGGAAATGCCGTGGGTAGATCGGATTATCCATGTCGGTACGCGCGGAATTGGCAGTGCGCGTCGTCAAGATATCGAAGATACTCTGGCGCGCGGCAATAAGATTGTGACGGCCAGCGATTTTCGGGTGTCCAGAACATCAACGGTTATGGATGAGCTTCCCGAAGGCGGAAACTACTACATCGCGTTCGATTGCGATGGGCTCGATCCTGCCGTCATGCCTGGCACGAGCGCACCGGTCCCAGGTGGACTTCGCTATGAGGATGTGGCCGAGTTGTTTCTGAAGATCGGAAAAAAGGGCCACATCGTCGGGTTCAATATCGCTGAGCATTACCCGGCGCTCGACGTGAATCAGATCACGGCGCTCGGCATCACGCGCTTGATCATGATGGTGTTGGCCGCGAGGTACCTGTGATTGTGCGCGGTGAGTCGCGCGAGTCTCTTGGCAAATGACCGCCAGGGCCACGGGTCAGACTTCTGACTCCTGTGACTTGATATAGGCTTCGCTGGCCTCACGCTGGGCATTGAGCGACTTGAATTCCAAGTCGAGCTCATGCTCGGTGCTTTTGCGCATGGGGATTGCAACACGAGCTTTTCCGGATTCTCGGATATTGAGCGACGAGGTCCCGCTACAAGCGGTACTCATCCTGTCGGGCCCGCCATAAGCCTTTTTCCTGGATGTGATGACTGCCACTCACCGAGCTTCGCGGTGCTCGCGCATCAAAGTCAAGTGTCAAGCGATTCATCCCGGCTATGGTTTCTTGTCGGAACGCGAGACATTCGCGCGTCGTTGCACCGAGGAAGGCGTTATTTTCATTGGCCCCTCGTCTGACGCGATCGCCGTCATGGGTGACAAGATTGCAGCCCGCGCAGCCGAAATTATAGCCGGCGTTCCGATATTGCCGGGCTCTATGAGCGTCCCTTCTATTGAGGAGGGAGCAAAGATCGCGTAAACGATCGGTTACCCCCTGTTGCTCAAAGCGTCGGCCGGCGGTGGTGGACGCGGCATGAAGATCGTGAGGGGTCCAGCCGAGCTGACCGCGGCGTTTGAACTTGCATCCGCAGAAGCGCTGGCCGCATTCGGCGATGGCACTCTTCTATATGGAGCGTTTCGTTCAGAATGCACGCCACATTGAGGTGCAGATTCTCGGGGATCGATACGGGAATATCGTCCATCTCGGAGAGCGCGATTGCTCGCTGCAACGACGGCATCAGAAATCGTAGAGGAGACGCCTGCGCCATTCTTGTCGACTGATGTGCTTGAGCGGATGCGGGCGAGTGCTGTCGCGCTTGCGCGCTCTGTCCGATACGAGAACGCCGGTACGGTGGAATTCATATATGATTGCGATAGGGGCGAATTCTATTTCCTGGAAATGAATACCAGAATTCAGGTCGAGCATCCCGTCACGGAGGAAATCAGCGGCATTGATCTCGTCTGCGTGCAAATACGGATTGCCGATGGCGCCCCGTTTAATCTTTCGCAGAAGAACATTGTGTTTCAGGGGCATGCGATCGAAGCGAGGATCAATGCCGAGGCGCCCCGAAACAACTTCCGTCCAAGTCCCGGTTGCATCATTGACTGTCGTGAACCGGATGAGATGGATATCCGCATCGACACCCATTGTTTCCCTGGTTACACGGTTCCTCCCTTCTATGACTCGATGATCGCCAAAATTATTGCGCATGCGCCAACCCGGGAGCAGGCGATCGAGAAGCTGAAACGTGCGCTCAATGCGTTGGTTGTCACCGGGATAGAGACGACAGCCCCTTTCGTTGACGAGCTGCTTTCAGATTCATCCTTTCGGGCCGGTGAATTCAACACGGGTCTCGTGGAGCGTCACCTGCGTGACAGAGAGCAAAAAGTCGCCTTACCCAGGGGCATTGGAAACACTATGAAACCCTATCGTTCATCGACACCACTTTGCGAGACGGGCACCATAGCCTGTGGGCCCAAGGCATGCGGACCGGCATGATGCTGGCGGTCGCCGAGCGCATGGACGAGATGGGCTTTCGCGCGATGGAGGTGATCGGAAATGGTCACTTCAAGAAATGCATCCGCGAACTTAAGGAGAATCCTTGGGATCGTATAAGCCTTGTGGCGGAGCGCGCCCGGCGCACACCGCTGGCTTTCATGATGCTGGCCAGCGTAACGACTTTCGATGTCACCCCCTATGCGCTTGTCCGCCTGTATATCCAGCGCCTTGCCGCGCGCGGTATCCGGCGAATTCAGGTCATGGAATCTTCCAATGATCTGAATAACCGCATCCCGACGGTCATCGGCTTCATGCGCGAAGCTAGCATGCAGCCTGCACTTGCGCTCGTCTATTCGCTGTCCCCGCGCCACACTGACGAACACTATGCTGCGAAAACACGCGACGCGGTGAAGCTCAGCCCGGATGTGATTTATCTCAAGGATCCGCCGGATTGCTCACGCCGGAGCGTATGAAGACAATCATGCCGGCCATTCTTGCCAATTCGGGCGGTATCCCGGTTGAACTGCACAGTCACTGTACGACCGGGCTGGCACCTGTCTGTTACGCTGAAGCCGTTCAACTCGGATGTCATGTCCTGCATACCGCCATTCCCCCCGCTCGCCAACGGCTCGTCATTGCCGTCGCTGGCGGCGGTTGCCAGGAATGTGGAGAGCCTAGGTTTTCGCGCCGAGGTAGATTTGGCTGAGGTCGACACGATAAGCCGCCACTTCACGCGCCTTGCCGAGTATGAGGGGTTTCAACTTGGCCGGCCGGTCGAGTACGACGTGGCCCAATACACCCATCACGTCCCGGGCGGCGTCATTTCGCATCTTCGACATCAGCTGAACCAGATCGCCAACTCGAACGGTTGCCCGATGTTCTCAAGGAAATTGCGCGGGTGCGCGAGGATCTCGGCTATCCCATTATGGTCACGCCGTTCTCTCAATTCGTAAGCAGCCAAGCAACGCTCAATGTCATCGTTGGCAAGCGATACGATCAGGTCTCGGACGAGGTCATTCAGTTCGCCGGGGGGCATTGGGGCGCAGAGGCGGCGTCATACGTGAAACCTGAAGTACGCGATCTGATCCTGAGCCACCCGAGAGCAAAGGGCGTGCTGAGGGGGGTGGATGTTGAGCCTGATCTCGCGGATATCCGACGGCGCTATGGCCAGGATGTTTCGGATGAAGAGTTGCTGCTTCGATATATCGCGCCAGCCCGCGAGGTGGCAGCCATGCATGCTGCGGGATCGCCTAAGAGCTATCCGCTGGCTGCGCGAACAATGGTTGGATTCACCGCCGAGCTGATCGGAAAGCGTCAGTATCAGCGCATCCGGGTCCGTAAAGGCGACAAGACAGTTTCGATCTCCAGCGGGTCGCCAACGGACAGCGCGCATGTCTGAGAGATCTCAACCGCAGTACGCTTCTGTCACTGGAGACCAACTCTTACCGCCAGTCGTTGAAAGTGTTGCCCACCTGCTCTTCGATGCCGCGCGCAAGTCGCCCGATAGCGAAGCGTTGGTCTGCCGCGATCGAAGGCTGACGTATGCGCAATACGCCGATCTGACGCTAAAGCTGGCGCGCTGGCTTCGGCAAAGAGCGCTGCCGGACAGCGGGTCGCGCTGCTGTTTGGAAATTCGGTCGAGATGGCAATCGCGAGCTTCGCTGTTCATGCTGTAGGCGCCCAGGCGGTTCTTTTGAATCCCGCCTACACTGCCCGTGAACTCGGCATTGTAGTCTCGCATGCTCAACCGCTTGTACTTCTACACCATCCGTCGTGGGGTGATGCAGCTCGATCAGTTGCTCAATACTGTGACATGCAGGCCGTCGACGAGGCTTTCATGGAGGCGCTTCCATCGGCTGTACTCGAATTTCCGCTTCCCGCCGCTGATAGCTTGGCGACCCTGCAATACACCGGCGGCACGACAGGGCGTCCGAAGGGCGTGAACCTCACGCATCGCGCGATTACAACGAACGTGGCTCAACGTGAGGCTCTTCTTCCGAGCAGCAGCGCCGACGAGCGAATCTTGTGCGTCACTCCGCTGTTTCACAGCTATGCCAGCGCGATGGGGCTGCATCTTTCAGCTTATTGCGCCGGTACGCTAATCATCGTTCCAAAATACAGCGCTGAAGAAACGCTCCGGCTGCTTCAGGAAGAGCGCATCACGATTTTTCTCGGCAGTCCGACGCTGTTTGTCGGTCTCATGTCACATCCAAATTTCGCTGCCACGCGGTTCTCCTCGCTGCGCGTCTGTTATTCAGACTCTGCTGCATTGCCGGCCAATATCCTGGTGCAATGGGAAAGGATGACGGGCTGCAAGATTTATGAGGGTTATGGCCAGACCGAAGCCGGGCCTGTTTAACCTACAACTCGCCCCTTCTCGGCGCCAAACTAGGGTCGGTCGGCTTTGCTCTGCCTCAAACTACGATCGAAATCGTCGACCTCGTATCCGGCGAGAAAGTGCTCAATCGTGAGCAACTTGGCGAAATCCGGGCCAAGGGACCCCAGATCATGAATGGTTATCGAAACGCGCCCGAAGAGACCGCAAATACCTTGCGCGACGGCTGGCTCTATACCGGAGACATTGGATCAATCGAAGTCGACGACAGTCTTACAATACGCGGTCTTAAGAAAGAAGTGATCATCGTGAGCGGACTTAATGTCTTTCCACGTGAGATCGAAGATGTTTTGCTATCGCATAAAGGCGTGTCCGAGGCCGCTGTAATCGGTGTTCCCGATGGTTATCGCGGTGAAAAAATTCTCGCCTTTGTGGTCCCGGCCGACCCGCTGGTGAGTGAAGAGGATCTCCGCGGTCACTGCACGGCGAATCTCACCCGGTACAAGAACCCCGCTTCGATCATATTCAGGCCCGCACTCCCGAAAACATCAGTCGGGAAGGTCGACAAGGTAGAGCTGGCCACACAGGCGCAGCAGGCAGCGGCAACGTCAAGTTAGACCGATGAAGGGAAAGGAGTGTCGCAATGATGAGAGAACTTCTCTGCGCCATGGCGCTGTCTGCGAGTGTGACCCTGCATGCTAGTGCCGAACCCATCAAGCTCGGCTATCTTCCTCTCAACAATCACACCGCATTCTATGCCGCCGAATTAGGGCTTTTCAAAAAGCACGGCGTCGATGTCGAGCTTGTACGTTTCCAGGCCGGCCCACCCATGATCCAGGCGATGCTGTCCGGTGCCGTTCCTGCCGGCGACATCGGCGTGGTTCCGATGATTCGCATGGCGGCGCAGAAACTACCTGTCTGTTTCTTGACCTCAGACGGTATCGATACGCCAAAGCACCCTGCTGCCGCGATCATGGTGCGGCCCGACGATGCCGAGATCACAACGTTTGCTGATCTGAAGGAAAAGCGTGTTGGGCAAGTCGCGCTCGGTACAGTGACCTATATGCGGATGATGACTGCTGCCAAGAAGTACGGGCTGGCGGCGGACGCTGTGAAGCAGACGTTCGTGCTATTTCCTAACATGGGGACCGTACTTGCGAGTCGCCAAGTTGACGCCATCTACACCTGGCCGCCATTCGACACGATGATTGAGGCGGCTGGGCAAGGCAGGGTGCTTATGAATGACACCGATTGGAGCCCATATTCAGCGGCGAGCGGTAAGAGTCCAACAACCTTAGTTCGTTCGCGCGATGACGAACAGGGGGTGTTTGTTTCATTGAATATCTCTTTTCTTCGCTTCTTCGAGATACGGTTTCTTCAATCGTGTTTGAACCTGCTTTTGCAGCGGAGAATCATCGGAGACAATCCAAAATTCATCGTGCTCATATTGAGTGAAGCAATTTCCGGTAGTTACGCTTGAACGAACAGGCTCCTCCGTCCGTCTTCGTTGGTGCGGAAAGTCTGACGTGATCGAGCGCAGTCTGTGCTCTTTTCTGTCCAAGCTTGAAGACCGAATCCGCATTTTCGATCTGTCCTTTTGAAAGGCATAGAGCGACGTCGTGGGCGCGAATGACGCATTCAAGCGTCCCGCGCAACGCGCAGAGATTGTTCGGAAGTATCGGGTGACTAAACTTAGGTTCAATTCACCGGGGGGGGCAGCCTCACTAACCATTGTGTTGCCTCAGCGTACGGGGTGCACAAGGTGGAGAGATACATGCGGAACGGCAAAGCCTTGGGATTCGCTATTACCATGTCGGCGTGCGCGCTCCTTGCAATGAGCGTGACGGCTTCAGCGCAAAACAAGGCGCAAAAGAAGGTAAGTCACGCCCAGGCGTGGAAGATCTGCAAGGCAGCGCTGGACAAGGAAGGTCCGGCTAATCCGCTGAATACGAACGACCGCTATATCCGCGGTGGCGCGTGCTTGGCGAAGTTTGGTTACAGCTTCTGACAGCTTACAAGCGAGGCGTCGCTTGGCCGACGCCTCGACATAACTGCACTGCTCTTAGGTGGTCGATTGCGTGTGTGACACGCGATAACGCGTCGTATTATCCACCAGGCGATAAACGAAGCTGGAGAAACCCAGGAGGTCCATCATGGCAGTTTCTACGGCGATCAGCATAACCCACAGGGGAGAGGATAGCTGGCGGGACTTCAAATCGGGCGATTGGTGCAAGTCTATCAATGTGCGCGACTTCATCGTTGAAAACATGACGCCCTATATGGGCGATGAGAAATTTTTGGCTCCAGCATCACCGCGAACAAAGGAGGTCTGGTCCAAACTGCGGCCATACTTTCTTGAGGAGCAGAAAAAGGGTGTGCTCGCTGCGGATGCGCGGACTCCTTCTACGATGCTGGCGCACAAGCCCGGCTACATCGATCAGAAGAATGAAGTTGTCGTGGGCCTGCAAACGGATGAGCCGTTCAAGCGCGCCATCTTTCCGTGGGGTGGCTTGCGCATGGTGGAGGCAGGACTAGAGGCGGCGGGTATTGAATCCGACCCGCTGGTGCATGAGATATTCACCAAGTATCGTAAGACACATAATGATGGTGTTTTCGACGTCTATACTGACGAGATCAGGAGGTGCCGAAAGTCCGGGATCATCACAGGTCTTCCGGACTCTTACGGTCGAGGCAGGATCATCGGTGATTATCGTCGCGTTGCGCTTTATGGCGTGACGCGCCTGATCGAGGTCAAGAAGGAAGAGCGACGTCAGGTCGACGATATGTGGCCGACAGACGAGATCATTCGCGTCCGAGAAGAGCTGTCAGAGCAGATACGTGCGCTGCAAGATCTCGCTTCCATGGGCAAGCTCTACGGCTTTGATATTTCGCAACCTGCACGGAATTCACAGGAAGCCTTCCAGTGGACATATTTTGCATATCTCGGCGCCATCAAGGAGGCCAATGGTGCAGCAATGTCGCTCGGCCGCATCTCGAGCTTCCTCGACATTTATATCGAGCGAGACCTACAAGAGGCGACGCTGGATGAGGCCGGCGCTCAGGAACTGTGGGACCAGCTCGTACAGAAGCTGCGCATCGTCCGCTTCCTGCGGACGCCTGAATACGATGCACTGTTCAGCGGTGATCCCTATTGGGCCACTGAATGTGTGGGTGGCATGGAGCTCAGCGGTCGCCCGGTGGTGACAAGAAGCAGCTATCGCATGCTGCATACCCTCACCAATCTCGGGCCTGCGCCCGAACCGAACATCACGATTCTTTGGTCAATCCAGTTGCCGGAGAACTTTAAGCGCTATTGTGTGAAGATGAGCAAGGAGACGTCTTCTCTGCAGTACGAGAATGACGATCTGATGCGCCCCCATTGGGGAGATGATTATGCAATCGGCTGCTGCGTCTCGGCCATGAAACTCGGCAAGCAGATGCAGTTTTTCGGTGCGCGGGTCAACCTTGCCAAGACGTTGCTGTACGCCATAAACGGCGGGCGGGATGAAATCTCGGGAGAGCAGGTGGCTCCGGCGACTCCGCCGGTGACGGGCGACGTGCTCGATTACGACGAGGTCTATCAGAAGTTCGACCATGTGATGGAGTGGCTCGCGCGCACCTATGTGCATGCGATGAATTGCATCCACTACATGCATGACAAATATTTCTATGAACGCCTGGAGATGGCGCTGCACGATCGCGATATCCTGCGTACCATGGCCTTTGGTATTGCCGGTCTTTCGGTCGTTGCTGACAGTCTCGCGGCAATCAAGTACGCAAAAGTTCGTGTTATTCGTGATGAAACCGGCCTTGCGATCGATTATCGGATTGAGAGTGAAGGCGCGCCCCCGCAATTCGGCAACAACGATGATCGAGTCGACAGGATTGCCGCTGATCTCGTTTCGAGCTTCATGCAGAAGATCCGAAAGCATCCGACTTATCGCAACGCGACACATACGCAGAGCGTTCTGACCATCACTTCAAACGTGGTTTACGGCAAGGCAACCGGCAACACGCCGGACGGCCGCCGCAAAGGCGAACCCTTTGGGCCGGGTGCCAACCCCATGCATGGACGTGACAGCCATGGTTGGCTCGCATCCTGCCTGTCGGTTGCGAAGCTGCCATACAAGGACTCGCTCGATGGCATCAGTTACACGGTATCAGTGGCGCCACAGAAGGCGCACCTGTCTGACGAGCAACTCCTGACCGAAGCGGTCAAGGCCATCGATACGTACTTCGGCCAGGGCGGCTTCCATATGAACCTGAATGTCATCGACAAGGAAACGCTCGAAGATGCGATGAAGAATCCGGATAAGTATCCGCAGCTCACGATCCGCGTATCGGGTTATGCGGTGAACTTCGTCCGGCTCACAAAAGAACAACAGCAGGATGTGATCAGTCGCACCTTTCACGGCCAGATGTGAACGAGGAGGCCGTGCTTCATGTCACAGCTCGGTACGCTCGAGGCGGGCAGTCGTCACGATCTGCGCGTAGGAAAGTCGCCCGACGCGCCGGACGAGGGCGATGCGCTCAACGAGGCGAGCGGCACCTATGGTTACGTACATTCTTACGAGACTTCATCCCGTTATGACGGACCCGGCCTGAGGGTTGTGCTGTTTCTCTCGGGATGTCTGCTGCGCTGTACATATTGCCATAACCCCGACACCTGGCATTTGAAGGACGGGACTTACGTTTCCTCGCGGCAGGTGCTGGATCGGCTCGCCGGTTTTGCGCCGGCGCTGCGCTCGCTCGACGGGGGGCTCACCATTTCCGGCGGTGAGCCAATGGTGCAGATGGCTTTCACCAGGGAAATACTCGCCGGCGCGAAGGCGATGGGATTGCATACCGCGATCGAAACATCGGGCTATCTCGGGGATCGGGTCGACGACGAATTTCTGTCGTGTCTCGACATGGTGCTGCTCGACATCAAAAGCTCGCATCCGGAAACCTACAAAACAGTGACGGGACGGGATCTCGCGCCGACGCTGCGCTTTGCGGAACGGTTGTCGAAAATCGACAAGCGTGTCTGGGTCCGCTTCACATTGGTGCCTGGACATACCGACGATCCCGACAATGTGGAAGGGATCGCGCGCTTCGTCGCGCCGATGAAGAACGTTGAATGGCTGGAAGTGCAGCCGTTTCATCAACTCGGCGCCTTTAAATGGAAGGCGATGGGACTTCTTTACGAGCATGAACAAACACCAAGGCCAGATTCTGATCTGATCAACCGCGTCCTTACACAATTTCGCGCGGCCGGCTGCAATGCACGCTGACTTCGCGCGCCTCTCGTTGGGTACCGAACCGGAGAAACGCCATGCTCGATCTCGCTCGTGACGTCATAGGTACTCAACCGATCCTCGCAATCTTCTTGGCGATTGGCATCGGTTATCTTGTCGGCCAGATCAATCTGGGCGGATTTTCGCTCGGCGTCGGCGCCGTATTGTTCGTCGGCCTCGCGATTGGCGCTTTCGCTCCGAAGGCCAATATTGTCGGTCCGATCGGACTGACCGGTCTCGTGATGTTTCTCTATGGAATCGGCATTCTCTATGGACGCCAATTCTTCGAAGGCATGGCCGGTGCTGAAGGCCGGAAATACAATTTTCTAGCGCTGATAGCGGTAGTGACCGGTCTTGTCGTCGCGCTCGGACTTGGGCACTTGTTCGGAATCAAGCTAGGCCACACGCTCGGCATTTTCGCCGGATCGATGACGAGCACGGCGACGCTGCAGGCCGCGCTTGACGTAATGAAGAACAGCGAGCCTTCGATTGGCTATTCGATCGCCTATCCCTTTGGTGTTATCGGTCCAATCCTGTGCATTTACTTCATGACGCGGCAGTTAAAGCCGAAGTTTCCACCAAAAACCCAGCGCTTTCACATGGGTGAGATCACGCTTGGGGCAAGTGCTGATGAACGGTCAATTGGCGATCTCATCCAGGAGTTGCCCACGGGCGTGCAAATCACGATGGTTCGCCTGGGCGACGAGAACGTCATCCCCACCGATGACATGGTTATTTCGTCCGGAAACGCGCTTATGGTTATTTCCGACAGTGAGGAGGCCCTTGCACAAGCCGCCGCGAAATTTGGTCGCCTTGAACCTGGTGTTCTGGTCAAGGATCGAGCATCGCTCGACTATGTACGCGTCTTCGTTGCAAGGGCGCCGACGGTTGGGGTCCCGCTCTCAAAACTGGAACTGCCAAAGGGAGCAAGGCTCCTGCACGTTCGTCGCTATGACGTGGACATTGTGCCGACGCCGGATCTCATGCTGGAGTTCGGCGACCGTGTTGGGGTCCTGGTTTCTCCGGACCGCAAGGAAGAGGTGCGCAAGTATTTCGGTGACACGGTGAAAGCAACCGCCGAGTTCAGCTATGTCTCGCTTGGCGTTGGCATGGCGCTTGGCATCTTGCTCGGCCTCATTCCGATTCCGATACCCGGCGTCGGCACCGTCACACTTGGCATCGGCGGTGGACCTCTGATTGTGGCGCTCATTCTAGGCAAGCTTCGGCGGACCGGGCCTCTGCTTTGGACGATGCCGCTGCCGGCCAACATCGTTCTGCGCAATTACGGCCTCGCCATCTTCCTCGCGGCCGTCGGTATCAACGCGGGCCAACCCTTCGTGCGCACCGTCGCAGATTCGGGGTTTACCATGCTGTTCATCGGTGCGGCGGTTCTACTCACCACTGCTCTGATCGTGTTGCTCGTCGGATACTACCTAATGAATATTCCTTATGACGATCTCGTCGGAATCGCTTCAGGCGCGACCGGAAATCCAGCAATCCTTGTCTACTCGACGCGGATGGCGCCGACCGAGCGCCCCGACATTGGTTATGCCATGATCTTCCCGTCCGCGACGATCCTGAAGGTCGTCGCAGTGCAGATCGTGGGACTCATTTATCTAGGCAGCGGCTAGAGCGTTGGGTTCGCAATGAGTGACAGGGCCCCGCCGCAACCGATCAGCTTCGACACCATCCTGCCCTCCTCGATGGCAATCCGCGCCGAGGAAGGTGGGGTCACGCGTGCCGCCATGGATCCAATGGCGGTCTTCGTCCTCAGTGTACTGGCAGGAGCTTTCATCTCATTCGGCGCAATATTTGCCACGACTGTCGGCACGAGCCTCTCCAGCCTTCCCGGCGAGGCAGCCGGCTCTCTGCCCTATGGTGTGATCCGTCTACTCACTGGCCTCGTGTTCTGCGTAGGTCTCATCCTAGTGGTCGTCGGGGGAGCCGAATTATTCACCGGCAACAATATGCTGGTCATGGCTTGGGCGGGCGGTAAGGTAACGACGTACGCTCTGCTCGCGAACTGGATGATTGCTTTTACCGGCAATTTCATAGGAGCGATCGCGACCGCGGCGCTGATGTTTGTGTCCACCCAGTACACCTTCGGCGGTGGTGCTGTGGGTCTGAATGCACTTGTTATCGCCAACGGTAAAACCGCGCTCGCGCTCGTGCCCGCCTTTACGCTCGGCGTGTTGTGTAATGCGCTTGTCTGTCTTGCTGTCTGGATGTGTTACGGCGCACGCACCACGATTGACCGTGTGGTGACCATCATTCCGCCAATTTCGACCTTTGTCGCCGCCGGTTTCGAGCACAGCATTGCCAACATTTATTTCATTCCAATGGGTCTTTTTATCAAGGCCGGAGCACCGGATCCGTTCTGGGATACGATTGGTAAAAGCCCGGCAGACTTTCCGGCGCTGACCTGGGAAAATTTCATCTTCGCGAACCTCATACCGGTCACCGCTGGCAACATTGTTGGCGGCGCCGTTATGGTTGCAGCGGTGTACTGGTTCGTCTATCTGCGAAAAAAACCGCGCATCTAACGGTCGTTTCCTAGGTCCAGCGTCACGTGCACGGAGTCGGTTCCCAACCACTTACTCATCGGATAGCCGCTATGCGCGAACACCGTCAGCATCGGCATATTCTCGATAAGCACTTCTGCGACAAGTTCGCGCAATCCTGCTCCGAGCGCTATGGTGCCGAGATGGTGCATCAGGATCGTGCCGAGACCTTGACCCTGGTAGGCGTCGATGACAGCAAAAGCAACTTCTGCTTTCTTTGGCTGCACGACAACAAACCTTGCGCCGCCGACGATAGGACGGTTTCCATCTTCGTCGGCCACAGCGACAAGTGCAACATGGTTCACAAAGTCAACAGTCAGGAAGTAATCGATCTCCTCGTTAGTCAGTTTTTGTCTCGAGGCAAAGAACCGTCGGAACATCGATCGGGGACTGGCACGCGCTATTGCCGCAAGCACCGCGGGGCGATCGTCTGGGCGGATGGCGCGGATCTCGATCAGCCGTCCATCGCGCAGTTGCTCGATAGCAGTATAGGCAGCAAGATCTGTCATGGCTGATGGCCCTGGTTCGATCTTTCCAGAATCTACCTTAGCGGGAACGGTTCGACGTGTCCCTCTGGTCAGCTGGCTCAGTAGGTATCAGGCGAAATGGATTCCGTATGACCTCGTGGCCGGAATAACGCTTGCCGCATATGCGATTCCGGTGTCACTCGCTTATGCCGGACTTGCCGGATTACCACCTCAGGTTGGTATTTACGGCTATCTGCTCGGTGGACTTGGTTATGCGCTGCTTGGGTCGTCCCGGCAACTCGCTGTAGGACCAACGTCCGCAATTTCCCTGATGATCGCCTCTACTGTCGGCGCCATGGTGGATGGCGACATGCAGCGCTACGCGCAGATTGCTAGCCTCGCTGCCTTAACCGTTGGACTGTTAAGCTTTCTGTCTTGGCTGTTTCGTCTCAGTGTCATTGCGCTATTGATCAGCGACTCAATCCTCATCGGGTTTAAAATCGGCGCGGGGCTGACCATCGGCTTGACCCAAATTCCGAGTCTGCTTGGTGTGCCTGGCGGCGGACACAATTTCGTCGAACGTTTGTTCACTCTGGCCGAGCAGCTTGCTCAAACGCGACCGCTTGTTCTTCTGATCGGTGTTACCGCCATCGTTTTTCTTTTTCTTGGAGCCAGGCTGTTGCCTGGACGTCCAGTCGCACTTGCGGTCGTTGCGCTGGCCATAATCGCCGCGACCATTTTCGGTTGGCCCGCGCTCGGCGTGCCCGTGACTGGACCCATAGCGGGTGGGTTACCTGACTTATCTGTCCCCTCGCTGCGACTAACCGATATCGAGGGAATTTTTCCGCTCGCAGCCGGATGCCTGTTGCTTGCTTATGTCGAGGGTATTTCCGCAGCGCGAACTTTTGCAACTAAGCATCACTATCCACTCGATATGCGGCAGGAATTTTTGGGTATTGGCGCGGCTAATCTATTCACGGCATTCGGGCAGGGCTATCCCGTAGGTGGTGGATTGTCGCAATCGGCCGTCAATGACAAGGCTGGCGCACGAACCCCGCTTGCGCTGGTGTTCGCGTCGCTGACGCTCGCGATTTGTCTTCTCTATCTCACAAGTCTTCTGGAGAACTTACCCAAGGCCGTATTGGCAGCAGTGGTGTTGACGGCAATCCTCGGCCTGTTTGATTTTCCGGCGCTGCTCCGGATGCGGCGTGTGAGCCGGATCGATTTCTACGCTGCTTCCATTGCACTTATCGCAGTACTGCTGCTTGGCATATTGCAGGGCGTATTATTGGCCGCAATGGCTTGCATTGCGCTTCTGCTCTGGCGGGTATCTCGACCCCATATTGCTATTCTCGGTAAGGTGCCCGGTACGGATATCTATTCAGATACGGCGCGCCATCCCGAGAATGAGCTGCCCCAGGGGGTGCTTATTGTGAGGCCGGAGGGCTCACTGATCTACGTGAATGCCGGAGCAGTGCTGGAAACGATCCAGAGCCGTATGAGCCGCGAAGATCCCTCTGAAATCCACCTCATGATCTGCGATCTTTCAGCATCACCATTTATTGATCTCGCCGGCTCGCGTTTGTTGCATGAATTACAGGCGGATCTCGCAGCTCGCGACATCAGGCTTCGCATCGTTGGCGCGCGCGGCTATGTGCGGGATTTTCTGCGTGCCGACGGCGTCGATGAAAAGGTTGGCGGGATCGAAAAAACCACAACTATTGATGAACTCATCAGGAACAGGAGCTAAGATTAATCTGTCGGTTCCGTAATTTGGGGGAGCCGCTTTGGTCAAAGGCTAAACCTAAGTACAGGTACTCCAAAGGTGGCCTTTGTGGTTCTTTGGAGCTATCGTAAAAGATCACACAGTCGAAACAAAGGCTGGAGTGTATCCGCTGCAGAAACGGAAGGTGCCGGCGCATGGAGAGGAATATCACCATGACGTCAAATCCGACAGGCTCGGCAGATGGAATGAACGGCGCTACGAGCTGGCTTGCCGCGGCCGCCGAGTATGCGACAGATGCTGCACAACGCACAGTCCTGTTTCTGGACGTGATGCGCGAGAGAGGGAATGCCTACCGTGAGCAGGCCGCAAAGACCGCGCCTCATGTCCTCGATTTTCAGTGTGAACTTCTGATCGATGGACGTTCGCTACCGCGACCAGTCAATTACGCACTAGTGCGTATAGTGCCGCCTGCAGGCCTTGAAATCGATCCGAACGCAAGGCCATTTGTGATTGTGGATCCGCGCGCCGGTCACGGGCCGGGTATCGGAGGATTTAAGGCCGATAGTGAAATCGGTGTGGCGCTGCGTTCTGGTCATCCCTGTTACTTCATCGGTTTTCTGCCTGAACCGGTATCCGGTCAGACGATCGAGGATGTTGCACGCGCCGAAGCGGCCTTTCTTGAAGCGGTAATCGCCCGGCACCCCGAGGCCGACGGCAAACCCTGTGTGATCGGTAACTGCCAGGCTGGCTGGGCGGTGATGATGCTCGCGGCCGTGAAACCGGAGTTGTTCGGTCCCATCATTATCGCCGGCTCACCGTTGTCTTATTGGGACGGCGTGCACGGTAAGTACCCGATGCGGTACACTGGCGGCCTGCTTGGCGGAAGCTGGTTGACGGCGCTCGCCAGCGACCTCGGCTGCGGTAAATTCGACGGTGCTTCTTTGGTCCAAAACTTCGAAAACCAAAATCCCGCCAATACTTATTGGACTAAACAATACAATCTATACTCGAAGATCGACACTGAAGCAGAACGATATCTTGGTTTCGAGCGTTGGTGGGGCGGCCATGTGAATCTCAATGCCGAGGAGATTCAGTTTATCGTAGACGAGCTCTTCATCGGTAACAATCTGGCAGCGGGCCGGATCAAGTCCTCTAATGGAGTTGCAATCGACCTCCGCAGCATCCGCTCGCCAATTGTCGTTATCTGCTCAAAGGCGGATAACATCACTCCGCCTCAACAGGCGCTCGGCTGGATTCTCGATCTTTATGAGGACGTCAACGAAATTCGGTCGTTCGGTCAAACGATCGTCTATACGATTCACGATACTGTGGGGCATCTCGGAATCTTTGTGGCATCAAATGTCGCTCGCAAAGAACATCGGGAGTTCTCAGATAATATCGACCTGATCGATACGCTACCGCCAGGCTTGTACGAAGCGACTTTCGAGAGGCGAGATATCGGAGCCGCCAATCCGGACCTGATCACTGGCGAATGGTTGATGCGGTGCGAGGCGCGGACCCTCGATGATATCCGAGCGCTCGGCGGCAACACCGGCGAGGACGAGCAAAGATTTGCAACTGCGGCGCGTGTGTCGGAAGTCAACCTCGCACTCTATCGCACCTATTTTCAGCCCTGGGTGCGCACATTCGCCAATCCAATGATGGCGGAATGGATGCGGAAAAGCCATCCACTGAGACTTCAATATGAAATGTTTTCGGATTCAAACCCATTCATGTCAGTCGTCAAATCAACTGCCGAAGTGATACGCAAAGAACGAAAGCCGGTGCCAGCCAGCAATCCATTTCTCATGATGCAGGAGGAAGTTTCACGCCAAATCGTGGCTAATCTTAACGGGTGGCGGGATGCAGTCGAAGCATTCGCAGAGCGCACTTTCCTTTCAGTATATGGTTCTCCAGCGCTGCAAGCGGCCTATGGGATCGACACAAGTAGAAACGGACGATCATTGCGTAGGGCTTCAGTTAGTCCGCTGCACCAGCAATTGGTGACGAAAAGAATTGCCGAAATCAGATCTCATATTAGGAATGGTGGCATACGAGAATGCATCGTTCGCTCGTGTATCTACATCGGAATGGCGCGCCATTGTGTGGATGAAAGAGGCTTCGAGCTTGTTCGTCAGATACGGCAGGCTTCAGCTTATCATGAGAAGCTGCCACCAGCTGTGTTTAAAGCGCTCGTACGCGAGCAGTTCTTCATGTTGCTGATCGACGAAGACGCAACACTTGAGACCATTCCCGCGCTGCTTCCGCCAAGTGTCGACGAGCGACGGGCTGCTTTAGATGTCGTAGGAAAGGTGATGCGGGCAACAGGCGAATTGACGGGGGAGGCGCTGCATCGCTTTGAGAGGGTAAAGACCCTGTTCCAGGAACAACATCCGCGCGTGACAGTAGTCCAAGCCCGTGCACAGCTATAGGTGCATGAGGTAGAGGGGGTCACCAATGTCAAATCCCAGGCCCACAATTTCGGAAATGCCACACACGAAATACGAGCGACTTATTGCCATGGCGAAGGAAATTCCGGCGTCGCCAACGGTCGTTGTCCATCCTTGCGATGATACTTCGTTGCGCGGTCCGGTAGAGGCAGCGGAAGCGGGAATCATTCGTCCAATTCTGGTTGGCCCGGTGGCTAAAATTGCAGCCGTTGCTCGTGACTGCCACATCGACATCGATGAGCTTGAGATTGTTGACGCGCCGCACAGCGACGCGTCCGCCGCCAGGGGCGTGGAGTTGATCCGTGCCGGGAAGGCCGAACTGCTGATGAAAGGTAGCCTACATACAGACGAGCTGATGAGGGCGGTTGCCTCGTCCACCACCGGGCTCCGAACAGGTCGCCGTATCAGTCACGTCTTCATTATGGATGTTCCGTCGCATGCTGATACGCTTATCGTTACCGACGCAGCCATCAACATTGCCCCAGATCTCGATGCGAAGCAGGACATTATTCAGAACGCCATTGACCTGTTTACCGCGGTTGGAAAAGGAACGCCTAGAGTCGCTATTCTCTCGGCTGTCGAAACGGTGACGTCGAAAATTCCTTCGACAATCGATGCCGCCGCACTCTGCAAGATGGCCGATCGCGGGCAGATTACCGGCGGTATTCTCGACGGACCGCTAGCCTTCGACAATGCCATCGATCCGGAGGCAGCAAGGATCAAGGGCATCAAATCGGAGGTGGCGGGTAGAGCACAGATTCTCGTTGTGCCGAATCTCGAAGCCGGAAACATGCTGGCAAAGAATTTGATCTTTCTGACGAAGGCGGATGCCGCCGGACTCGTTCTCGGCGCGCGCGTACCAATTATCCTGACATCCCGTGCTGATTCAGTGAGAACCCGACTCGCATCGTGTGCAATTGCGTCACTCTTTGCCGATGCGAGGCGCCGTACTACCAAACTGCCGGCTGCGTGATCGCCATGGACACTATCCTTGTCGTTAATGCAGGATCCTCCAGCGTTAAGTTCCGCGTCTATGACATTGCGGACGGTCAATCTCTGAAGGAGATGGTTAATGGTCAGGTGGACGGCATTGGCGTCCGGCCGCGACTGCGCGCCAGTGACGGTGAAGGTGGAAAGCTAATCGACCGGACCTACGACGCGAAAGACATTCCGGATGTTGAAACGGCCATGCGGACTGCCGGCGCATGGCTGCAAGGCGAGCAGCAGCTGAAATTCCTTGCGATCGGGCATCGTGTGGTTCACGGCGGTCCAAAATACGACAGGCCGATTCTGGTCAATCAGAAACTCCTCGATGATCTGGAACAGTATGTGGCGCTTGCGCCATTGCATCAGCCCAACAATCTTGCGCCCATCCGAATCTTGTTGCAGCGCTTCCCGGAGATGCCGCAGGTCGCTTGCTTCGATACGGCGTTCCACCGCGGGCATAGCGAGGTAGCGGACCGCTATGCGATCCCGAATCGGCTGTACGACGAGGGCGTGCGGCGCTACGGGTTTCACGGTCTCTCTTACGAATACGTATCTCAGCGATTGCGCGAGGTCGCACCCAACCGGGCCGACGGTCGAATTGTAATGGCGCATCTCGGTAGCGGTGCGTCAATGTGTGCAATCGTCAATAGCCGGAGTGTCGAGAGCACAATGGGGTTCACCGCTCTCGACGGCCTGCCCATGGGTACGCGGTCCGGCCAGATCGATCCGGGCGTAGTACTCTATTTGTTGTCTGAGAAAGGAATGAGCGCTGGTGCGGTGCAGGACTTTCTCTACAAGGAATGCGGACTAAAGGGCCTCTCCGGCGTAAGCAACGATGTTCGCGAATTGCTCAACAGCTCGGCACAAGGTGCTGCGTTGGCACTCGAATACTTCGTCTATCGGATCGCGCTGAATACAGGAATGCTGGCCGCAGCGCTTGGTGGCATCGACAGCTTTGTCTTCACCGCTGGAATCGGAGAGCGATCTGCCGACATGCGTGGTCGCATCGCCCAGAAGCTCGCCTGGCTGGGCGCAGAGATCGATGAGGTAGCAAATGCAAAAAGCGCTCTCTGCATCTCGCGACCCGGCAGCCGACTCAACCTCTATGTCGTGCCGACAAATGAGGAACTGATGATCGCCAAGCACACGCTTGCTGCCATCGCGCAGCCTGCTTCCACCGCTCCCGCATTCGCGAGGACGGTATGACAATTCCGGTTGCGAAGGCGGCTCTGTTAGAAGGTAAGAGGGGCCTGATTATCGGGGTTGCGAATGATCAATCGATTGCCTGGGGCTGCGCACGCGCTTTCCGGGCACTGGGCGCGCAACTCGCGTTGACATACCTTAACGAGAAGGCAAAACGGTTCGTTGAACCGCTCGCACGGGAGGCGGAAGCAGCGATCGTTATGCCGCTCGACGTAAGGGAAGCCGGTCAGATCGAGGCGGTCTTCAAGAAAATTGAGCAGGAGTGGGGCGGAATGGATTTCCTCATCCATTCTATCGCCTTCTCGCCGAAAGAGGCTTTGCATAGTCGGGTAGTCGACGTGTCGCTTGAAGGCTTTACGACAACCATGGAAGTGTCATGCTGGTCCTTCTTACGCATGGCGCACCTAGCCGAACCGCTGATGAAGAATGGCGGCAGTATGTTCGCCATGAGCTATTACGGCAGCGAACGGGTGGTGAAGAACTACAACATCATGGGCGTTGCTAAGGCAGCCTTGGAGTGTTCGGTGCGCTATCTTGCGGCGGAGCTCGGTCCAAAGGGCATTCGCGTTCATGCCATATCGCCCGGACCGCTTGCAACCCGCGCCGCATCCGGCATCCCCGAATTTGACGAGTTGCTCGACAAGGCAAAGGAGAAGGCGCCCAGCCGTAGTCTGGTCAGCATCGATGACGTTGGAATCGCAACCGCTTTCCTGGCGCATGATGCAGCAAAACTTGTGACCGGTCAGACCCTCTATGTCGATGGGGGTTATCACATCATCGATTGATGTGCGAATTGATCTGGATTGAGAATGTACGCTAGGGAGACATCGGCTATGGAAACGAAAATCGATGACATCCTGCCAACGGCGAAAGATTGTCTTAGAAAAAGCGCCGAGATGGAGGCTGAAAAGGCAGCCACGTATGCGCGAAAGCTTAAGGCCGCGGAGGCAGAAAAAAAAGAACTGCTCGAGAAACTGTTAAATCCATCGGGTGTCAGTGATGAAGAGCGGATGCGCCGCGCGGCTGTGATCATTAATCGTGCAGTCAGCAACGGCCTGACGGAAGTCGAAATAGGACGGTTCACAAACAGACTTTTTACGGACAAAGGTCGCGCTATCAATCAGCAGGAGCCAGGATGGGAAGAGACGCTCACGGGCTTGCCGAGAGAGCTTCATCAATTTTGGAAGAAACATTTGGAGTCACGTGGTTACCGGATCAAGTTCCAGATCGCTGATTGGCCGGACGGCATGCCCGGCGACATTAGTTTGACGCTCATGTGGCGCTAAGGAAGCTATTCGGAATACGACGGGAGCCTGTCGATGGTCAAGCGCGAACCGGAAGGTCTCAAAGAGGGTGAAGTCTCTGCAAAAAATGGAAAGGGCGATAAAGCCGGGAGAATGAAGCGGTCGATCTATGAGAAGGAACTGCGTAAGCTGCAGGTCGAGCTTTGCCACCTCCAGGAATGGGTGAAGAAAAAGGGACCGAAGGTCATCATTGTCTTTGAAGGCCGCGATGCTGCAGGTAAGGGGGGGACCATCAAGGCGCTCACTGAACGCGTGTCACCGCGTGTTTTCCGAGTGGTTGCTTTGCCCGCGCCAACGGATCGCCAGAAAACCCAAATGTTTATACAGCGCTACATCGAGCAGTTTCCTGCTGCTGGGGAGGTGGTGATCTTCGATCGTAGCTGGTACAATCGCGCCGGCGTCGAGCGCGTTATGGGATTCGTCGACAAGAAGCGCTACGAAACATTCCTCGAACTCTGTCCACAAATCGAACAGTATATCGTTGAAGCTGGAATTACACTCATCAAAATCTGGCTTGAGGTCGGGCTCGAAGAGCAAGAGCGACGGTTTGCGGCACGCATCGATGATCCGTTGCGGCAATGGAAGCTGAGCCCGATGGATATAGAGTCCTATACTCTCTGGTATGATTATTCACGCGCCCGTGACGCCATGCTTGAAGCGACTGATACCAAGTATGCGCCATGGTACCTTGTTCGGTCTGATGACAAGCGCCGAGGGAGGCTGAACTGTATCGCACATATACTGGATGCAATTCCTTATAAGAAGCCAAAGCGCGAGAAGGTGAAATTGCCAGCGCGTGTGACGAAGAACGCTTATGACGATCAAGTGTCATTGAAAGGACGAAAGTTCGTCGCCGAACGCTACTGATCGCATTTTCCCTTTTAAGGGGACTGGCTTTCGTTCAATGCGGCCTCAACGCAATTGAACAGTCGTCGCTCAGGGCATGGCTTTGTTAGAACGCAGAAGGCTCCGCTTCTCTGCATTCGTTCTGTCGCAGCCTCTCCAGTCATCGCAGTGAGATAGATGACGGGAAATCGGTGACCATCCTGTATCAATCTCCGATGCAATTCGAAGCCGTCAATGTCGGGCATCATAAGATCAACAATAGCACAGCGTGTTTCGTCGACAATAATCGATGATAAAAATGCGCGGGCCGATTCGAATGCATAAACTGTGTAGCCGATAGATCGAAGAAGACCCGCTGTTGCTTCGCGTGCGCCATCGTCATCATCTATTAAAGATATCATGGTCAATGCCGTAAGGCGTCGCGCCGGGTCTGTTGCGTCGATGTGCGTTTGATCAACGATGCAGTGAGTGTTGAGGTTACCACTCCGCTATTTCTTGCTTCCGTCCTAGCTGGATTAGGGTCGGGATCGATGATCCTCTTGCTAAGCAAAGCGAGTCTAACGGAAAGGTACAGAAGGGCAATTGATCGTTCGAATATACACATTGCCCCTGAGGATAGGGTCCGAGGCCTTCCAATCTTTCAGTTCTTTTCCGATTTCAAGGCGTCGGCTTGACGGATCAGTTTGGCCAGGGACTTGGCCTGCATCTTGTGTTTGATGCTGGACCGATGGCCCTTAACCGTTATCTCACTCAAACCAAGAATGCCGGCGATCTGCTTGTTCATCAAGCCGGCAACAACGTGTTCCATCACTTCTCGCTCTCGGGCCGTCAGTGTCTCGTAGCGATTGCAGATCGCCGCGAGGGACGAGTTTATGTTGCGCTGTTCGAAGTTTCTTTGTATCGCGCATCGCACGACGTCGAGAAGGTCTTCCTCTCGGAATGGCTTGCATAAGAACTCAAACGCGCCGGCCTTCATCGCCTGCACCCCCCATGGCGACATCCATATGCCCGGTGAGGAAGGCAATTGGCAACGAAATTGCAAGACCAGTTAGCTCAGTCTGGAACTCCAATCCGCTCTTGCTAGGCAACCGGATGTCGAGAATAAGCATCTAGGGACGTCTGGTCATTTGATCTCCAGAAAATCCTTGGTCGATCCGAAGCTCTCGACTTCGATATCGACCGATCTGAATAAGCTGCTGATGCCTTCCCACAAGGCGACGTCATCATCGATGACAAAGGTAATCGACTGGTTCTGCATGGCTTTTGCCTTCGAACAGACCCAGGGCCACGATGCCCAGCGATTAAAGCACAAGGTAGAAGTATAAAAAGTTGTCGGTAAGGAGGGTTCGATCGATCAATCGTTCGTTTTGACCTGAGCGGTCGGTAAATAGATCTGGAAGCGGCACCCACCCAATTGGCTCCTCGACAGCATGAGTCGCCCGCCGTGAGACTCGATGATCGAGCGGCACATCGGAAGCCCAACCCCCATCCCGTGTGGTTTAGTCGTGAAAAACATTTCATAGATTTTTTCCGAGTTCTCTGGGGCGACGCCGGGACCTGAATCGGCCACCGTAACCACGACGCCACCCGTATTTGTCGTCGATGATATGGTCAGCACTCGTAAATCCGTCGGACCTGAGGCCATAGCCTCAATTGCATTGATGACGAGATTGAGTATGACCTGCTTCAATTGAACCTTGTCCGCTTTAACGTACGGTGGCGGGTGTTGCGAGAGCTGCGCCTGAAGCAATATCTTATGCATCCGAAGTTCGTGCTCTACGAGCACCAGGGTTTCGGGAACTAGTAAATTGAGATCGATTATCTCTCGAGCGGAACAATCTTTCCTGAACAGTGCGCGAACCTCGTCGATGATCTGCGTAGCGCGATAACTTTGATCGACAATCCGTTTCAAGACATCGCGTGCCTGATCTACATCAGGAACTGCTCTTGCGAGCCAATGTACGCCGGCGCTTCCGTTGGCGGCGATCGCTGCCAATGGCTGTTTGAGTTCATGCGCGATCGAGGCTGAAAGTTCACCAGCAGTAGCGATTCGATTCATATGAGAGAGTTCATTCGCGCGATGGATCGCTTCTGCCTCGGCCACGCGCCGGCGACGGTGTTCGTACAGAAGCCGGATTATCAAGGCTGACTGGATCAAGAGAATTGCAGCAGCGAAAAGAATTTGTAGTTTGTAGGTGTCCCAGGGCGAAGGCGGACGAAACCGGATCTCGCTGCCGGCCGGCAATCGCGAGAGATCGACGTTCCAACGCTGCAATTGACGCCAGTCGAAGACCGAGCGGGTCGCGTTACCCTCCACTATCGGTATGGCGGATGCGTTCTCTCCGTCCAGAATGCGTAGCGCGAGTTTCGCTGCATCTTCCCCGAGAGCAGACGGGCCGGCGACTTTTCCGCCGACTCCGCCATGTCCAATGAAGGTTTCTACCGAAATCACGATCGGCCGATTGGCGACCTCAGCCAACAATGATAAGGCCCGTACAGGTGGAAACCTCGCGCCCTCACCATCTGAATAGATTGCAGTATAAATGATAGCGGTGCGCTCCGGCAAACCCGCGACACGGCTCTTTAACTCGCGCATCGGGATGTCGGTTAAATCGAGAACCGGCATCTCAAGTGAAATTGTAGGTATTTCTTTCTTGATATATTGGTAGGCAGGCTGTCGTTCTAGCCGGTCTCCGAGGACGGCCACGCGCTCCAGATCGGGCATGATCGCCCATGCTGTGTCGAGCATGTCCCGCAAGCTTACGGTTGTAGTGTGTCCTGTAACGTCGGCTGGCAGCGCGAGTGTTTGAAGATCGGCCTTATTCACAAAGGAGAAAACAACAGGAATATTTGGCCATAATTGATCTCGCTCACGTAAGACATAAACGAGAGCAGATTTTCCGATGGCGACAACGATTCCGATCTGTTTGTCATTATATTTGGATGCCAGGAAAGTTCGCTGGGATTGTTCGAAGTTTGGATTGTCGAAAACAGTCGGGTCGAGATTCTCCAAATACATCGAAGCCGGTTGTTTAGAGGTTCGATTTACCGCCGTTTGAAGCGATGAGAATACCGCGGGATAGAACGGGCCACCTACGGCGGCTTCGGTCACGACCAGGATCGATCGGGGCGGCGGTTGCGCGGCGGCGGCGCCGGCGAGCGCTGGAATGGGTGCCAGACTAAGCGCGAGCGACCTAAAAAGTCCGATGTTGCAGAGCAATGCAAGCATGGTGGTTCTGACAGTTTGATCAAACTGCTCGTTGTAGGGCCACGCAAGGAGACCACTTTTGGTAACGGGCCCGCAGCAGATTTGTCTAGCGTTCTTATTATTTTGATTATAGTTGCCAACGGTCAAACCAAATGGAGGAAAGACGCTCCCAATTTTGAAGTTGGCTCCAATTCGGATTGAATTGGAGATCGACTCTTTGGGGTCTTTCCGATCGGTTAACGAAAATTTGATGGCTCGAACTGCCTGCTGGCGCGGAATTTCGGAACTATCCACCGGTGCCGAGAATGGTATGCTAACGCGCCTTGCGGCTGTGATTTACTGCGACCCTCAAGACGGTTTTGCTTGACGTGAAATAGGGTAGGGAAGGGCCCCATTTGGCCACGCACGCCGGAGGCGAACCATAACCTCGTCATGTGCTGTGATGGCGACCCCTTTGGGGAGAATCTTCGATAGCAAGACATAGCAAGACTATGAAGCGTATCTGACTTGCCCAGCAACGGAGATGTCGTATCCGCCGACCTGCATCGCCTGGCGGCGCATCTCCTTTGTCTGAAGGAATGAAAAGAATATCTGCAAGGGTGGTCGAAAATAGGCGCGTTGGCTGACGACGAGGTCGAATTGCTCCCATTTCAGTCGCACAAAATCGAGATCTGCCATGTTGGCAACGCTGCGTGTCGTTATCCCGCAATCGGCGTGCCCGATTTGTATGGCTTTTGCTATGTCCGAACCCGTCCGGCAGGGTTGCGAGATCGTCCGCAATTTTGAAATATCGAGACCCTCCCGCGTAAGGAAAGATTCAAGAAGCAATTGGGCTCCAGCGCCTGGAGGTCTGATGGCAACGCATACCTCGGCTGCAGCGATGTCACGGATGCTCTCTAGTTTGCGCGGATTATTTCGCGCCACCACGATCCCTTGCTCGCGGTGCGCAAATCCGATCAACGCGGCACTTTGCAACTCGGGCACACTTTTCATAATGGCGATATTCTCGTCGCTACTGGAGTCGAGGGCATGAAGATGGATCGCTGCTGCCACGACCTCGCCGTCGACGAAGCGCTGTAAGCCGGCCGCGCTCCCTTCAGGAAGATATGCGAGACCGCATCCGCTTTCGCGAATGGCCCATTCCAGCAAAGGGTCATGACTTCCGCCGACAGTGAGCATGTCCGCAGTTTGCAGAGGGCACTGGAGTTCGCAAGTAGGGCAGCGCGATCTCCGCGCTTAATTTCCGTTTTTTAACCGTGTCAAAGCGTCATAGACCCAAGGGTCCAGCCCGGCTCCATCACTATCAAGATGAGCGAGTATGGCCTCTCGCATCCGCGGGTCCCAAAATTTCATGATGTGGTCCGCGGTGCCCACGACGGCCTGTTCCGGTCCCTGGCTGACGAAGAATTTGCCGATCTGGTTCGCCATATAGACCAGCTTGTCCGGCGACTTCTCATGCGACATGAGCAGCAACATCCTCTTCAATCCGTGCGGGATGCGTGAACACCTCGAACCCGTCATCACGGGCGATGGCGATGAGCGTGATGCCGGCGGCTTCCGCCGTCCGCCCGGCCAGCGCCGTCGGCGCGGAGACGGCCACCATGACCGGCGCGCCGATCACTGCTGTCTTCTGCACCATCTCGACCGACACGCGGCTGGTGACGAACACCGCGCCGCTGTTTCCAACACGTCCAATGCGCGCCAGGGCGCCGCCGAGTTTGTCGAGCGCATTGTGGCGGCCGACGTCTTCGCGCAAGGCAACAAGGCCCGCCGACGGCTCCCAGAATGCCGCCGCATGCACGGCGCGGGTCTGATGGTTCAGTTCCTGCAACGGTGACATCGCCGAAAGGGCCTGCATGATCTGACGCGGCGAAATGACGAAGCCGCTGCCAGACACAACAGGGGCAGGCCGCATCGCTTCGGAAAGGCTTTCCAGCCCGCACAGGCCGCAACCGGTCGGTCCTGCTATATGACGGCGCCGCTCGCTCAGCGTCTGCGCCTCGCTGTCGCGGAGCCACATGCGCAATTCGATGCCGTCGTCATGCTCGACGATGTCGAGTGCGGTGATGTCCTCGCGCGTCGACACGATGCCTTCGTGCAGGCTGAAGCCGTAGGCAAAGTCTTCGAGATCCTGCGGCGAGGCCATCATCACCGCATGCGAGCCACCGTTATAGGTGAACGCAATCGCCGTTTCCTCGGGGATCGCTCGCAGCCCGTTCGCAAGTCCGGAGCGTGCCGCCTGGACACGCCACGACTTGCGCGGCACGAGGGAAAGCGGCGGCACCATCGCCCTACTCCGCAGCTTCCATCGGCGCGATGCGGCGGCTTTCGCGCGAGAACGCATCGTATTCGCGCTGCCAGTCCGACGGGCCGTTGGATGGCGTCACCTGCACCGCCGTCACCTTGTATTCCGGGCAATTGGTGGCCCAGTCGGAGAAGTCCGTGGTGATGACGTTGGCCTGCGTGTCCGGATGATGGAAGGTGGTGTAGACCACGCCCGGCGCCACGCGATCGGTGATCTGTGCGCGCAATGTCGTCTCGCCGGCACGGCTCTTCAGCTTGATCCAGTCGCCGTCGCGCACGCCACGCTGCTCGGCGTCGTGCGGATGGATCTCCAGCAGATCCTCCGCATGCCACATCGAGTTCTCGGTGCGGCGGGTCTGCGCACCGACATTGTATTGCGACAGGATGCGGCCGGTCGTCAGCAGCAGCGGGAAGCGCGGCCCGGTCCGCTCGTCGGTTGCGACATATTCGGTGATGATGAACTTGCCCTTGCCGCGCACGAAGCCGTTGATGTGCATGATC
>JAFAFP010000080.1 GCA_023423415.1 Pseudomonadota bacterium | reverse complement strand
GTCATGGCCGGGCTTGTCCCGGCCATTGTCTTTTGTGGACCGATGGGCCGGCAAGCCGCGTCCATATCACCCCGCAGTCTTCCAGAGCCATCGCAAACGGACCGCCCGATCTCCGCGGCCAATACTCAAAGCTCTGTGGCGCGCCTCGCGGTTGGGGTTATGCTGAGGGGGGCCGCCAGGCGCGGTCTGGAAGACGCTGAAGGAGTTCCTGATGTCGGGCCGACCTATCCTTGCTGCCTTTGCCGCCACGCTGATCGCCCTCATTGCCAGTCCCGCCGCCGCCCAGACGAAATCCGAAATCCCGCCTTTGCCCGATCTCCAGTTTGTCGAGATCCCGGCGGGCTCGCGCGCCAACTATCAGGGCGATCGCTTCAGCTATATGGAATCCGGCCGCGCCGATGCGCCGGTGGTGCTGCTGATGCATGGCGTCGGCGCCAACGCGATGCATTGGCGGTATCAGCTTGCGGGGCTGTCCGACCGCTATCGCGTGATCGCCTGGAATGCTCCGGGCTATATGCTGACCGACGCCTTCATGAAGGATACGCCGACCTGCAAGGACTATGCGGAGGCGGTGGTCGATTTCCTGACCGCACTGAAGATCGAGCGGGCCCATATCGTCGGTAATTCATTCGGCAGCCGCGTCGCGCAATGCTTTGCGATCTATTATCCGGATCGCGTGTTGCGCCTTGCGATGACCGGCACCGGCGTCGGTCCCAAGGATATGCCGGAGGAGCAGAAGGCGAAGATCATCGCGACCCGCGAAGGTCAGGTTGCGAAAGGCATGTACGGTTTCGGACGACGGGTCGATGCACTGCTTGGTCCCAACGCATCGGCTGATCTGAAGACGGAAGTGCAGCGCGTGTTGCGCGCGACTCAGCCGCGCGGTTTCATGCATGGTGTGAAGCTCGGCATGGCCAATGGCTACAGCCCTGAAGAAAGCGGCGCGAAACTGACGATGCCGGTGCTGATGATCCAGGGACGCGCCGACAAGGTGAATCCAGGCGACAAGAACGCCGCCGTGCTGATCAAGCATTTGAAGGACGGTAAACTGGAATGGCTGGACAACTATGGCCATCTGCCGGAGGTCGAAACGCCGGAGACGGTCAACAAGATGTTGCGCGACTTTTTCGGCTAATGATGGCGCGGCTTCTGACAGCAGGCCGGCGAGCCATCGCCGGCGTTGCGGCCCTGTTGCTGGCGGGGCAGGTGGCGATGGCGCAGGACCGCTATCCGTCGCGTCCAATCACCATGATCGTCCCGTTCGCGGCCGGCGGTTCGACCGATGTCATCGCGCGGGTGATCGCCGATGCCATGCACAAGGTGCTGGGGCAATCGATCGTGATTGAAAATCGCGGCGGTGCCGGCGGCTCGATCGGCACCGCCGCCATCGCCAAGGCGGAGCCCGACGGCTACACCATCGGGATGGGAACCGCCTCGACGCTCGCGATCAATCCGGCAGCGTACAAAAACCTGCCCTACGATATCGCGAGCGATCTCAGGCCCGTTGGGCTGATCGCGTCGGTGCCGAATGTCATGACCGTCAATCCGTCGGTGCGGGCGATGTCGGTCGCGGAACTGGTCGCGCTCGCCAAAATGCAGCCGGGAAAGATGACGTACGGATCAGCCGGCAATGGATCGGTCAGTCATCTGATGGGGGAGCAATTCAAGTTTGCGACCGACACGGACATTGTGCACGTGCCTTATCGTGGCGTCGGGCCTGCGCTGAACGATGCGGTGGCCGGGCAGATTTTCATCCTGTTCGATAACCTGCCGACATCGTTGCCGCTGATCCAGGCCGACAAGCTGCGGGCGCTTGCGGTGTCGTCACCGACGCGGCTCGAGGATCTGCCCGATGTTCCAACCTTTGCCGAACTCAAACTGGACGACCTCAACTGGATGGCGTTTTTCGGCCTGGTGGCGCCGGCCAAGACGCCGCAATCGGTCATCGATCGTCTGAACACGGCGCTGGCGCAGGCGTTGGCCAGCGTTCAAGTCGGTGAGATCCTGGCGAAACAGCATGCTTTTCCGCAACCAGGTCCGCCGAGCGAGTTTGCGGCCCTGATCGACCGTGAACTCACGCGCATGAAACGTGCGGTAGAGGCGGCAAATATCGAGATGCAGTAGTCGGTGCTCCAACACATTCCCGCTCATTCCCGCGCAAGCGGGAATCCAGTCTTGTTTTCTTCGGCATGAAACACTGGGGCCCCGCTTTCGCGGGGACGAGCGGAGTGTGTGTTTGGTCTCGAGCGGCAGCTCGTTTACTGCAGCGCTTTCGCTTCGATCTTCTTGTCGGCGAAGTATTTCAACGCGCCCGGGTGATAGGGCAGATCGTATTTCTTGTAGAGGCTGGCCGCCGAGAATTCGCGCAGCGCAGGCTGCACCGAAACGAGATCGGCCTTGTTGGCCTCCAGCGTTTCCAGCATTTTGTAAACGACGTCGTCCTTCACCTTGGCGCTGGTGAACAGCATGTTGTCCCAGGTGTAGACACCCATCGGCTTGTCAACGCCGATGAAGAAGGGGCCGGGCGCCGCCTGCGTGAGATAGCCGGCCGGGAAAATCTTGCGAGCGGCGGCCATGCCACTTTCCGGCAACTCCACCGCGCGGATGCCGCCGACCGTGACATCGGTCTCGCGAACCTTCGGCGCGCCGAAGGCGAAGAAGAACATGTCGGATGCCCCTGACGTGAAATCGTCGGCGCCGCGGATCACGTTCGGCACCAGCACCGGGCTGATATCCTTCTCGGTGAGACCGCCGGTCGCGAGCATCGCCCGTGACATGGGATCGAGCGTGCGCTGGGCGGAAAAGCCCCACACCACCTTCTTGCCCTTGAGATCGGCAGCGGTCTTGATCGGGCTGTCCTTGCGTACGAAGAAGGCGGCGCGCAATGGGTGAATGGCGCCGATCAGCCGCAGGTCGCCCGGCTTCTTGCCGTCGTCGGTCGCCGCCAGCACCTCGGCAATGTTGGCGATGCCGAGTTCGGCTTCGTTGCGGGCCACCAGCGGGATCAGCACGGATTCGCCGGCGGTCGGCTGCACCAGCACATTCAGCCCGGCCTTCTCCTTCAGCACCTTGGCGATGGCCGAACCGGTGGTGTGGTTGAGCGTGCCGGGCTGCATGGTGGCCAGCCCGAAGGTTTGCGCCGTGGCCGGAGCCGCAGCGAGCGTGGGGGGGGGGGCGCCCG
>JAFAFP010000221.1 GCA_023423415.1 Pseudomonadota bacterium | reverse complement strand
TGCACGACACCTACTACGTCGTCGCGCACTTCCACTACGTGCTGTCGATGGGCGCCGTCTTCACCATCTTCGCCGGCTGGTACTACTGGTTCCCGAAATTCACCGGCTACATGTACAATGAGACCATCGGCAAGCTGCATTTCTGGGTGACCTTCATTGGCGTCAACGTGCTGTTCTTCCCGCAGCACTTCCTCGGACTGTCCGGCATGCCGCGCCGTATCGCGGATTACCCGGACGCCTATGCCGGCTGGAACTTCGTGTCGTCGATCGGCTCCTATATTTCGGCGTTCGGCCTGCTGATCTTCTTCGTTGGCGTCGTGCTCGCGTTCAGCCGCAAGGTGAGAGCTGCCGACAATCCGTGGGGTCCCGGCGCCACGACGCTGGAATGGACGCTGCCCTCGCCGCCTCCGTTCCACCAGTTCGAGGTCCTGCCGAAAATCAAATAAGCGGGATCACGTAAGTCCAATCGAATGTTGTGAAACTGAGTGACTGAGTAACGATGGCGATGCAAAGCGAAACCGCGCACCTGACTTCACCGCTTTCCGCGGTGAATGACGGTGCGCGCAAAAACCCCAATCCGGCGGGGCCGAGCCTTGCAACGCCACGTGACTATTTCGAAACGCTGAAACCGCGGGTGATGTCGCTTGTCGTCTTCACCGCGCTGGTCGGCATGGTGGTGGCGCCGGGACAGATCAATCCGATCATCGGCGCCACTGCACTTCTCTTCATCGCCATTGGCGCTGGCGCCGCAGGCGCCCTGAACATGTGGTACGAGGCCGATCTGGACGCGGTGATGTCGCGCACCATGAAGCGGCCAATTCCCGACGGACGCATCCTGCCGGGCGAGGTTCTCGGCTTTGCGCTGTTCCTGGCAGCGTTTTCCATCGTGGCAATGGGCCTGTTCGTCAATCTGCTCTCTGCGGTCCTGCTGGCCTTCACCATTTTCTTCTATGCCGTCATCTACTCGATGTGGCTGAAGCGATGGACGCCGCAGAATATCGTGATCGGCGGCGCTGCCGGCGCCTTGCCGCCGGTAATCGGCTGGGCGGCGGCGACCGGATCGGTCAGCCTTGAACCGATCGTCATGTTCCTCATCATCTTCATCTGGACGCCGCCGCATTTCTGGGCGCTCGCCATGCTGCGCACCGAAGAATATGCGCGCGCGGGCGTGCCGATGCTTCCGGTCGTCGCGGGCGAGCGTGAGACGCGCCGCCAGATCCTGCTCTATTCCATCCTGATGGCGCCGGTCGGCGCGCTCCCGTATCTGCTCGGCTACACCAGCGCGCTTTATGGCGCGGTGTCGATCGTCAGCGGCCTCCTGTTCGTTCAGGCTGCATTCCGCCTGCGCAATGCGGTGGCGGGCGAAGCCACCGAGCGCGCCGCCAAGAAGATGTTCGGTTTCTCCATCCTCTATCTTGGGCTTCTGTTTGCAGTGCTCCTCATCGATCAGGGCATTGGCCTGTCCGTCGGACAGTTGAAGTGGTGAGCACCGTGAACGATCAGAACGAGGAAGAGGGGATCGTCCTGACCGAAGCGCAAAAGAAAGCGCGCCGCACCCGGTCGATTGCGATCGCTGTCTGTCTCGTGATCCTGGTCATACTGTTCTACGTCGTAACGCTGGCAAAAGGCCCCGGCGTCCTCAACCGGCCACTGTGACATGACCAATAGCGATCAGCCACGTTCCCCCACCCGTACGCGCGACGCCGTCGTCGCTGCCTCCTGCGGCGCATTCGTCGCGTTGATGGTCGGCATGTCCTATGCCGCGGTTCCGCTCTACGACTGGTTCTGCCGCGCGACAGGTTTCAACGGCACGACCCAGGTCGCCACGGGCGCTCCGAGCACCGTGCTCGATCGCAAGGTCACCGTCCGCTTCGACGCCAATGTCGGCGCCGGCCTGCCGTGGAAATTCGCACCCGAACGCAACCAGATCGAAGCGCGGCTGGGCGACGTGATCACCGTTGATTACATCGTCACCAATCAGGCGGCGCGCGAAACCCACGGCATCGCCTCGTATAATGTCGCACCGCTCAATCTCGGCTCGTATTTCCAGAAGATCAACTGCTTCTGCTTCAACGAGCAAACGATGAAGCCGGGCGAAACGCGCAACATGACAGTGGTCTTCTACGTCGATCCCGCGATCGACAAGGATCCGGATGGACAGGGAGACCTGACCATCACGCTGTCCTACACATTCTATCCGCAACGCGATCAGCAACGGCCGCAGGCGGCAATCGGCTCAACCGGCGCGGCCGGGCGAATCTAGGCTATACAGGCGTTTTCTGCGCCAAGACGATTAAGACGGAGACAAGTGAATGGCGGGCGCTACCAAACATCACGACTATCATCTGGTGAATCCCAGTCCGTGGCCGTTTGTCGGCTCGGTTTCGGCCTTCATCATGGCGGTCGGCGCCATTGCATGGATGCACAAGAGCTTCGCTGCGGCGCCGTTGATCTTCGCGGCAGGGACCATCGGCGTGCTCTATACGATGGCCGGCTGGTGGCGCGATGTGATCCGCGAAGCGGAGCATGGCGATCACACCCGCGTGGTGCAGTTGCATCACCGCTACGGCATGATCCTGTTCATCGCCTCCGAGGTGATGTTCTTCGTTGCCTGGTTCTGGGCCTATTTCAACGTCGCCCTGTTTCCGCACGCTCCCAATGAGTTTCTGCGGACGGAATTCCTCGGCGGCGTATGGCCTCCCAAGGGCGTCGAAACCTTCGATCCCTGGCACCTGCCGCTCCTCAACACGCTGATCCTTCTGACCTCGGGCACCACCGTCACCTGGGCGCACCATGCCCTCCTCGAAGGTGACCGCGAGAGCGTGAAGAAGGGTCTATGGCTCACAGTTCTGCTCGGCGCGATCTTCACCTGCGTGCAGATATTCGAGTACAGCCACGCAACCTTCGGGTTCAAAGGCAACATCTACGGCGCCACCTTCTTCATGGCGACCGGCTTCCACGGTTTCCACGTCCTGATCGGCACGATCTTCCTGATCGTCTGCCTGTTCCGGGTCTATGCCGGCCAGTTCACGCCGAAGCAGCATCTCGGCTTCGAATTCGCTGCATGGTACTGGCACTTCGTCGACGTGGTGTGGATCTTCCTGTTTGCCGTGATCTATGTGTGGGGCTATGGCGGCCCCGTTGCCGGCGCCGCGGGTGGACATTAGCGCCACTCGCTCATGGGATCGAAAAGGCGGCTTCGGCCGCCTTTTTCTTTGGATTCCGATCAATGAGGCGAGGCTGGAACCCAAGCCGGCAGATGTCCATTCTCCTCCCGCGCAACCTGTCCAGGAGTCCATCATGCGAAACGTTTCGCTTTTCATCGCGTGTGCCGTTATCACCGCCATCGCGGTTCCTGCCTGGGCAGGCCGCGCCGTCACCGACGACGAAAGAGCCAAGCTCGTTGCGGCAATGGCCGCCGAAGGATGCACCGGCGGAAAGATGGAATTCGACGACGGCAAGTTCGAGGTTGACGATGCTCAATGCAAGGACGGTCTCCGCTATGACCTCGATTTCGACACGTCCTTCAAGTTGATTAAAAAGAAACAGGAAAATTGATACAGACCGTGAGTTCACCGTCCCCTCTCGCCACAGCCTTCACCTGCCGCTGCCCGGCCTGTGGCGAAGGGAAGCTTTATCAAGGCTTCCTGGCGCTGCGGCCGCGCTGCCAATCATGCGGGATGGACTACAATGGCTTTGATTCCGGCGATGGCCCTGCGGTGTTCATCATCCTTGCTGCAGGCTTCGTCGTTGTTTTCGCCGCACTGACCGTTGAGGTTCTGTACCAGCCGCCATACTGGCTGCATGCAGCCCTCTGGCTGCCGTTGATCCTTGTCGTCACGTTGCTGCCGCTACGCCCGACGAAAGCGCTGCTGATCGCGCTTCAGTATCGCCACAAGGCTGCTGAGGGTCGGCTTGAAATGCGCGACCCTGCTCCATGACCACGACGACGCACCCCTCCACGCTGCGGCGATGGCTGATCCCCAGCCTGTTTACCGTCGTCGGACTGGCTGTTCTGATTTCGCTCGGAGTCTGGCAGCTCCAGCGAAAGGAATGGAAGGAAGGCCTGATGGCCTCGCTCGAGCGGCAAATGAAGGCGCCGCCCGTGCCGCTTCCGCCCGCCTCGGAATGGAATGGCCTGACACCGGACAATTCGGAATTCCGGCGCGTGTCGCTACGCGCCGAATTCGTGGCGGATGCACCGCCCGTCTATCTCTACACCGGCGCCTCCGCATTGCGCCCGGACGTCAAACAGCCTGGTTTTTTCGTATTCGCTCCGGCGCGCCTGCCGGATGGTCGGGTGATTGTGATCAATCGCGGCTATGTCCCGATGGACCGGCAGCACGAGAAGCCGGTGGGCACGATCGATCTGATCGGCTTCATTCGCTGGCCGGAAACGGCCGGCTGGTTTGTCTCCGAACGGGGAACGGCGAATGACATCTGGCTGGTGCGCAATCCGCAGGCCATGGCAGCAGCCAACGGCTGGGGTTCCGTAGCGCCGTTCTATATCGACCAGGAAAGCCCGGCCCCGCCGGGC
>JAFAFP010000215.1 GCA_023423415.1 Pseudomonadota bacterium | reverse complement strand
GGTGTTCTATTTCCAAGCGAAGCGCGCAAATCGGGTGGGGGGTCTGCTGCTGACCCCTCCCCAAGCCTCCCCCTTTCAGGGGGGTGGGAATTCACAGAGGGGCGGGAATGTTCGGGCCTATCATCGGCGTTCTGTTCGACGGCTTTGCCTACGGCATGCTACTGTTTTTGCTGTCGGTGGGCCTGTCAGTCACGCTCGGCATGATGAATTTCGTCAACCTCGCGCATTGCGCCTTCGCGATGCTCGGCGGCTATGTCACGGTCACGCTGGTCAACCGCTTCGGCTGGCCATTCCTCGCGACCTTGCCGATGGCGTTCATCGCCGCGGCCTTCGTCAGCGTCATTCTCGAGCGCACATTGTACCGCCGGCTGTATCGCGCCAGCGATCTCGATCAGGTGCTGCTCACCATCGGTCTCGCCTTCATGTCGATTGCGACGGCCGCTTACATCTTCGGCACTGTGCTGCAGCCCGCGCCGACGCCCTCGTTCCTGCGCGGTTCGGTGCAGTATTTCGGCATCACGTTCGGCATCTACCGGCTGTTCCTGGTCGCGGTCGGCCTTGCGGTCACGCTGGTCCTTGTTCTGACGCTGGAATACACCCGGTTCGGTCAACAGGTGCGCGCGGCGGTTGACAATCAGCGCATGGCGCGCGGCCTCGGCATCAATGTCGATGCCACTTTCGCGGCGACCTTTGCGCTCGGCAGCGGACTTGCCGGCCTTGGCGGCGCGCTCGCGATCGAGATCGTCGGCCTCGACCCGTCATTCGCGCTTCACTATCTCGTCTATGTGCTGATCGTGGTATCGGTCGGCGGCCTCGGCTCGATCACCGGCTCCTTCATCGCCGCAGTCCTGATCGGCACCAGCGACGTCGCTGGAAAATACTACGTGCCTGAGGTCGGCGCCTTCCTGATCTATTTCGTCATGATCGTTCTTCTCATGTGGCGGCCAGCCGGCCTGTTCGGAAAGCGATAAGCCATGAACAAACCTGGCGCCCCCCTCACTCCTCACGATTACCTGCGCGCGCAGACGCGCTGGCATCCGCTCGAATACCTGTTCTGGCTTGCGACCATCCTGCCGTTCTTCCTGTTCCCCAGTTACCTGTCGCTGGCGAGCCAGATCGCCATCACGGCGCTGTTCGCGCTGTCGCTCGACCTCATTCTCGGCTACGCCGGCATCGTGTCGCTCGGCCATGCCGCCTTCTTCGGCATCGGCGCCTATACCGCCGGCATCATCTCGAAATACGGATACGGCGATCCGATCCTCGGCCTGTTCGCCGCGGCCCTGCTTGCCGGCCTGTTCGGCTTTGCGACCAGCTTCATCATCTCGCGCTTCAGACATCTGGCGCTGATCATGATCACGCTCGGCCTCGGCTTCCTCGTCCTTGAAGCGGCCAATGCGGCGCATTGGCTGACGGGCGGCGCCGATGGCTTGCAGGGCATGAAAATCGGCAAGCTACTCGGCATGTTCGAATTCGATCTGTGGGGCCGCACCGCCTATGTCTATTCGCTGGTGGTGTTGTTCCTCATGTTCCTTGTGGTGCGCCGGTTGACCAACTCACCGTTCGGTCTGGCGCTCCGAGGCATTCGCGAGAATTCCGTGCGCATGCCAGCGATCGGCGCGCCGAGCGCCGCGCATATCCGCAAGGTCTACACGATGTCCGCTGCCATCGCCGGCATCGCCGGCGCGTTGCTGGCGCAAACGACATCGACCGTTTCGCTCGGCGTGCTGGATTTCCAGCGCTCAGCCGACGTGCTGGTCATGCTCGTGCTCGGCGGCGCCGGCATGCTCTATGGCGGGCTGCTCGGCGCGATCATCTTCATGGTGGCGCGCGATCAGTTCTCCGGCATCAACCCGCAATACTGGTACTTCTGGATCGGCCTCCTGCTGGTCGCTGTCGTCATGCTGTTGCCGAACGGCATTCTCGGCGGCCTGTCGCAATTGTACCGGACCATGATGGGACGACGTTCATGACCGCGTCCGCCCTTGAAACGCCAGCACTTGAAACGCCAGCACTTGCAACCCGCAACGTCAACAAGCGCTTCGGTCAACTCGTCGTCGCGCGCGACATCAGCATCTCGGTGCCAAACGGCGAACGCTATGCGCTGATCGGTCCGAACGGCGCTGGCAAGACCACGCTGATCAACCTGATGACCGGCATGATCCCACCCGACAGCGGGCAGATCATGCTCGGTGAAACCGACATTACAGCCCTCAAGCCGGATCAGCGCGTGAAGCGTGGCCTGGTCCGCACCTTCCAGATCAACACGTTGTTTCCCAACCTGTCGCCGCTCGAAGCGGTGACGCTTGCCATCTGCGAACGCAATGGCGATTCCGGCACATGGTGGAAGGGGCTGCCGTCCTACCGCAACGATGCCGACGAGGCCTATGAGATCCTGAAGTCGCTTCGCCTTGGCGATGTCGCTTATCGGACGACGCGCGAGCTGGCCTATGGTCAGCAGCGCCTTCTGGAGATCGCGCTGGCGCTCGCAGCAAAGCCGAAAATGCTGCTGCTCGACGAGCCGGCGGCCGGTGTGCCGCCTGAAGAAAGCGCGGAATTGTTCACTGTGATCGCCGAACTGTCCAAGGACATTTCGGTGCTGTTCATCGAACACGACATGAATGTGGTGTTCCGTTTTGCCAGCCGCATCATCGTGATGGTCGGCGGCGCCATTCTACTCGAAGGCACGCCGAAGGAAATTTCGACCGATCCGCGTGTGCGCGAAGTTTATCTCGGCGGGGCGCATCATGACTGAGCAACTGCTGCAGCTCAAAGGCATACGCGCCGGCTATGGCGACGCCGTGGTGCTGAACGACATCTCGTTCGAGATGGCCGATAAGAGCAGCCTCGCCATCCTCGGCCGCAACGGCGTCGGCAAATCGACGCTGCTGCTGACGATCATGGGCTTCACCCGCATGACGCGCGGCTCGATCCATTGGCGCGGCCAGGACATCACGCGCGTTGCGCCCTACAAGCGCGCCCGCAATGGCATCGGCTGGGTGGCGCAGGAACGCGAGGTTTTCCCGTCATTGACGGTCGAAGAAAATCTCACCGTGACGGCGCGTCCGGGGCACTGGACGGTGGAGCGCATCTACGACCTGTTGCCGCGCATGAAGGAGCGGCGCGGCAATAAAGGCAATCAGCTCTCAGGCGGCGAACAGCAGATGCTGGCGCTCGGCCGCGCGCTGCTGACCAATCCGTCGCTGCTGTTATTGGACGAGCCGTTCGAAGGCCTTGCGCCGATCATCGTCGAAGAACTGGCGGCCGCCATTCGCAAGATGCTGGCCGAACAAGGCACGGCTTTCATCCTGGTCGAACAACACGCACAGATGGCGCTGGCGCTGACCGAGAATGCGATCGTGCTCGAACGCGGCGACATTGTGCATCGCGCGCGATCGGACGATCTGTGGAAGGATCACGCCACGCTCGACCGCCTGATCGGGCTGAAGGTGGCGGAGGCGCATTAAGCGCAATCCGGAGCGCCGCGAAAGCGGCGCCCCGGAATAGCTCATTACATCACGCTGACAGTCGCGTCCTCATAGCGCTTCTTGCCGAGATCGCCGCCCTCGAAGATGTCGTGCGTGGCAATCCAGTCGCGCGAGGTGTTGAACGTCTCTTCGGTGTAAGGCTCGAACACGATGCGCTCGCCCGGGCCCCAGCGGCGCGTGTCCATGACTTCATGCCAGCGCACCGGAAATTCGTTCTTGTAATAATGCGTATAGAGCTCCGGCCGCAGATCGAGATCGCGCTGCGCGCGCTTCAGCGCTTTGAAAAATTTGCGCAGGTCTTCCGGATCGGGATCGCCGTGGATCATGTTGGCGATCATGAAGCTGTTGTCCATGATCTTGCGGAAGCCGAGCTGCTCGGCGAGGTAATACGGCCCGGAGAACAAGGTCGCCGCCGGGATCTTGCCGTCGAGGAGAAGCTCCATGCGCTTGAACAGCATGCCGTCGTTGAACGACAGGTTGATCTGCTCTTTCGGCATGTAGGTTTCCAGCGCCTGGATCGATGCATAGTGGCTGCCGGACTGGAAGCCGACCGAGATCGGCACGCCGGCGAGATCAGCCGGCGTCCTGATCGGTGAATCCGGCGCGACGAAAACACCGGACGGCGCGACCGAATAGACATCGCGGTTGAGACGGCCGTGGCCGGATGCCGCCGCGACATTCACCGTCCAGTGACAGGCGCAGCTGACGTCGGATTTGCGGCCTTCTTCGAACGACTGATAGGCGCCGACTTTCTGGCCCTTGTCGTGAATCTTGCCATCGGTCGATTGCACGAGCTCGCGGAAGATGTAGTCGAGCCCCTCATCCTTGAAGTAGCCCTTCTCTTCGGCGATCCATTCCTGCAGGCGGAAATGCGGTTCGATGATGAACTTGTGATTGGTCGTCATGCGTCTCTCCCTTTCCTTGTTGTGAAGCTCAGCAGCAGCCCTCGTGCGGATGATCGCGTTCGGACACGCGCCGCGCCCGGATCATCTTCACGTGGTCGTCCATGAGTTTTCGTGCGCCGGCGGCATCGCGCATCTCGATCAGTGCGGCGAGTTCCTTGTGCACATCGAGCACGCGCCGCGCGACGTCGGGCGTCAGCGTGCGGTTATGCGCCGGCCATGAGATGTGATTGAGCGAGATGAACTGCACCACCAGCACGCGGTTATGCGAGGCCTCGGTGATGGCGAGATGGAATTCGCGGGACGAGCGGGTGTAAGCGTCGCCGTTGTCGATGAGGCTCTCCGCTTCGGCGAGCAATCGCTTCAGCCGTGCATGATCGGCGGCATTGGCGTGCTCCGCCGCGAGTTCGGCGGCCAGCGCCTCGATCGCGCGTTGCGCATCCATCACCTCGGCGGCACTGACGCCGGTGAGATCGAGCTGGACCGCCAGCGCTTCCGCGAACAGCCGCGGATTGCCGCGCGCCACCCGCGCGCCGCCGCCCTTGCCCATGCGGATTTCAGCGATGCCCAGCGCCTGCAACGTGCGCAGCGCATCGCGGGCGACGATACGGCTGACGCCATAGCGCGCCGCGAGGTCCTTCTCGGTGCCGATCGGCTCGCCCGGCTTCAGGCGCTTCTCGAACAAGGCGTCGCGCACATCGGCGACGATCTGCGCCGAGAGCGAGCCGGAGCGGCCGGCCACAAAGGGCTCGCCCGCGCGCACGATGAGTGAGCTTTGCGTATTCACGGCTGTTTTCAGCCTTTCCTGCCCTAGTGCAAGGCAGCCTAGCGCAAGGCTGAAAGATCGTAAAGATATTATCTTTTAGCGAATGTACGGATCGGCGGGAATTCCCCTCCCAACTCCTTGTCGCAAACTCTGTCAGGAAAGACGACGCCCCCCCCCCCGGGGGGGGGGGGGCGGGGGGGCGGGG
>JAFAFP010000136.1 GCA_023423415.1 Pseudomonadota bacterium | reverse complement strand
GGTGTTGAGTTTGCTGAAGGAGACGCGACCCGATCATATCACCGGCGGTGGCGTTGGCTTCATCGCACGTGAAAGCCGCGAGTTGTTTATGAGCCGAAGCTTCATCGGCTATGTGCTGGTCTGCTCGATCGGCACGGCAACCTTCTTTGCATTCCTCGGCGGGGGCCCGCATATCGTCGTCAGCATCATGGAGCGCACCGCGTTCGAATACGGCTTGTGGTTCATCCTCACATCCGGCGGCTTCATGATCGGCAATTTCGTGACGGCGAGGAATTCGCAGCGCTACGGCATCGATCGCATGATCCATTTCGGTTTGATCTGCATGGCGGCTGGCGCGCTGCTCACGGTGTTGCTGGTTGCGCTGTGGCCATATGACGGACCGTGGACCGTTTTCATCCCGCAGGTTCTCATGTCGTTCGGCAATGGCGTGTTCCTGCCCAATTGTGTGGCCGGCGCCGTGAGCGTGCGCCCGCAAGCGGCGGGGACTGCATCCGGGATCATCGGTTTCACGCAAATGACGGTGGGAGCCGCTGCCGCTCAGGGTATGAGCTATCTAATCGCCACGGCCGACACCGCGATGCCGCTCGCAATCGCGATGGTGGTGTTCTCGGCCGTGTCAGCGTTGTGTTTTTACGCGTTTCTGGGAAAACGGCGGACGTCGTGAAGCGGGTGAATTATTCCGCCGCGGTTTTCTCGTCGCGTACCCACCGCGCTGCCGCGACGTCATCGGTTTCCTTCGCGGCCACCCAATCCTGACCGTCCGGACGTTCTTCCAACTTCCAGAACGGTGCACGGGTCTTCAGATAATCCATCAGGAACGACGCTGCCTCGAACGCCGCTTCGCGGTGCGCGGACGCGGTCACGACCAGCACGATATTGTCGCCAGGCTGCATACGTCCGTAACGGTGGATGACCGTGACACCGAGCAGCGGCCAGCGCTGCTCGGCATCCGCCACATGGCGCGCAATCTCGTCCTCCGCCATGCCGGGATAATGTTCGAGCGTCATCGCAGCGACGCCGCGGCCGCCTTCATGATCGCGGCAGATGCCCGTAAAGGTCACGACCGCGCCGATGTCGGTCCGGCCATCCGTGAGCTTGGCCGTTTCCGCGCCGGCGTCGAAATCGTCACGTTGCAGGCGGATGGTGGCGGTCATCGTCTCGTGTCCCTCACCTCTCCGGCGCCCAGGAAGGGTTGAAAGCCTAGCCGCCGGTCATTGGCGGGAAAAACGCAATTTCGCGCGCCCCCGCTATGGCGGTTCCGGGTTGCGCGTGATTGCGGTCGATCGCGGCGCGGATCACCTTCGGATTCTCGAAGGCGTAGGCGTATTCCTCGCCGCGTTCGGCCAGCCACTTCATCAGATCCGCGACGGTGGTCACGCCGGCAGGCGGTGAGATGTCCTCCTCGCTCTTGCCGATCCGTTCGCGCACCCACGCAAAATACAGAAGCTTCAGGCTCATCATTCCTCAATGATATGGCGCAAACCGGCCCGGAAATAGTCCCAGCCGGTATAGAGCGTCAGGAGCGCCGAAATCCACAACAGCACGATGCCGACTGTTGTGGTGAGAGGTAGGGGGTCATCGCCGATCTTCCAGCGCCAGTCGAGCATGGCGGAGGGGAGGCTGTAATCGACCGCTTCGCCGCCGAGCAGGAAGCCGATCGCGACGAGCTGCAGCGTGGTCTTCCACTTTGCGAGCTGGGTGACCGGCACGCTGACCCGCAGTTCGGCCAGGTATTCCCGCAGGCCCGAGACCAGAATCTCCCGGCACAGGATGATGATGGCCGCAAACAGCGACCAGCCCTTGATGGTTTCATCCGCCGCGAGCATCAGCAGGCAGGACGAAACGAGGAGTTTGTCGGCAATCGGATCGAGCATACGCCCCAAGGCCGATTGCTGGCCCCAGGAACGCGCGAGGTAGCCGTCGAAGAAGTCGGTGATGCCGGCAGCAATGAAGATCACGAGCGCCAGGACACGCAGCCACAGGCCACCTTGAAGGATTGCCTGCCAATACATGCAGGCCACCACTAAAGGTACCGCCGCAATACGGCAGTAAGTCAGCACGTTAGGCAGCGAAAAAGCGTGCCCTGACATCCTTTGTGTGGATACCGAGTCCATTGAGCCACCGAACACTTCCGGCCCCGCCGCGTCAACCCGGTCCGGCGGGTTTGGGCGATTTGTCCTATTCCGGTGTGTAATAGTAGTTTGCGGTCGTTATGCCGGACGGTCGTGGAAAAAGTTGTAGATTCTGCGGGCGGTGTCGGCGTTGATGCCGGGAACTTTTGCCAGATCGGCGAGAGAGGCGCGTTCGATCGCTTTCAGCGTGCCGAAATGATGAAGCAGCGCGCGTTTGCGCGTCGGGCCGATGCCGGGGATTTCCTGCAGCCCGCCTTCGCGGATATCGCGCTTGCGGCGTGCGCGATGCGAGCCGATGGCGAAACGGTGCGCCTCGTCGCGCAACCGTTCGACGAAATAGAGCAGGGGATCGCGCGGAGGGAGCCGGAACGGGTCACGCCCCGGAATGAAGAACGTTTCGCGTCCGGCATCGCGGTCAAGGCCCTTGGCGATTGCGACGAGCGGCACGTCCGTGACCCCAAGCGCCGTCAGCGTGTCGCGCGCCGCCGCAAGCTGGCCTTGCCCACCGTCGATCATCACGAGGTCAGGCCATGGGGTTTCGTCGTTGCGGGTGGTCAGAGCCGGGTCAAGGGCCTGCGGGCTAGCTCCGTTGATATCGCTATTGCGCGGATGCTCGTTCAACAGCCGCTTGAAGCGGCGTTCGAGGACTTCGCGCATCATCCCGTAGTCGTCGCCCGGCGTCAGGTCCTCCGAGCGGATGTTGAACTTGCGATACTGGTTCTTTACGAAGCCTTCCGGCCCCGCGACGATCATCCCGCCGACGGCATTCGAGCCCTGGATATGGCTGTTGTCATAGACCTCGATACGGCGCGGGATCGATGGAAGCTGGAAGGTTTCGGCCAGCGACTTCAGCAATGCCTGCTGTGACGAGGTATCGGCGAGTTTGCGCGCCAACGCCTCGCGTGCATTGGCGAGTGCGTGCTCGATCACATCCCGCTTTTCGCCGCGCTTCGGTTGCTGGATGTCGACACGGTATCCGCTTTTGGTCGACAGCGCTTCCGCCAGCAATCCCCGTTCCGGCAATTCTTCCGAAATCAGGATGGTCCGCGGCACCGGCTTGTCGTCATAGAATTGTGCGATAAAGGAATTGAGCACTTCTTCGGGTGATACGCCGCGATCGGCTTTCGGAAAATAGGCGCGATTGCCCCAATTCTGTCCGGTGCGGAAGAAGAACACCTGCACGCAATTGTAGCCGCCGGCCTGATGGATAGCGAACACATCCGCATCCTCGACGCCGCGCAGATTGACGCCCTGCTGCGACTGGATCGCGGACAGGGCTGCGAGACGGTCGCGAAAAATCGCGGCGCGCTCGAAATCGAGCGCGTTGGATGATTTTTCCATTTCCGCGGCCAGCATCGTCTTCACGGCTGAGCTTTTGCCGGACAGGAATTCGCGCGCCTCGCGCACCAGTTCGGCATAGTCGTCCGGGGCGATCTCGCCGGTGCAGGGACCGGAGCAGCGCTTGATCTGATGCAGCAGGCACGGACGGGTGCGGCTTTCGAACACCGCATCCGAACAGGAGCGGATCAGAAATGCGCGCTGTAGCGCCGTGATCGTGCGGTTCACCGCCCAGACCGATGCGAACGGACCATAATAATCGCCAATGCGCGTATGCGCGCCACGGTGCTTCAGGATTTGAGGAGCCGGATGATCCCTGGTGATGACAATGTAGGGAAACGACTTGTCATCACGCATCAGCACGTTGAAGCGCGGCCGCAAACGCTTGATCAGGTTTGCTTCCAGCAACAGCGCTTCGGTTTCGGTGCGCGTCGAGACAAATTCCAGGGACGCCGTCGCTGCGATCATGCGGGCGATGCGCGTGTCATGCCCGGTTGGCCGCGCATAGGACGCCAGCCGCTTCTTGATGCTCTTCGCCTTGCCGACATAAAGGACCTCACCGGCGCTATCGAGCATGCGATAGACGCCCGGAGATGCGGGCGCATGCTTCAGATGCGAGGTAATGACGCTGCGCCCCGCCGCGCTCGCGGGAGCGGGCGTTTCCGCCGTGCTCTCAAGCTCGGGCAGCGGCAGGCTCTGGTCCTCGTCCTCGTCGGCGAGTTCGAGCTCAGGCTCGATATCGGTTTTCCGGCCATTCATGGGATGACGCTAAATTGTCCACGTCGGCTGCAAGGTGCAAGAGCGGATCGCATGCTGGGCCTGGCGTTTACACAGCGTCGGGGCCGGAACAGTATAGTGAATGTAATATTAAAGCCGGACAGTAATTTTTAACTGATTATTAGTATTACGATTTGTAACCGTAACTGATTCATGAACGTTTAACTTAAAGATTGCGATAAATCCCACGCAGTTAATGCGGGATTTCGGCCTACTTTGCGCTTTCGAAGCGTGAAGCCGCAGTCACGGCCGAAGCGTGGAGAGTAAAATGAAGAAGACCCTGTTCGGAGCCGCCCTCGCTCTTGTTGCCGCTTTTGGGCATGCCGAAGCCGCCGATTTGCAACGGGGTTATCCGAATTATGCGCCGGCAGCGCCCATGCCAATGGCCTATCGTTGGACCGGGCCGTATCTCGGCGCGAACATCGGCTACCAGGGCGGTAGCATTTCCAATAACCCGGCTGAGCCGTCCGGCGTCGTGGGCGGCATTCAGGGCGGTTGGAACTGGCAGAATGGCAATTTCGTCTTCGGTGGCGAAGCCGACATCAGCCTGACCGGTACGGACGATGTATTCGCGCCGTGGAAGTTCAGCAATCCGTGGTTTGGCACCGTGCGCGGCCGCCTCGGCCTCGCATACAACAACATATTGTTCTACGGCACCGGCGGTCTCGCGTTCGGCGGGATCGAAGCTGAAACATTCGGTCTGTCGGAAAGCAAGACGCATCTTGGCTGGACGGTCGGCGCCGGCGTGGAATTCGCGCTGAATCAGGCGTGGTCGGCGAAGGTGGAGTATCTGTATCTCAGCTATGCTGACCGTGCCTATTCGCTCACCGGCACCGACAATGGTCTCAACAGCAACCTCGTTCGCTTCGGTGTGAACTACCGCTTCTAAACGCGCGAGCGATGCTGGATCAATCTGAAGAGCCCCGGCCTCGCGGCCGGGGTTTTCGTTTGTGTCGTGGGCTTTGTGCAGGGGGCCTGGTTCTCAAGGCTCGACTTTGGTGGCGGCGAAGGCCGGGACCTGTGCCGCGAACCGATCGAGCCAGGCCACGAGCGCCGGATGCGATGCGCGCCAGGTCCCTTTGAAGCGCAGGTCTTGATAGCCCAGCGCACAGGCGAGCGTGATCTGACCGACATCGGGCAGGTCATCGAGCGCAGGCGGTTTCTCCTCGAGCGACGCCAGGGCGCGGGCGACTTTTCCGGTCTGATAATCGAGCCAGGGTTGATACCGGATCGGTTCGGGACGAAAGCGCGCCTCGTAGACCTGCAGGATCGATGCATCGAGAATGCCGTCACAGAGCGCCTGAAGACGCAGAGCGTCAAAGCGTGCATCGGCATCCCGCGGCACGATCCGTCCGCCGCCGGCCAGATGATCGAGATATTCGAGGATCACTCGGGAATCGAACAGCGTCCTGCCATTGGAGAGAACCAGCGTCGGAATTTTTCCGAGCGGATTTTGCTGACGAAGGATTTCGGATTCGTCGTTGGTGTCGGCGGCGACGACCTCAATACGGTCCGACAATCCGAGTACGGCGGCTGCGATCTTCACCTTGCGCCCGAATGGCGAAGGCAGTGACGAACGAAGGATCATGTCATGCTGTCCAGAAAAAATGAAGAGGCGCGGTGGCGAGTGCCGCCGCACTGAGGCATGTAAGGCCAATAGCGCTAACGGGAACGTCTCGTGCTTATCCGGTAATCACGAGGTTGACCGCCTTCGGTCCCTTGCCCTTTTTATCGGGCTCGACGTCGAAGTTGATCCGTTGTCCTTCCGTCAGAGACTTGAGGCCGGCTTGCTCCACGGCCGTGATATGGACGAACACATCGCGTCCGCCATCGTCCGGCTTGATGAAGCCATAACCACGCTCGCCGTTGAAGAATTTTACAGTTCCCGTTTGAGCCATCGGGGAACTCCCTTTCCCGCAATTGCTAAGCCGCCGGCCCCCACGGCGCAACGGCTCGGCCGGACATTCACAATCGGGGAAAGCTTCAGCCTTTCATGGGGCCTCGGTCACTCCGCCGGCCCCCCTGAAAGAGGGCGGAACGTCAAAGCCAGTGTGTAAGTAAAGACCAATGCCGCGCGGCTGAAAAGAGAAATACAGCGGCAAATCGGGTTTAGGGTGCAAGAATTGGCGCTATGCAGGAAACGACCTTCTCGCCCGGCCAGAAAATTTGCGCCAGGGACGGTAGGAAAATTTTCGTTTCGTCGGCCAGGGTCCAGGGTGGATTGATCGCGATCAGGCCGGTGCCGCGAAGTTTGCCATCCGGAGCTGCATCGCGAATGAGCTCGATGCGAAGGGCATTCCCGATATCGCTTTTTTCAAGCGACCCGATGAAGCCGGCGACCTCCCGCATGTCCTTGATCGGATACCAGGCCAGGAAAACGCCGGTATTCCACTTGCGATGCGCCGCGACAAGCGCGTCGGCAAGGCGTTGCAGTTCGTCGCGCTGTTCGTAGGGTGGGTCGATCAGTACCAGACCGCGTTTTTCCTTCGGCGGAATGTAAGCATTCAGCGCGGTCCAGCCGTCGATGGCGACGGCTTTGGCGAGCGGATCGTTGCGGAAGTGGCGTGCGAGCGCTTGCGCCGCACCAGTTTCAAGCTCACAGGCGATCAGACGGTCCTGCGGCCGCAACCAGTGACGGACCAGAAGCGGGGAGCCCGGATAGATCGTGAGCTTTCCGTCAGAATTGAAGGCCCTGATGGCATCGCGATAGGGCGCAAGTAATTCGGCGACGGCGGGAGCGAAGTCATGAGCCCAGACGCGGCCGACGCCGTCATGCCATTCGCCGCCGCGGATCGCTTCATTACCTTGTAGATTGTACCGCCCGGTACCGGCATGCGTGTCGATCACGCGAAACGCCGCGTCCTTCTTTTGAAGGTGCATGATGATGCGAGCAAGGACGGCGTGCTTGACGACATCGGCGAAATTGCCCGCATGGAAAGCGTGTCGATAATTCATTGCGCCCGATAACGAACGCGAGCAGTAATCGCAACCGCCAACGTTTCAGCCGCCGCGCGCCGGTGGCATGACGACCTTCTCATTGCGGCACGACCGGCGATCGACTTCCGAACAGTCACGAAATTGCAGATCCTTCGACATGCAGATCCGCACCTCGCTCAGCCGCCGCGTGTCGCATGTAACGGCAATGCCCGCGCGCGACAGGCCCGGATTGGTATCGACAAAAGCCTGCTCGACTTCATCCGGGGTCACCATCTTGTAGTTCGGCAGTTCGTGAAACTGCTTGGGGATCTTCACCGTTTCGCGCGCCTTGCGCACAAGGTCGAAATACTGCTGGCCGTTGAGACCGGTACAGGTGCCATGCCGATCCCACTGATTGAACACCAGCCGCGGGCTCGGCATCAGGTCGAGCATGGAATTGACGATGTTGCGGTTGAGCCGCGGTGCGGGCACCTGGCACTCACGCGGAAAGCCGCGCTCGTATTGCGGCCACAGCCCGTGCACCACGAACGAGTAGGGACGCTCGCCGCATTGCTGGAGGTTCGTGCGGCCACCGTTGCGTTCGCGCGAGGCCTCGCAGAATGACGGCGACCAGGACAGGGCAAGAACGTAGAAATCGAAGCGGCCCGGTTCGTTGTGGTGGCTATCCCTCCGGGAGCGATCCTGCTGGAATTGAGCGAACCGCTCCGAGGCCGAGGCGTCGCTCCCCAAGGACGTGCCGGGTTGAGCGTCTTGCGCGAACGCGGCGATGGTCAGGACAAAAACGAACGCCAGAACTGTGCTGACGCGATAAGCGGCTGCAACCATTGGAACCCCCACAACAAATATCCAATAATAGTTCAATCAACCGTCAACCCGCTCAGGCTAGCGGGACGGTTAGAACATTTCAAGAACAAAGCGAAAATAGAACGGGATTAAACCCTGCGGTGCACGATGGGGTGGCGGGCTTTCAGGGCCGCATCATCCGGCAGGCCGGATTATTGGCCCAGTTGCGGTCGAGCCCGACCACGCACCATTCCACATCCCAGGTCGCGCCGATCATGCCCAGATCCTCGCCGATCAGGTAATGGACCGGCCGCCAGATCCCATCCGAAAGCAGGGCCCGGCCGGAGCAAAAGCGCCGCGGAATGGTGTCGGGATTCCACGGGCGATTCGCGGTCTCGCGAATGGCGTCGAAATTCACGATCGCGAGCCCTGAATTCCAGAAGCGATATTCCTTCTGCCCGAACCGTTGCTGGATTTTTGCAAGGGCAAAGCCATTGTCGCATTCCGGCAGTTTGCCCGAATAGCGGGGTCCGCTCAGCCAGAAGTTCTTTTCGAGCCAGTTTGCAGCATGGGCGGGCGCCTGCGGCAGAGCCGACAGCATCGCACCCAGTGCGGCCATGACGAAAAGACGTTTGATGGACATTGGCGACCCCCAGCCCCGAACGAACGGACGGTGCCGCTCCCAACGTCTGTGGTCAAGAGGTTCCAGCGGTTGCCGGGGTGGATCGCTCAAAAACCCTGGAATGTGTGGCTTTGTCACGATGGTCGCGCCGGCTCAGGCGCGCGCAAGGAACCAAAATTGCGGCCTTCGGTTGCCTCAGGGGAGGCAGGTTATGGAGGCAGAGATTCGCACACTTTACCCAGGCTTTCGCGGTCTTGTTCTGACACTCGTTCTGACATCTGCGCTCCTGCTTCCGATGCCGAGCGCATTCGCGCAGGACGCCGCAAAGGATTTCCCGCGCCTCGACCTGACGGATGCTCAGAAGCAGACGATCCTCATCAGCGTCACCAATCAGAATTTCAAAAACGAGGCGCCGCCGAATTTCCAGCCGGTTGTCGGCGCCGTCGTGCCGGAGACCGTCGAACTGGAAACGATGCCGAAGACGATTGTCGAATTGGCTCCGGCAACCAAGCCGTTTCGCTTGGCGCGTGTGGTCAATCAGGTCGTCATCGTCGATCCGCAAACGCGCCGGGTCATAGAAGTGATCGCCAAGGCTAAGTAATCGGCAGACGCAGTGAACCGAATTCTTGACGCTCAACGCCTTCGGAACTCGCAGTGAAATTCCAGCGTTGAAAGACCACAGCGTGCAATCATTGCGATGAAGGAACGTTCGTTATGCGCAGGATCTTTCATGTTCACGGCATCTCATTCGTAATGGCTGCTCTGCTCGTTGCTGGAGGGGTGGCCGTTGCTGAGGACAAAGGGACGTCACCACTCAAGCCAAGTCCGGCAGAGGCTGGTGCCGATCCCAGCATGGCAAAGCCTGAAGGCTCGTCGATTCCTGCGCTCGATGCGCCCAAGCCTGCAAACCCGGAATCCACCGTCGGGCTCGCGCCGGCTGATCAGCCGGTCAACAATCAAAAGCCTAATGTCGCCGGTCAGGTGGTGCCGTCATCACACGAGACGGCTGCGTTCAACGAAACGATCCTTCAGCATGATCAGCAACCGACACTGAGCCACACATTCAATTTCACGACCGAGCAAAGGCAGGCAATCGTGAATGCGATTGCCGGCGACAAGGCCAGCACCGCCACAAAAGCTCCGTTCGAGGTTGCCGAGGGCGTCGTGCTGCCAAGCTCGATCAATCTCCACCCGATCCCGGACAGCGTGGTTGCGCAGATGCCGTGGGTGAAGCCGTATCGGTATGTAAAGTTGGGCGAAAAGATCGCGCTTGTTGATGCCAATTTGCACTACGTCGCGGCAATTATTGACTAATGAATTGGCCGTATCGTAGCGGACACAGCAGGGAGAATTCGCACGGCATCGCGGCTTTGATGCTTGCGAATAGCGATTGACCTCAGTAAGCCCCCGGCAAACGGATCCGCCGCGGCGCATGGAATAGCAGGACGAGCTTTATGACTAACAGGAACGGGCTTAGGTTGCTCGGTTGGGCCTATGGTGGATTGACGGTAGCCGTCCTGCTGGTGGCCTTTGTCGTCGTCACTGCGCATCTCAATGCTCCGGTCAAGGCGCATGCCGGTTCGAACGAACATTTCGCCGTCCTGCCGTAACAGCGGTTCCGACCGTACGAGAATTCCAACCCCTTCCCATTATACCGTGAAACGGATTAGCGGTTCCGTGGTTATCCCAGTCGGATAACCCCGACATGGAACCTTATGATGCTTCAACGGCCTTTAGCCTGCGCGGCTTTCATTACACTGATATTTCTGACGGCGCCGCTACAGGCTCAAACCACCATATCTCCGACCGGGCCTGGAATTGGGCTGACCGCCGACCATAAGCGGACGATTTATCGGGAGATTGGAGGCGAGAAGCCGCAGCCTGTACCCGAGGGAAGTGCGGTCGGGATTGGTAACGAGGTCCCCGATTCCCTGATGCTCAACGAGATGCCGATTTCGGTGAAGGACAAGATCGGCCTGCTGCGCGATTTCAAGTTCGCCAAGCTTCCCGATGAAAAAATCGTGATCGTCGATCCCGCCAAACGTCAGGTCGTCGATGTTGTGACGAAGGACGAGGGGACACGCTGAAGACGAACACAGGCTGTTGGCGGCTGGATCACCAGGTCCGCTTGAAGCCTGCTGAAATGGTGCGATCGTGACCCCCGGCTGCAGTTTCGCTGACGGTGCCGCGCACGGAAATACCGCCGAACAAATTCTGTTCGGCGCCGATGGAATTGAGCCATTGCTCGTCCAGCGACGACATCCTTGAACCGGCGATCAGACTCGTTCCGGTCGGGGACCAACTCAGCTTTGCAGAGCGATCGGCCTCGATCATCTGCGAGGATGAAGCGAAGGTCTGATTGACGCCAATTCCGCTCTGAAGAGTCAGCGACCAGTGGTCGTTCAGCGGCATCGATTTGCTGATCGTGGTGCCGAGTTTTCCCTGTTCGGCATTCGGATCGAGCCGTGCATTCAATGAGGCTTGATCCCAGCCCCACGGGCCGAACGAGGGAAGTGCGGTGCTCGCCCAGGCCGCGCTGGTCGATTGCTGCTGCGGCATACCTGGTATGGCGAAGGTCGATGCTGACGGTGCAACGAACATGTCCATGCCGATCTTGGTGTCGAGGGTGGTCGACAGCGATCGGTTCACGCTCATGTTGGAGGACCCGTTCAGGTTCTGGGTCCGGTTCCAGACCGGCTTGATTGTGGTATCGGTGCCACGGCGCAATTCGCGCGATGCCGCTGAACGCGTGAGATCGTAGGCGTCGATATCGACGCGACTCCAGTCGATCTCCGGCAAATCTTCGGATGCCGGTTGATCGGTATCGGCGTTCACGCCGATTTCGCTATTCTGGGTCGCTGGTTCCTGCGCTGTGGCCGCACTGCAAAGGAGTGTTGCCAGCAGACATCCCACTGCCGAATTCATCGTGCGGCAATCCGTTCTGTGTTCCGTTTTGTCGAGTGCCAGCCAGTCATGGCCTTTGTTGGGCCGAGGCTTTAACAAGACGTCAACGTGACGGAAATCCGGAGGTGGCGCTGCCGACCCGCAGCATGTGAACCTTTGTTCGGCGTGTTCGATCTGATTGCAGACGTCTTGGTCTGCAATCAGATCGAGCGAGCGTCAGCTCAGTCGTTGCGCGGCAGTGTCAGCGAGCTGCCGGGCTTGAGCTGGGACAATGTGTCGCCGATGACTTTCATTGTTGCTACGGCCGATTGGCTGAGGCCAGCATAGCCGGTGATCTCGCGGCGGACGCGTTCCCCTTCGTTATGGAGTAGCGTGCGGATACTCTGCAGTTCGGCGATCAAGCGATCGATTTCAGTGACGGTTGCGCCGGAAACGCGCTCGATCAGCGAGTTGAGGTTCTCCGAGCCAGCCTCCGTTGTGCCGGCTTCCGCACCGTCGCCCTGTCGGCGCATCGTGACGTCACGACGGATGAATTCACGGATCTCCCCTTCAAATTCGTTCGATGGATTCTTTTCGATATCGCCAAGACGCTTCATGGCCGACATGCAGTTACTCCCTTCCATGCGCGCAAGACGCCCCCGCGCGCTCCCCTGAAAAGCCAATGCCGATAGCGGCATGTGAAAAAGGCCTCACAAGTTCGTGATGAAGGCAGTTCAAAGGTCCAATTGTGGCGGTTTTGGCGGCGATTACCGCGACGGCGGGGGAGCCTTGCGATTCACCATAACCTGCCATCCGGTTTTACCGTCGCAGTCGCGCGTTTGCCGCCAATAGACAAGGGCCGGGGCCGGTTGCTTGCCCTCCATCCGCCAGCGCCCCTCCGCGCGACAGATGCGCCGGGTCAACCGTCCCACAGTTCCCGCGATCTCGTTGTCGGCGGGAGTGAAGACAATATTGCCGAGCGCGGACACGCGCCGGCCTTCGGGGCGGTGAAATTGCAGCAACCGCGCATTGGCGCCGTCGCGGTCCGTCGCAAAGACCAAGCGATCTGCCGGCTCCGTCGCGCCTGCGCAGGTTTGATTGAAGATGAAGCCGCCTGCGAAACTGCGGCGCGTGACGTCACCCGCCGGCGATTTGCAACGCATGCGCAAAGCGACAGTAGGCGGCACGTCCTTTGCGGCGATTACAGCAGCTTCGTCCTTGCTTGTCGGTTGCGCTTCCGCTGCCGTGATCGTTGCAAGTACGACAGCGATCGCGAATGCAAGTTTCGTCACGCGTTTCATCAATCGGTGCTCCAGAAACGGCACATCTGTTCCGGCTGGTTATACAAAGGGACTTCGAACCAAAGCTAAACGTCTGTTTATCAACGTGAATTATGCGTAACTCGCGGAATTGCCGCAATGGCTCGATAAGTATTTTTCAGCGGACATCAAACCGCTTTATCGGAGTACCAGGATGAGAATGATTGCAATTGCCTTCGCTGCCGCTTGTACGCTTGGCCTTGCTGCGCCCGCAATGGCTGCTTCGGGCTCAGCGTCAGCGACACCGGTGGCTACGGTGGACAGTGTGAAGGTTAGCACCGACATCAGTGCTCAGCGACGACATCACTCGCATCGTCACCACTCCAGGTATCGCCATTATCACGGGCATCGTCACCGTTATCACGGGCACCGCTGGCATGGACATCGCTGGCATGGGCACCGTCACTGGCATGGACGTCACTGCTGGAATACGTGGCGCCACGGCCACCTGGTTCGTGTCTGCCGTTAAGGACAGCGGCGGCACGCGGTTAAAAGCCCCGGCTATTGCCGGGGCTTTTTTATTTCCGTGCCCCCAGATGAGAGCCGGGAGAATAGTCCAGGGAATTTTTTCCCCAAACGGGGAAATAAGGACGATTTTTGCGAAACCTGAAAATAGCGTTGCGTCGGGTGGATAAATTTGTTGCGGTGCGGTATAGGTCATTAATTCTGCAAGGCTAATGCGCGGTCGAGCCGCGAATCAGGCTGGAAAAACACGTCAGGAAGGCCCATTTAAAGGGCACTCGGCCGCCGCTGGTTCGCGGCCCTTATTTGTGGCCGCGTTAAAGCGGCTCTCAATGTTTCGTCAGCGACTGTTCTTTCCAGATCGCTGCGATGCCAAGAAGCAACAGGAGCAAGACACATGGCGAACGAGCCTCAATCGATCAATCGTGCCCGTTGGCAGGCGCAAGTGCGCGATCTTTCCGGGTTCGATTTCAAGGCGCCGGGGGAGCTGTATCCGAGCCGCAGCCGCCGGACACGTGGGCCGTTCACCTACAAACGCTTCAACACCGCGGCGGAAGCGCTGCGCTTTGCGATTGAGGAGATGCCGCAGGGCGCGCTGTTGGGCGCGACTTTGGAAGTGAACGAGGCCCGGTTCACCGAAATGGAAATGCGTGCGCTTTATGAAAGCCCCGCCTTTCCGTTGAAGCGGGCGGTGAAGAAGACCGCAGCCTAAGCTGCCGCGATTAGTTGAATTAAATGCGCGGGCCTGTGCCCGCGCATGCCGTTTGAAAGTCAGCCGGTTGGAAAGCAGTACCGGACTATTTCTTCATCCCTTGTTGTTGGGCTTTGTAAGCCGATGGCTGTTTGACCTTGTTGGCGTCGGCTTTCGGTTTTTTCTTTTCCTTCGGCGATCTCTGCTGACCTTTGGCCATGATGTCCTCCCTGTGACCGGCCACGCTTGTCCAAGCGCGAAAAGCATCGAAAATTAACACTGCTGGCGAACGGGCGGAAGGCGGATAGCCAGCGGCCGCCATAATTGTTAGATTGCGGCAATTCGGAGAATCGTCATGGCCTTCCCAACGCCCGCTGTCGCGCTATTGCTGCCACTCGTCATCGCCGCATCCGATGCGGTGCCGCGCTTCAATGTCGAGCCGAGCTGCAAGGGTGGGCTTGATAGCCCTGGCCTGAACGAGCGCTATAGCCGCTGCATCAGCGAAGAAGGGGACGCCCGCAAAAAGCTGGAGGCCAACTGGTCCCAGTATCCGGCTGGCGATCGGACCACCTGTTCGGACACGGCCCGCATGGGTACGCCGAGCTATGTGGAATTGCTCACCTGTCTCGAAATGGCGAAAGACGCCGCGAAGATGAAGCTAAAATAGCTACCGCGCGTCCGGCTGAGGAACGATTCCTCACTCGATCTTCGGCACCAATGACGGCCCGTGAAAGACCGGCTGCATGTCGTCATCGATGTAGCGATAAGCACGCACTGCCTTGCTGCGACAGCGGCTACAGACCAGCTTTTTTGTCACGACAACGAGCGATTCATCGGGCTTGAAGCCGAGCGTTTCAAGCTCGGTTTCGGGCATTGAAACGCAATGCCCGCAGTTCAGACAATCGATGGCGATCGCACGCATACAAACCACCGCGTCAATCCGGCCGCGGCCGACATTGTCTACGGACGAGCTGGTCGGCTTTCGCGGCGACAGATGACCCGATGCATCTCATGCATCAGGCTGCTCTTTCCTGTTCCTTCGACGTTCCAGCCATTGATCGAGCTTGTTGGCGATCCAGTCATTGGCTTCGCCTTCGGTCCGGAAGCCCATGATGTCCTCAATCTGGCCATGCGGCCATTTCGCCGCAACCCACCACCGGTCGCTGGTGTCGTGGCGGATCTGCATGACAGGTACGGCCATTGCGGCACCCTCTTGTTTGACGTTCTCCTGGCCCCGGTAACGCGAGCGCCGGCTGAGGGGTTCCGGGTTGCGCCGCCGGGTCGCATGCCGCCGGTTCCCAGGCGCAGGACCGGTTGGCGTCCGCCACGGCTTTAGGCTAGAACGCCGCCATGCTTCCGATCGATCGCAAAGAACTGACACCGCCCGGCGGCCAGAAAAAAGTGCTGCTGCATTCCTGCTGCGCGCCCTGTTCCGGCGAGGTGATGGAAGCGATGCTGGCGTCGGGCATCGACTACACGATTTTTTTCTACAATCCGAACATTCATCCGGAACGCGAATATCTTCTGCGCAAGGACGAGAATGTCCGCTTCGCGGAAAAGCACGGCGTTGCCTTCGTCGATGCGGATTACGACAAGGACAATTGGTTTGCCCGGGCAAAGGGGATGGAGTGGGAGCCGGAACGCGGCATCCGCTGCACCATGTGTTTCGATATGCGCTTCGAACGCACCGCGCTTTACGCGCACGAGCACGGCTTTCCGGTGATGACGTCGTCGCTCGGCATCTCGCGCTGGAAGAACATGGCGCAGATCAACGATTGCGGAAAGCGCGCTGCCAGCCATTACGAAGGGCTGAGCTATTGGGATTTCAACTGGCGCAAGGGCGGCGGCGCCGCCCGCATGATCGAGATCAGCAAGCGCGAGGAATTCTATCAGCAGGAATATTGCGGCTGCGTCTATTCATTGCGCGATACCAACCTGCATCGCCGCAGCCAGGGGCGCGATCCGATCGAGATCGGCAAGAACTACTACGGGAAATCCGACGATCAGGACGCGGACTAAGTAGCGGCCTGCCTGCAGCCGAATCCGATCCTGACGCTTACGGTTCGGCGCCAATCTCAGCGCCTGATCGCTGTCTGAGGATGCCCCGCTTCGGCGCAAACAGAAAAGCCAGCGCAAAGAAGGACGCCTGTGCGAGCACGATGCAGGCGCCCGTCGCACCATCGATATGGAAGCTGACAATGGTCCCGATCAGGGCCGACAGTAAGGCGACGCCGGTCGCGAGCACCAGCATGCGCTCGAAGCTGTCGGTGAGGAGATAGGCGGTCGCGCCGGGCCCGATCAGCATTGCGATCACAAGAATGATGCCGACCGCTTTCAGCGACGCCACGATGGTGAGCGACAGCAGCACTAGCAGGCCGTAATGCAGGAGCCGGACCGGTAATCCAATCGAGCGGGCGTGATTGGGGTCGAAGCAGTAGAGCAAGAGATCGCGGCGCTTGAGCAACACGACAAGCAGCGTGCCACCCGCAACAATGGCGGTTTCGATCAGGTCCTGTGTCGTCACGCCGAGCACGTTGCCGAACAGAATGTGATTGAGATGCTGTTCGGTCTCCACCTTGGTGAACAGCACGAGGCCAAAGCCGAACATGCCGGAAAACACGATGCCCATCACCGTGTCTTCCTTCACGCGGCTGTTCTCCTTCAGATAGCCGGTGAAGAGCGCGCAGGCGAGGCCGGCGACGAAAGCTCCGATCGCCAGCGGAATGCTGAGCACATAGGCAACCACGATGCCGGGCAGCACCGCATGCGAGATAGCGTCTCCCATCAGTGACCAGCCCTTGAGCACCAGATAGCAGGACAGGACGGCACAGACCGCAGCAACCAGAAGCGACACGACCAGTGCCCGCTGCATGAACGGATAGGCGAGGGGCGTTGCGAAGATATCGATCAATGTGGTCATGCCGCGCCCTCGGCTGTCGCACTCTCCGTTACGGTCATACGGCGGCGTCGTGCCGCCAGCACGCCGTGCTTGGGCGCGAGATAGAACGCCATCAGGAACAGCAATGTCTGCAGGGTGACGATCACCCCGCCGGTCGCGCCGTCGAGGAAATAGCTGATATAGGCGCCGGCGAAACTCGTGGTCACGCCGAGCGCAACGCTGATGACGATCAGCCGCCCGAACCGGTCGGTGAGCAGGTAGGCGGTGGCGCCCGGCGTCACCACCATTGCGATCACGAGACATGCGCCGACGGTCTGCAGCGCAGCCACCGTGCAGGCGGAGAGCAAGGTGAAGAATACGACCTTGAGAAAGCCGGTTCGGATGCCGATGGAGCGGGCGTGGCTCTCGTCGAAGAAGGTCACCATCAGGTCCTTCCAGATCATCACCAGAATGGCGAGCGACACCGCGGCGATGGCCGCCACCTGCACCACATCTTCATCGGAAATCGCAAGGATGTTGCCGAGCACGATGGTCTGAATGCTGACGGAGGTCGGCCAGATCGAGGCCATCAGGAGGCCGAGTGCAAACAGAGCCGTGAAGACGAGGCCGATCACCGCGTCCTCACGCAGCCGCGATTTCTGTTTGACGAACTGCATGGCGAACGACGCGAGAATGCCGGCGAAGAACGCGCCAATCGCGAATGGAGCACCGAGGATGTACGCACCGGCGACTCCGGGCACGATGGAATGCGCCAGTGCGTCGCCCATCAGCGACCAGCCTTTCAGCATCAGATAGGCCGAGAGAAAGGCGCAAACGCCACCGACCAGCGCGCTCACCCACATCGCTTTCAGCATGTAGTTGTAACTGAACGGCACCAGCAATTCGCTGAGGAGCGCGGTCATTTCGAGTCCGGATCTTTGCGCTTTTCGGGGCGGTCGCCATAGAACACCAGCGGCCGCTCGTCGTCGGTCAGAACGGTGACGCTACGCGCATCGTCGTCGTCATGCAGGTCGCGTCCGCCGAGCTGGAAGTTGCGCAGCACGCCACCGAAAGCGCGTTCGAGGTTCTTCTGTGTGAACACTTCGGACGTCGGGCCGGCGGCCAGCACCGTGCGGTTGATCAGCACCACCTGGTCGCAGAAATCCGGCACGCTGCCGAGATTGTGGGTCGAGACCAGCATCAGATGGCCGGAGGCGCGCAGTTCGCGGAGCAGGCCGATGATCGCCGTCTCTGTCTTCACATCGACGCCTGTGAATGGCTCGTCGAGCAGGATGATCTTGCCTTCCTGCGCCAGCGAGCGCGCGAGGAATATCCGCTTTTTCTGACCGCCGCTCAACTCGCCGATCTGCCGGTGGCGGTAGGCGCTCATTCCGACCCGTTCGAGCGCCTGGTCGACCTTGTAGCGGTCGGCGCGCGATGGCATGCGCAGGAAATTCATGTGGCCGTACCGCCCCATCATCACGACGGTCTCAACCAGAACCGGAAAATTCCAGTCCACGTCCTCGCTCTGTGGCACATAGGCGACGATATTTTTCTTCACCGCGTCGTCGACCGGCATCCCGCAGAGCTGGACTTCGCCGGAGGATGGTCGCACGAAACCCATGATCGCCTTGAAGATCGTGGATTTGCCGCTGCCGTTGATCCCCACCAGCGCGCAGATGGTGCCGGGATCGAGCGAAAAGCTGGCGTCCCGAACGGCGGTGAAGCCGTTCGGATAGGTCACGCTGAGATTACGCACGGAAATGCTGGCGCCAAGGTCAGGCGCAAGCTTCAAACCATGCGTCGGCGCATTCATTTTTCGAAACCTTTCACGATGGTATTGACCGTCACGTTCAACAGATCGAGAAATGTCGGCACCGGGCCATTCGCGGCGCTGAGCGAATCCACATACAGGACGCCACCGTAGCGCGCTCCGGTTTCCCGTGCGACCTGCTTGGCCGCGCGATCGGAGATTGTGCTTTCGCTGAACACGACCGGAATCTTGTTCTTGCGCACCAGATCAATCACGTGCCGGACCTGCTTCGGTGTGCCCTGCTCGTCGGCATTGATGGGCCAGAGATAGGCTTCGCGCATTTTATAATCGCGGGTCAGGTAGCTAAAGGCGCCCTCGCTGGTCACCAGCCAGCGTGTGTTCTCAGGGATGGCTGAAAGACGCTTGCGCAACGGGTCGTCGAGCGCCTTGATCTTTTCCGAATAAGCGGCGGCATTCCTGTTGTAAGCATCCGCATTCTTCGGATCGAACTTCACCAGCGCCTTGCGGATATTCTCGACATAGATGAGCGCGTTTGCGGGCGACATCCAGGCATGTGGGTTCGGTTTGCCGGTATAGGGGCCTTCGGTGATCCCCATCGGTTCGATACCCTCGGTGACGACGACGCTCGGCACCTCCTTGACGTTATCGAAGAACCGCTCGAACCAGCGTTCGAGGTTGAAGCCGTTCCACAATACGAGGTCGGCCGACTGCGCCCGCACGATATCGAGCGGGGTCGGCTGGTAATCATGGATTTCGGCGCCGGGCTTGGTGATGGATTCGACGATCGCTTTGTCACCGGCGACATTCTGCGCGATGTCCTGGATCACGGTGAACGTGGTCACCACGCGGAACGGCTTGTGGTTCGCGGTCTGCGCCTGAGCCGGGTTGAGGATACCCGTGGCAATCAATCCCGCAATGACAGCGGCCGCAGCCAGTCGGCGGAGCAAAGGCTTCGTCATTCCAATTCATTCCCACTGTGTTGCTAGTGACCACCAGCGCTGCCCTGCAATTTTATTGCAGTTGCGAATTAGTTGCAAACAACTTGCGCAGAACTCGGCTCTGTGTCAATCCTTATTGCGAGCTAATCGCAACTGGGGCGTGGAATTGGAAAATTGTCGTTATAAACCCGTTGTTTTCGGGCTTGTTGCATTTGCAACTGATTTGCATTCTTGGAAGAGATCGGCAGCTCTTCTGAACCGGCTCGTCTTGAGCTGTCTCATTTTAGTGGGGCTGGGGTGGCATTACACCGCCATTGCGGACACCGAGAACGGGCTTCCTTCACCCTCGATTGCAACGAGTCTGCCGAGCGACGGCGATCCATTTGGCACCCGCAAGCGGCTTAGCGAACGGGGGATTTCGTACAGCCTGATCTATACGGGGGAGGTGCTGGGCAATGTCTCCGGCGGGGTCCGCCGGGGCGGGATCTATGAAGGCAAGCTCGAAGGTCTATTAAACGCGGATCTAGAGAAGCTGTTCGGATGGAAGGGGCTGAGCTTCTTTGCCAACGGCTTTCAGATTCACAACTCGAACGGTCTCCGCGACGATCATTTCGAAAGCCTGATCACCATCAGCAATATCGAAGCCGTGCCGTCCACGCGCCTGTCCGAGCTTTGGCTCGAGCAGAAATTGTTCAACGACGCTTTCAGTATCCGCGTCGGGCAAATTACTGCGGACGGCGAATTTTTCGTCAGCGACTATGCCAAGATGTTCATCAGCAACGACTGGCCAACGATCCTGGGCGCCAATCTGCCAAGCGGAGGCCCGGCCTATCCGTTGTCCACGCCGGGTATGCGCCTGAAATTTACGCCGGATGATCATTGGTCTCTACTGGTTGCGCTCTTTAACGGCAACCCGGGCAATCAGGCGACTGAGAACCGTCATGGCACCAATTTTCGCGTCAACGACCCGCCTTTGCTGATGGCGGAGCTCCAATACCGATACAATCAAGACAAGGGGGCTACTGGCTTGGCGGGCATTCTTCGTCTTGGCGGTTGGTACCATTTCGGCAAATTCGACGATCAGCTTTTTGACCATCACGGTCATTCGCTGGCGCATCCCCTAAGCAGCGGCATCGCTCGTCAGTTTCGTAGCACAAGTGGCATTTACGGAATTTTTGATCAGCAGATCTATCGGCCCGCAGGCGGCGATGCCAACAGCGGCATCAGCATTTTCGGCCGCTTCTCCGGCACGCAATCCGACCGGAATCTCGTCGATCTATTCGTGGATACGGGTGTCGTTTTCTCAGGGATGCTGCCGGGTCGGCCCGACGATAAGTTCGGCGCCAGTCTGATCTATGCACGCATGTCCGATCGGGCGAGCGCGCTCGATCGCGACACGATTGCCCTGCTAGGGCAGATGCAGCCGGTGCGGGACTACGAGATGCTGTTCGAAGCGAGCTATCAGGCGCAGATCAAGCCGGGTTGGACCGTGCAGCCGGTTTTTCAGTATGTGTTTCATCCGGGTGGGAATGTGCCGGATGCTGCGGCTCCCGGCCGCGCAGTCCGGAGCGGCGCCGTGGTCGGGGTGCGGAGCACCATCACATATTGATGCAGCTTGGTTCGATGCAATTTGGCGGCGCGAGGAAGGCACAGTTATCGTGCTTTCGCCGTTCGGTTAAGGAAACACCTGATAACGGATGGCCGGTACAGGGCGCCGTTGCTCGGCCGACGGCACGGACGCATTGATTGGTCGGGTGTCGACAACCGGACGCGGAGGTGTTGCGGCGTCGCGCGCAAGCGTCGAACTGGCTCCTGCCAGCGAGAACAGCAATGCCAGAGCCCACATCACGATCGAAACGGCCGCCGTCCACATTGCAAAGGTGAGATAGACGTCGCGGAGCACGGTGGAACTGGCCCACTGCGCATAAGCTTCGGGAGGACGGAAATTCCGGTCGATGTAAAGCCACATCTCGGTCCGGCGATAGTCCTTGGTCAGCGCCTCACGCGACTTCAGGATCAGAATGAATGCCATGACGGTGGTGAGAAATCCGCCCGCCTGAAACGCCAGCTTCGGATCGAATGACATCCCGATCATGACGCAAAAAATGCCAAGCGACGCAAAGGCGCAAGCGCGCAGGACCGTTTCGAACGCGATGCGGCGCATATGCTCCATGCTTGTCCCAGGCGAAGCTGACAGCCAGTCAATCAAAAGTAGCAAAAGCCGCAGGCAGGCTCGGTCACAAACTGGTGTATCAGTTCAACAGCTACACCCAGGATGTGAGAAGGCCCAACCCGAACAGCAGCGATGCGATGCCGGCTGCGCTCTTGGCGCCGGCCAACAGCATCGTTTCGAGTTGCTCATATGCGTAGGCGCGGCCAGCATCGCCGACCGGCCGCTCCTCTGGTTGCATCACCAGCCATGGTTCGGTCGCGACAACACGCTCCTCGGTCAGAACGAGGGCGCGCACCAGCATGACCGCAGTAAAGAACATGGCGACCGACGCGCCAATCACCAGAGCCAGTGACAGGTCGAAGCTGTACGCAATCATCAGAATGCCTGCAGCCAAGGCGGAGAAGCTGGCGTCGCGCACAACGGTGAAAAACGCGAAACGTGAAAATGCATCCATGCGGGTCTCCTTATCGATTGGACACCTTCTCCATTGACGTCTCCTCTCCGGGATGAGTTCGATTTGATGCGTGTTTGCCAGCAAGAACCAAGCCGGCAGCCACGCCGCGCTACAGCCTGCAACCGCTGAACGCGGGGGGCGTCAACGTGGTTCCGGAAAGCGGCAGGAAAACGTCGGGCGCGAGGAGCGCCTTTCAGAGGCCGATTTTGAGAAAATTGCCGATGGCGGGCAGGCTCAAAACCGCAGTTCCGGCGAGCCAGATCCACAATGAGGTCACCGTGGAATCGTCCTTTGCGCCAATGAAGCGTTCATAGAACGCGGCCGGTATGCCGGCCAGGATCACCGTTCCGGTGGACAGCATCAGCGAGGAGAAATAGGCGATCGCTGCCGTGCTGCCAAACAATGGCTCGGCCATCAGATAAGCCGACAATTGGAAGACGAAGAAGAACAGCGGATTGAAGATACCGTTGATCATCCCGAAAAAGGCAATGCCGATGTAATAGAAGCTGCGTTCGTTCATGACCCGGCCACCTTCAGCAGGCCGGTGAAGATGAACAGCAGCAACCACAGCACGCGCAGCCAGAATAGCCACACAAAGCCGAACAGCCATTGGACGACCGGTGCGGTTGCCTTCGGCGTGACGACGGCCAACATTTGGAGGAAGGGATCAGTGATCGCACAAAAGCCGCGCCAGATGTAATTCTTGGAGTTCGGCTCGATAATCAGGCCAAGCAGGGCGCGGCCGAGCATCGTGTACATCACGACGGCCAGGATGAAGTTCGGCAGGTGGAAATACCAAAGGCCCCAGAAGGACGTCGTTTGCACTCTGAATATCTCCGGCGCGCGTACAGTTTGATGTATCGCAAAGTCGTTGCGGCGTGTTGAAAAAATGCGGGGTTCCAAGTTGTCTTGGAACCCCGCGTGGTCTGACGCCTGTTTTTCAGATCTAGTCTTTTTCTTGCAGAATCGTGCGGCCGCGTGGCTTGCGGATTTCATCCACGAAAGCCTGCATCTCCCTCGACGGTTCCTTGCCCATCAGGCTCACAACATAGATCAGCAGGAAGCCGATCGGCATGCCGATCAGACCTGCGGCAATGTTGTTGATCCCGAACCAGCCAACTTTCGAGGCCATCGGATGGCTCGCGGCGACGAACGTGTCCATCGCATTCGGAGCTGCCATCGCCTTGGCCAGATCAACCAGCGGAGCGCCAGCCGGATTGGGCAGGGAGGACATTCCGAAATACGCTACGCCGTAGCCTGGGAAGTAGCGGGTACACACCAGGTAGAACAGGGCGAGGCCAAAGCCGCCGATGATTCCGGCGACGGCACCGGCCGTCGTTGCCCGCTTCCACCAGATACCCATAATAAGGGCAGGGAAGTTGCCCGCCATGGCGAGCGAGAACGCCCAGCCCACCATGGCGAGAATGTCTGCAGGCTTGGTTGCTGCCGTTGCAGCCGCCGCGATGGCGACCAACAGCAAGAGGACACGGGCGACCGTCAGACGCCGCACCGTCGGCGCGTTCGGATCGATCATCTTGTAGTAGATGTCGTGCGACAGCGCGTTGGCGATGGCGAGCAGGAGACCGTCTGCGGTCGAGAGCGCCGCCGCCAGACCGCCGGCGGCGACCAGGCCTGCGATCACATATGGAAGGCCCGCGATTTCCGGCGTGGAAAGCACGATCACGTCCGTATTGATCACAAAGTCCTGCAGACGCACGACGCCGGGATGTCCGGCAATCGCTTTACAAGCTGCGGCTACATCCGCCAGACTCGAAGCATTCTTGCCGCAGATCTGGATCAGGCCGAGTTCGCCCCAGGTGAACATCCAGGGACGGATATCCTCAATGCTCCGCCCGATGATGTTGGTATAGACCTCCAGCTTCGAGAACGCCGCATAGGCCGGCGCCGAGAAGTAAAGGAGGAAGATGAAGAACAACGACCACGCCACTGACTGACGGGCTTCACGTACCGACGGAGTGGTGAAGTAGCGCATCAGGATGTGCGGCAATGACGCTGTGCCCACCATCATGCAGAAGATAATCGCAAAGAAGTTGAGCGGCGTGTAGTTCAACCACGGCTGGATATGCGGCTTGAGATTGGCCGCGGTCGCCAGTCCTTCCTTCAGCATTTGTCCTTCACGCGCGGTGATTTCTGCGATCGCCTGTCCGTAGGTCAGTTCCGGGATCGGAATGCCATATTTCTTGGTGGACAGGATGATGATCGGTGTCAGGTACGCCACGATCAGCACGATGTACTGGGCGATCTGCGTCCAGGTGACGGCTCGCATGCCACCCAGCATCGAGCAGAGCAGGATGCCAGCCAGTCCCACGAACACCGCGATTTCAAATGACATTCCAAGGAAGCGCGAGGCGATGATGCCGGTGCCGTAAATCTGCGCCGTCACATAGGTGAAGGAGCAGCAGAACAGCACAACCACCGCCAGGAAGCGGGCAAAGTTGCCGCCGAACCGGTAGGACATGAAGTCAGGGACGGTATAGGCGCCGAATTTGCGCAAGTACGGTCCGACCAGCACCGACACCAGCACGTAGCCGCCGGTCCAGCCCAGCACCCAGGCCAGGCCGTCATAGCCGAGCAGGAAGAGGGTGCCGGCCATGCCGACGAACGATGCCGCCGACATCCAGTCCGCGCCAGTCGCCATGCCATTGTAGAGCGCAGGAACGCGCCGGCCTGCGACGTAATATTCCGAGACCTGGCCCGTACGCGAAAGCACGCCGATGATGGCGTACACCGCGATGGTGAAGAATACGAACAGATAGCCGAGGACTCTATTCGGGACGCCGACCTGTTCGAGAATCGCGAGCAGAATCACGAAAGCAAGAAAGCCGCCTGTATAAAGACCGTAAATCTTGCCGAGATTGTTGATGAAGTCGTTGCTTCTGTCTGAGGTTTGAGTAGCCATGTGTGCTTACCCCTCAATCGTCTTCGGCCACGCCGAATTCGCGGTCGATCTTGTCCTGCTGTTTCGCGAAGAGGAAAAGCTGGACAACGAACGCGATCAGCGAGCCTTGCGCGGCCATATAGAAGCCGAGCGGAAATCCAAGAATGACGATCTTGTTCAATGCGGGTGCGAACATATGCACCACGTAGCCAAAGAAGAACCAGATCGCGAGATGCGTCCACATTAGGTTAGTCGTCTTGCGCCAATGAGCCTGATCATTGGCAGACGTTTCCTGCGCAGTTGTTTGATGCGCTGCTGTCTGCTGTGACATGGGCCGGTTACCTTTCCCTCCAATGTCCGGATGCTTGCGCTCCGGGTGTTAAGTATGAGGGGCGCCGGTTGACCCGGCTGGCTTGCGGCACCCCCTAGCTGCCGCCTGAACTTCTCGGTCTTTATGCCGAGCTGCAAAAAAGATACGGAAAAGTAACATTGTCCCGCGAGCGCACTTATAAGACTTTCGGCCAAAAGACGGATTTTACGGCTGGAAATTGCTAGTCTTTTGCGGGTGAGAGTATTCGCAGTTGCGAGAAGTTCGCGTTGCATTGCGAGAACGGCGGGGTTGGCGACAGGTGACGAATGGGCCTTCTTGATTTCTTCCTGCGCCGCAAGCCGGCCATCAAAGATATCGATCAGCTTGCGGGCTTCATTGACGAGCAAGCGGCATTTCTCGTTCAGAAGGGCATTTACGATTACACGCGTGCCCGTTCCGGCCATTACGCCAAGGTCATGCTTGCGGATAAAGGCTTTCAGAATGCACTCGATCGATCGCGCTGGCGTGCCTATCCGCTTGGACTTGCGATGGTCGGCGAAGCGATCGAAGGAACGTTGGCTGAATACTCGCAGGATGATCGTCGCAGTACCCTCGACCCGCTGATCAGGATTGTCCTGTCGGTGTTCGATCGATATCCGAAGCCGGAGGCCGTTTCCGATGACGAATGGAGCCAATCGCGTGCCGACCTCGCCCTACATCTCGAACGACTGAGCACGCATCCGCCGAAACGCGTGATCGACATCCCTCAACTGTTCGCCGAGCGCTATTTCGCGTTGATGCCGTTCGACAAGCCTTTCCTCACGCCCGATGCGCCGACCGCGCGCAGCTTCATGCAGTTGCAGCTTGTTGCCATGCAGGAGGAATTACGAAAGCGCATGGATGCGGCCGCGCTGATGAGACATCTGCGCGCCGCATGAGAGGGATGGATCGGGATCGATGGCCGCAGTTACCAATGCGACGCCCCTGATCTCGCTCGATGCGGTGGTGATTGATACCGAAACCACGAGCCTCGACCCTCGCAAGGCGCGCGTTCTGGAGATCGCTGGCATTCGCATCGTCGGCGGACGCATCAACGCCGGACACGTGTTTCACAGCCTAGCCAATCCCGGAGAATCGATCCCCGCGCTGTCCACCGCCATTCATGGGATCAATGATGAGAAGGTGGCGAGTGCGCCTGTCTTCCAAGCCATGTGGCCGGATTTTCTGGAATTCATTGGCGACCGGGTCATTGTCGGTCATACGTTGGGCTTTGACCTTGCCGTGCTGCAGCAGGAATGCAGACGGGCCGACCTGACTTGGTCAGTGCCGCGCACGCTGGACACGCAGTATCTTGTGCAGCTCATCGATCCATGTCTCGCTCATGAATCGCTTGACGATCTGGCCGCACGGTTCGGAGTGGAGGTCACGCACCGTCATTCGGCCGTCGGTGATGCCAAAACGGCAGCCCGTCTCTTTCAGGCATTGATACCGAAGTTGCGGGACAACGGCATCCGGACTTTCGCTGAAGCGTCACAAGCTTGCCGGGCGCTCAGCAGGACCCTCGACCGCCAGCATCAAGCCGGTTGGATCACGCCGGACGCGGAGCGCGCTCACGACGGCGCCGAGAACGTGCTCGATCGCATCGACAGTTACCCCTATCGGCATCGTATCTGCGATGTCATGTCGGCGCCGCCGAAGATCATTTCCGCTGATCACACGCTCGGCGACGCGCTCGCGCTATTCATGCGTGACAGGGTATCTTCGGTCTTTGTCGCGCCTGCCGGTTATTCATTGGAGCAGCTCCCGTCCTACGCAGCCGGTATCGTGACAGAGCGCGACATCTTGCGTGCACTCGCAGCCGAAGGCGAAGGAGTGCTTCGGCTGGGTGTGGAGTCAATCATGAGCCGTCCGCTCGTGACTGTGCCTGCAGATGACTTTGTCTATCGCGGTATCGGTCGCATGAGCCGGATGAAGATCCGGCATCTCGGCGTGACCGATGACGCGGGCTTTATTGTCGGCGCAGTGTCGGCGCGTGATTTCCTGCGGTTGCGCGCCGGGGAGGCGATTTCGCTCGGCGACGAGATCGACGAGGCCGACGATGTGCATGCGCTCGGCGCGGCTTGGGCGAAGCTGCCGCATGTTGCAGCTTCGCTCCTGGCTGAAGGCATTGCTGCCCGCGACATTGCGGCGATCATCTCGCACGAACTCGCCGCACTGACACGTCAGGCAACAGTAATCGCGGAGCGCCGCTTGATCGAAGCCGGCGAAGGCGAGCCGCCCTGTCCTTATGTCATGACAGTGCTCGGCTCGGCGGGGCGTGGCGAAAGCCTGCTGGCGATGGACCAGGATAACGCGCTGATCTTTGAAGAGGGCCAGGCTGGCGGACCTGAGGACAAGTGGTTCTCAATGCTGGGCGCTCATGTCGCCGATATCCTGCACGAGGTCGGCGTTCCCTATTGCGGGGGCGGGGTGATGGCGAGCAACGCCGATTGGCGCGGCTCGGTCGCGACCTGGCAAGCGCGCATTGACGACTGGATCGGCCGCTCCAAACCGGGCGATTTGCTGGCGGTCGATATCTTCTTCGACATGCGCGGCGTGCACGGAAAGGTCGCGCTTGCCGACGCGCTGTGGCGTCACGCATTTGACGTTGCGAAAGGAAGGATCGTGTTCGCCAAGCTTCTCGTCGAGGCGTCCGGTCAGGTCGAGCGCGGGATCGGCTTTTTCGGCGGTATCCGCACCGATGGAGGACGGATCGATCTAAAGCGTACCGGCTTGTTCGGGATCGTGTCGATGGCGCGGGCACTGGCGATCTGTCACCATGTTCTGGAGCGCGCGACCCCGGCAAGGTTGCGTGGCATCGAGGCACGCGATCTCGGCGGCGATCAGGATATCGACGCGCTAATTGCCGCCCATGCGACATTCCAGGATCTCATCCTCGCGCAGCAACTGGCCGATATCCAAGCCGGTAAACCGGCAAGCAATGCGGTCGCCGTCAAACGCCTGACAGCGCAAGACCAAGAGCGCCTGAAGTCGGCTTTGCGGGCCGTCCGTCATATTGACGACCTGACGCGCGATTTGCTGTTCAACGACTGAGTGGACCCACGAAATGCAAAAGTCGCTGCGATGATGACGCGGCCGTCATTCCGGGCTTGCCGCTTCGCAGCGTCCCGGAATGACACCTGTCAGGACTTGAACCGCGGGTCCAGGTAATCCCGCAAGCTGTCGCCGAACAGGTTGAACGCAAACACCGCGAGCGAAATCGCCGCGCCGGGAAACAGGATCATCCACGGCGCCTCGCGATAGAAGTCGGCGGCATTGCCGGACAACATCAGACCCCAGGCAGCGGTCGGTTCGGCAACGCCGAGGCCGAGGAACGACAGCGAGGCCTCGGCCAGGATCGCTTGCGCAATGAACGCCGTCAGCATGATCAGATAGGGCGCGACAACATTCGGTGACATGTGGCGGAAGATGATGCGGCTGTTCGAATAGCCGGCGGCCCGCGCCGCATCGACATAGGGCATCACCCGCACCGACAAGGCGGCCGCGCGTACCACACGGGCGACGCGCGGGATGATCGGAATGGCGATGGCAAAGACCAGGTTCACGTCAACACCGCCGATGACGAAGCGCTTCAGCGCTGCAACCACCACCAGCGCCAGCACGATCAGCGGGAAAGCGAGCAGGATATCCATCAGCCGCTGGATGACGTTGTCGATCCGGCCGCCGAAATAGGCTGAAGCGACGCCGAGAATAGCGCCCAGCGTCGAGCCGATGAAGGACGAGAAAAAGCCGATCACGAGGGCGGTGCGCGCCCCGTAGATCAGCCGTGAGCAGATATCGCGGCCAAAGGCGTCGGTCCCGCACCAATGCTCCAATGAGGGCGGGGCGAGGATGGAGGCGAAGTCGATCGCGAGCGGATCGTATGGCGCGACCCATTCACAGAATATACCGGCGAACATCATCGCCAAAATGATGACAAAGCTGACAGTGCCGAGCGGTTGCTGATAAATGAACTCGATGATCGCGCCGCGCGGCTTGCGAATTTTCGGTGTTTCGACGGAAATGTCGGTGGGGGAAACTGCGGTCATCGTGATCACCCGTAGCGGATGCGTGGATCGAACACGGCGTAGAGCAGGTCGATCGCCAGATTGACGAACACGTAGAAGGCGGCGATCAGCATCACCATGCCCTGAATCAGCGTGAAGTCGTTGCGCGAAATGCTCTGCACGAACAGCTGGCCGATGCCGTTCAGGTTGAACACTTGCTCGGTAACGACAAGGCCGCCGATCAGGAAGGTGAATTCGAGGCCGATCACGGTGATGGCGGGGAGGAGAGCGTTGCGCAACGCGTGTCGCGAGATCACCAGTCTCTCATAGACGCCCTTGGCGCGGGCAGTGCGGATGTAATCCTCGTTCAGCACTTCCAGCAACGAGGAGCGGATCATGCGTGCGACGACGGCACAATACCGATAGCCGACCGCGAGCGCGGGCCAGATCAACTGCGTGAGATTGGCGACGGGATCCACATAGATCGGCGTGAAGGTGATCGGCGGCAGCCAGTTGAAGAAGGCCAGCAGGCCCAGCATGATCAACATGCCGAACCAGAAGGACGGGATCGACAATCCGCCGATGGTGAGGATGCGCACGAGATAATCGATCCAGGTATCGCGGAACAGCGCCGCCATGGTTCCAAGCGGGATCGCGATCAGTACGGCGATGATGGTCGCCATGATCGCGACCTGGAACGATAGCTCGAAGCGTAGCCGGATCTCCTCCGTCACCGGCCGCTCGGTCCACATCGAGTTGCCGAAATTCAGTGTGGCGACGCCAACCATCCACTCGGCGAATTGCGTCGCGAGCGGCTTGTCGAGACCGAGGCGCGCGCGCTCGGCATCGATCACCTGTTGTGTCACGCTGCCGCCGTCGCCGCGCAGCTTGATCTCGACCACGTCGCCGGGAACGACCCGCAGCATGAAAAAGACCAGCACCGCGACGCCGAGCAGCGTCGGGATCGTCAGGAGCACGCGGCTGATGGTGTAACGGAGCATGGGCATCTTCCTTTCCCTCGCCCCGCTTTAGCGTGGAGAGGGTGGCTTGCGAGCATGAGCGAGCAAGTCGGATGAGGGGCATGTCTGATATATGCGAATGCCCCTCATCCGCCTCGGACCGTTGGTCCTCGGCACCTTCTCCCCGCATTCGAACTCGGGTTTACCCGAGTTCGACACTTTTGATGACCGAAGTCGGAAACATCCGACTTCGGTGCGGGGAGAAGCAAAGAGCTGCGTTATTGCTGCAACCACACTGTGGCGAGGTCGGCGCCGAGATTGTGGCTGGGCGACATTTTCCAGCCCATCATGGTCTTGTGGGTCGGCACGATGCGGTGCCACCACAGGATCGGCTGCTGGTAGCCTTGCTCGAACAGACGCTTCTCGAACGCGCGGATCAGTGCCTTGCGCTTTTCCGGATCCCGCTCACGCATGTGGTCGTCATAGAGCTTGTCGAGTTCCGGGTCCTTCGAACGCGACCGGTTTTCCGGCGCGCGCGTGACCGACAGATACTTGGCTAGACCAAGGCTCGAATCGTCCATGAACAGGTTCGAGAAATCGATCGCGACGTCGAACTGACCCGACGACATGGTGGCGAGATATTTGCCGGTGTCGGACTGTACATGTTCGACCTCAACCCCGATCTGCCGCCACTGGTCGACGAGGAAAATGCCGGCCGGCGTGTAAGGCATCGCGAGATTGCGATTCCACAATTGCAGTTTCAGGTTCGGCACGCCGGCTTCCGCCAGCAGCTTCTTGGCTTCCTCGCGCGACTTCTTGATGTCCTTCGAGAAGCCCGGCAGCTTCACCAGTTCGGCTTCCGGTGTCGCCATCGGCGAGCCCGGACGGATCACGCCTCCAACGGAGCGCAGCGTCGAAATGCGCGAGAGGCCCTGGCTGCCGCCCCAGCGATCGATCGCCATCAACAGGGCGCGGCGCACCCGTACATCGTCGAACGGCTTCTTCTCGGTGTTGAAGACAACGAGCAGGTTGAGCGTCCAGCTCGATTCCTCGATGCGGATCTTGTCGCCCATCGCCGAGACGAGGCGGTCGCGCTCTGCCGGCGAGATGCCACGGAATTCGCCAAGAACCTGTCCGCCCTGCACGGCGTTCAGCATGGCCGCTGCCTGCAAGGTGAAGATGCCGCGGAAACCATCGAGATAGGGGAGACCCTTCTTGAAGTAATCAGGGTTCTTCTTGCCGGCGACATGGCTGCCCTTCACGTGCTCAACGAACGTGAACGGGCCTGTGCCGTTGATCTTGGTGCGGGGGGAGGCTGGATCGGCAGCGAGATCCTTCGCCGCATAAATGACGTTCCACGGCGATGCAAAGTGTTCGAGCATCGCAGCGTTCACGTTCTTCATCTTGAAGACCACGGTCAGCGGATCGGGTGTTTCGATCGTGCCGATATCGTTGAAAGTGGCCTTGCGTGTCGAGACCACGCCCTCCGGCGGGTTGCGCAGGCGGTCATAGGTCGCCTTCACGTCAGCCGACGTGAGTGGCGTACCGTCATGGAATTTCACGTTCGGCTGCAGCTTGAACGTGAAGGTCATGAGATCCGGCGCGACTTCCCAGGATTGAGCAAGGTCGCCTTCGACCTCCGGAAACTTGTCGAGATTGAACCGCAGCAGCGTCGAATAGAACGGCGCCGAAAAATGCAGCGTTGCATAGGTGTCGCTGCCATGCGGATCGTAGTGCGGTGTCTCCGCGCTGATGGCGAAGTTCAATGTGCCGCCCTGTTTCGGCGTCTGCGCATTTGCGGCGTGTCCCGCGAATGCGAGGGCCGCAATGGTCGCGACCCACAAGCCCACTTTCCTCATCATCTTCGTTTCTCCCTTTAGAGTATGTTTTTTGTCGTTATTGATTGACGCGACGCCCCACTTAACTCCTGTTTTCGCTATGTAAATTTCTCTCCGATGATCAAACCTTGATGCAGGCCGCGAAATGACCGGGCCGCTTCTCTTCCAGTGACGGCACGATCCTGCGGCATTCATCGCTCGCCATCGGGCAACGCGTGTTGAAAACGCAGCCGGACGGCGGTGACATGTGAGAGGGCAGCTCGCCCTTGATCAGCCGTGGTTCACGGCCCTTCTCGATCGTCGGATCCGGCACTGGCGCCGCATCGAGCAGCACTTTCGTGTAGGGATGCAGTGGCTGGTCATAGAGCTCGTCGCGATCCGCCACTTCCATGACGCGGCCGAAATACATCACGACCACGCGCATCGAAATGTGCCGCACGACGGCGAGATCATGCGCGATGAAGAGGTAGGCAAGGCCGAGCCGGCGTTGCAGGTCTTCCAAAAGATTGATGATCTGTCCCTGGATCGACACGTCGAGTGCCGACACCGCTTCGTCGCAGACGATAAAGGACGGCTCCATCGCCAGAGCGCGGGCGATACCGACGCGCTGACGCTGGCCGCCGGACAGTTGATGTGGGTAGCGTGTCGCCATTTCCGACCGCAATCCGACTTGCTCTAGTAATTGTGCTACGCGATCCTGTTCAGCCTTGCGGTTCGGCACGAGTTTGTAGACGTGCAGCGGTTCGCCGATGATCTGGCCGACCGTCATGCGCGGATTGAGCGAGGAATAGGGGTCCTGGAAGATCACCTGGATCTTGCGGCGGATCGCCTTCATGTCCGCTGCAGACGCTGTGGTGAGATCGCGTCCCTCGAACCGCAACTCGCCTTCGGTCGGATCTTCGAGGCGCAGGATCAGCCGTCCGACAGTGGTCTTGCCGCAACCGGATTCCCCGACAAGCCCCAACGTCTCGCCGGGAAAGATATTGAAACTGACGTCCTGAACAGCGCGTACGGTGCCGCTGGCTCCGCGAAGCCCGCCGCGGACTTCGAAATGCTTGGTGAGGTTGCGAACCGACAGGAGCGGCGCGCCGGTCTTGAAATCTGTGCTCAGCGACGTGCCGCTGGCTGCGGCCCAGGAAATCTTTCCCTCGGCGATCTCTGCATGACGATGACAGCGGGACAGCCCGCCGGTATCGGTGCGAGCGAGCGGCGGATCGGTTTCACAGATCGCGATCTTGAAGGGACAGCGCGGTGCAAAACGGCAACCGGGGGGTGGCGCCGCAGCATTCGGCGGCAGGCCTTCGATGGTTTCGAGCTTGACGCCGCGGGGCCGATCAAGCCTTGGAACGGAGCGCAGGAGGCCCATCGAATAGGGATGGCGCGGTCGATGGAATACATCATCGGCGTCGTTCTCTTCGACCAGCCGCGACGCATACATGACGATGACACGATCGGCGTAGCGCGCAACTACACCGAGATTATGTGTAATGACGATCAGTGCGATATTCAGCTTGCGCGACAGATCCTTCATTAGCTCAAGGATCTGCGCCTGGATGGTGACGTCGAGGGCCGTGGTCGGCTCGTCGGCGATGATCAGTTTGGGGTTGCAGGCAAGCCCGATGGCGATCATCACCCGCTGGCGCATGCCACCCGAAAACTGGTGCGGATACTGGTCGAGGCGCCGGGCCGGATCGGGAATGCCGACGAGACCGAGCAATTCGATCGCCCGGGCCCGGGCCTGCTCATCGGTCATGCCGAGATGGATGCGCAGCGGCTCGGTGATCTGCAGCCCGATCGTGAGGATCGGGTTGAGCGAGGTCATAGGCTCCTGGAAGATCATCGAGATTTCGCGGCCGCGAATCTCGCGCATTTCTTCGTCGGATAATTCGAGCAGGTTACGGCCGCCAAAAATCACACGGCCCTTGGGAATACGGCCCGTATGTTTCGGCAACAGGCGCATGATCGACAGCGCCGAGACCGATTTGCCGGATCCCGACTCGCCAACGATCGCAACGATCTCCCCCGGATCGACGTGAAAGCTCAGACCTTCCACCGCCCTGACGACGCCGCGCGACGTCAGGAACTGGACATGAAGGTCTTCCACTTCAAGCAGAGGCGAGGCGGACCCCACTCCCGCTCGATCCTTCGTTTCCACCCGCTGTTCGATGGTAACCACCGATTATTCTTTATTATCCCGATCACAGCCTATAGCTGATTGGCCGATAATCAACCCTCGAAAAACCGCCAGAGCTGTCGTCATTTCTGCTAATAGTTTCCCTGCTATGGCCTGAACGTCCGTACGGGAAAAAATGCCGTACAAAACCTGGGAGCCAGACCTGCTCATGAATGGCGCCTTTTTTGGCGATATGCTGCAATCCATCTCGGAACGCGGGCGCAAGCTGCTCGATCTGACCTGGTCGCGCCGGTCGGATGCGGTGACGCAATCGGCCGATTTCGTTGTGCTCTGCGAAGACCTGCTGTCGGGACGCGGCGAAGCTTCTGGCGTGGCGCTCGCAGGTGAAATTCTGAACCGCTATGCGACGCTGACAACCGGGCCGCGGATCGCCTTTTTTGAGGCTTTGGCGCACCGCTTCGGTTCCGATCGCGATCGGATGGAGAAGGCAATCGCGGCCTGGCAGGCCCATCCGAGCGATGCGACGGCTGCCGAGGTTCATCAGGCTGCAGAACCACGCAGGCAGGAATTGTTCCGCCGGCTCAATCTTGCCCCTGGTGGCACGGCCGCGCTTGTTCGCATGCGCGAACAATTGCTCGACGCGATGGCGCACCGTGACGATTTCAAGGTCGTGGACGCCGATTTCGTCCACCTGTTCTCGTCGTGGTTCAACCGCGGCTTTCTTGTGCTGCGCAGCATCGACTGGTCGACCCCGGCCAACATCCTCGAAAAGATCATCAAACATGAAGCGGTGCACAAGATCCGCAGTTGGGACGATTTGCGCCGCCGTATTGATCCGTCGGATCGCTGCTGCTTCGCATTCTTCCATCCGGCGCTGAATGATGAACCGCTGATCTTTGTCGAAGTCGCTCTGACCGATGAAATTCCCGGCGCGATTGAGCCGATTCTGGCAGCGAAGCGCGACACCCTCGGAGCCGACAAGGTCGATACCGCAACCTTCTATTCAATCTCCAATTGCCAGCGGGGCCTTTCCGGCGTGTCGTTCGGCAACTTCCTGATCAAGCAGGTGGTCGAAGAGATTTCGAAAGACAATCCGAAGCTTGAAACCTTCGTGACACTGTCACCGGTGCCGGGCTTCGCCTCCTGGCTGAAACGCGAGCGGACATCCGGCTCATCCCGAGCGCTGACGCAGGATGACCTCGAGGCTTTGGCCAATCTCGATATCGATGGATGGTGGCAGGTGCCTGAAACCCGAGACCCGGTTCAAGAACCGTTCATGCGGGCGGCGGCGTGGTACTTCCTTCACGCGCGCAATGCGCGGGGATTGCCGGCCGATCCGGTTGCTCGATTCCATCTCGGTAATGGTGCCCGGCTGGAGAAAATGCACTTTTTGGCTGATACCTCCGAAAACGGTATGAAGCAGTCCCACGGTCTCATGGTGAACTATCTCTATGATCTCGATGATATTGAGAAGAACCACGAGGCATTTGCCGAGAACCGCGTCGTCGTCACTGCCAACGCCATACGCAAAATGGCGCGCCCCGGCCCGGTCGGCGAGGTCGTTCCCTTGCCCAACAAAGCCTGAACCCAATAAAGCCTGAACCCAACCAAGCCTGTATCGCATCATGAATCTGTTTGAACTCATCCGCAGCCGCATCGTCGATCCTGCGCGTCCCTTCATCATCAAGGCCGATGGAACCATCATGTCGTATGCCGACATGCTCGATTGTTCCGGCCAGCTTGCCAATGTCCTTGTTCTGGATGGCGTCGAACCCGGCGACCGTGTCGCCGTGCAGGTCGAAAAGAGCGTCGAGAATTTTCTCACCTATCTCGCGGTCTTACGTGCCGGCGCGGTGTATCTGCCGCTCAACACCGCTTATACGCTGGCCGAGCTCGATTACTTCATCGGTGATGCTGAGCCCAAGCTCGTGATCTGCGATCCGGCCAAACAGAAAGGCCTGGCGGAGATTGCGGGCAAGCGCGGCGTGGCCTCAGTCGAAACGCTGGATGCCAAAGGGCAAGGCAGCCTCATCGATGCCGCCATCAAGGCGCCGAAGGACTTCGCGGACGTGCCACGTGAGGACAGCGAACTTGCTGCTATTCTCTACACGTCGGGCACAACCGGTCGTTCCAAGGGTGCGATGCTCACACATCGCAATCTCTCGTCGAATGCAGAGACCCTTGTTGATTACTGGCGCTTTACCGACAAGGACGTGCTGTTGCACGCGCTGCCCATCTATCACACGCATGGCCTGTTCGTGGCAGCCAACACGATCATGCTGGCCGGCGGCGCAATGATCTTCCTGCCGAAATTCGATGCCGATGAGGTGATGCGTCATCTTCCGACGGCAACATCAATGATGGGCGTGCCAACCTTCTATACGCGTCTGCTTAAACATTCGGGGCTGACCAAGGCGGCTTGTGAACACATGCGATTGTTCACGTCGGGTTCGGCGCCACTGCTCGCGGAAACGCATGACGAATTCCGCGCCAAGACCGGTCACGCCATTCTCGAACGCTACGGCATGACCGAAACCAACATGAACACGTCGAATCCTTATGACGGCGACCGCATCGCCGGCACCGTCGGTTTCCCGCTGCCGGGCGTCGATGTCCGCATTGCCGACCCAGAAAGCGGCGCGGTGCTGAAACAGGGCGACATTGGCGTGATCGAGGTAAAGGGCCCGAACGTGTTTCAGGGTTATTGGCGTATGCCGGAAAAGACCAAGGCCGAGTTCCGTCCGGATGGTTTTTTCATTACCGGTGACGTCGGCAAGATTGACGAGCGCGGCTATGTACACATCGTGGGGCGCGCCAAAGATCTGATCATTACCGGCGGGTTCAACGTCTATCCGAAGGAGGTCGAGACGGAGATCGACGCCTTGCCGGGGGTGATCGAATCGGCGGTCGTCGGTTGCCCGCATCCGGATTTCGGTGAGGGTGTTACTGCTGTTGTGGTGCTTCAGAAAGGCGCGAAAGCGGATGAGGAAACCATCATCGCGGCGCTCGAAGGCAAGCTCGCAAAATTCAAGTTGCCCAAGCGTGTGCTGTTCGTGGACGATCTCCCGCGCAACACCATGGGTAAGGTGCAGAAGAACGTGTTGCGGGAGCAGAACGCAAAGCTCTACGCCTGATCTGGCTTAAGGCGATCGTTGCATGCGGCATCTGATTCTTGGTCTTTGTCTCGCTGCAACGCTCCTCGCTTCGGACGGCGCCTTCGCGCAGGGAAGCAAATTCGCGCCGCCGACAGCACAAGCGCCATCGCTGGAACAAGCGATGGTGGAGTACCGGCGCAAGCTGAAGGGTTACGAGACTGCTCGCGCCAAATTCGAGGCGGTTGCCGAGCCCTATTGGTCAAGGGTCGAGGAGAGGCGAAAGGCGCGCATCGTAAAGCGCCGTAGCGGACATAGCATCGTTCTGGCCGACTATGTGCTTGAGCAGCCGCCGCAGTATACCGGGCCCTCGCGTCCTATCGATCCGTCAAAGCCTGAGGAAAGGCCGGAACGCGCGGAGATCCCTGTGGTTGCGGACTTCCTGCGCAACGCCAAGGAGCATTTTGGCTTTGTGCCTGAGAAGCCAGACAATGAAATGGCGTACAAGCGGGCCTATGCTCGCGTTGCCTCCGCCGCAGGGATCAGCCGCGATCAGGCAGTCCGCATCTATAGTTTCGAGTCCGGTGGCAACGGCAAATACGATGTGCAGGCCGGCCTTGAGGCGGCAAAGCCGGGGGCGCGCGCGATCTCAACTGCACTCGGTTACAACCAGCTCCTCACGGCCAATACTATCAGCATCCTCGCGGAGAAGGGCGATCGTTTGGTCAAGGCGATGCACGCAAAGGCTGCGGTTGAATCCGGTGACCGGAAGAGGGTGCTGGAGGTAAAGACGGACGTTCTCAAGCGCATGGTGGCTTATAGCCACACGGTGCCGTCGCGCTGGAGCGAGCATGTCAAGCTGGGACGTACGCCCAAGGGCCTTGGTCTCCATGCGCTCAATCTTGATATCGATATCGGTCCGTTGCTGCAAACGCAGAAGCTGCTCGATTCTGTTGTCTTTGCGCGCGTGAAGGGCGTCGAGCGGGCATTGACTGCCGCCGAACTCGAGATGATGAATCTGACCGGTGATGGCAACGGGTTCGACATGATCTCGATGCCGCAGGCGATACGATCGCAGGTGCCGACATCGAACTTCTTCCAGAGGCGCGGCTATGAGCGAAACCCGGTGGCGAGCCGCAACAATACGGTTGGGAAGCTTCTGGCGGCGACCGATGTGGTGATGGACCGCGAGTCCAAACTACAGGGCGCCAGGGATATGGCGGGTTTGTTTTAGTTTGCGGTGGAATTGTAGGTCCTCCATCCGCTCGTCCCCGCGAAAGCGGGGACCCAGAAACTCTGGATTCCCGCCTTCGCGGGAATGAGCGGAGAGAGTGGTGTCTTGCCCAAATAAGATCAGTTCAGCGTGATCTTGGCTTTCTTGATCACCTCACCCCAGCGTTTGTATTCACCGGCGACAAAGGCCTTGGTTTCATCCGGTGTCCCGAGCATCGCGGTCAGGCCCTGCTTGGCGAACTGCTCCTGCACGTCGGGTGCACTGAACGCCTTCTTTGCTTCGGCATAGAGCCAATCGATCACCGGCTGCGGCGTCTTGGCCGGCACGAAGAAACCAAACCATGGACCGCTTTCGAGTTCCGGAAAACCGGATTCGGCGACGGTCGGGACATCGGGGAGCAGACCTGACCGCTTGGCATCGGCAATGGCCAATGCGCGGACCTTATCGCTCTTGACCTGCGGAACCGCAGTGTTGAGCACATCGAACAGCATCGTCACGTGGCCGGCAATCAGATCCTGAGCCGCCGGCGCCGCGCCGCGATAGGGCACATGGGCGACATCGATGCCCGCAACATCCCGGAACTGTTCGCCGACGATATGTCCGGTGCTGCCATTGCCTTGCGAGGCGAAGGTGAGCTTGCCGGGATTATTTTTGGCGTGCGCAACCAGTTCCTTCAGCGTCTTGGCCGGCACGGAGGGATGCACAACGAGGACGTTCGCTGTCTTTGCGCCGATCGTGACCGGCAACAGGTCCTTCTCCGGGTCGTAATTCAATTTCTGCAAATGCGGCAGGATCGCATTGGTGGCGTGGAAGCCGACATAGATCGTATAGCCATCCGGTGTCGCTTTGGCGACGGAATCGGCCGCGATGGCGCCACCCGCGCCGGTCTTGTTTTCGACGACCGCCGTATGGCCGGCTGCCTGCAGCTTGTTGGCAAATGTGCGCCCGACCACATCGGCAACGCCACCCGGTGCTGTCGGCACAACGATCTTGATGGGTTGCGACGGATAGGTCTGCGCGGCGGCCGGCTGAGCGAACGAACCGACAGCCAATGCAGCAAATAGTACGGATAGAGCACGTTGATGATACATGGTGTTTCCTCTGATCTTTGCGGCTTTTTATTGTTTGGATCATTCTGATCGGTCGTCCCTTACCACGGATTGACCGGCCTAGCCGCCGCAGCTATGTCGCAGGCTGAAACATTTTGTACCGCTTCGCGGGCAATTTACGAGAAAACGGGCCGTCTGGTTGCGCCGTCGGACGGACCACCCCTTCCAATTCGGGCCACGAGTTTTACATCGTTGATCCTCATGCAGCCCGTTATATCCATCCAGAACCTTTCGAAGACCTACGCCACCGGCTTTCAGGCCCTGAAGAATATTAACCTGGACATTCGCCGGGGTGAGATCTTCGCGCTGCTGGGCCCGAACGGCGCTGGCAAGACGACGCTGATCGGCATCGTGTGCGGCATCGTCAATCCGTCAGAAGGCAAGGTCACGGTCGACGGCCACGATATCATCCACGATTATCGCGCGGCGCGGTCGGAGATCGGGCTTGTGCCGCAGGAGTTGACCACGGACGCCTTTGAGACGGTGTGGGCGACCGTGAACTTCAGCCGCGGGCTGTTCGGCAAGCCGCGCAATCCCGCGCTGATCGAGAAAATTCTGAGGCAGCTTTCACTCTGGGAGAAGAAAGACTCCAAGATCATGACGCTGTCCGGCGGCATGAAGCGGCGCGTGATGATTGCCAAGGCGTTGTCGCACGAGCCGCGCGTGTTGTTTCTGGATGAGCCGACGGCGGGCGTCGACGTCGAGCTGCGCAAGGACATGTGGCAGGTCGTGCGCGAATTGCGCGCGTCCGGCGTCACCATCATCCTGACGACGCATTACATCGAAGAGGCCGAGGATATGGCCGACCGCGTCGGCGTGATCTCCAAGGGCGAGATCATGCTGGTCGAGGAAAAGGCCGAGCTGATGCGCAAGCTCGGTAAGAAGCAGCTCACGATCCTGTTGCAGAAGCCGCTCGCTGCGATTCCTGCAGAACTTGCGCCGCATAATCTCGTACTGATGAATGGCGGTACTGAGCTTGTCTATGGTTATGATACCAAGGGCGAGCGCACCGGCATCACGGCGTTGTTGTCCGATCTGAATGCAGCGAGCATCCGGTTCAGCGACCTGCAGACGACGCAGTCATCGCTGGAAGATATCTTCGTAGGTCTGGTGGGGCGGAAATGAACTGGCGTGCGATCTGGGCCATCTACACGTTCGAAATGGCGCGTACCGGCCGGACGCTGCTGCAAAGCATTGTATCGCCCGTGATCTCGACCTCTCTTTATTTTGTGGTGTTCGGCGCGGCCATCGGCTCGCGTATCGAGGAGATCGATGGGGTTTCCTACGGCGCATTTATTGTGCCCGGACTTGTCATGATGCTGATCCTGACCCAGAGCGTCATGAACGCGTCGTTCGGTATCTACTTTCCGCGGTTTGTCGGCACGATTTATGAAATCTTGTCGGCGCCGGTGTCGTTTGTCGAAATCGTTATTGGCTATGTTGGCGCGGCCGCGACAAAATCGATCATCCTTGGCGTCATCGTGCTCGCCACGGCTGGTTTCTTCGTGCCGCTGCAGATTGCGCACCCCTTCTGGATGATCGCTTTTCTGATCCTGACGGCGGTGACTTTCAGTCTGCTGGGCTTCATCATCGGCATCTGGGCCGATGGCTTCGAGAAGCTGCAGGTGGTTCCGCTTCTGATCATCACCCCGCTGACCTTCCTGGGCGGCAGCTTCTATTCCATCGATGTCCTGCCGAAATTCTGGCAGGTCGTGAGCCTGTTCAATCCGGTTGTGTATCTCATCAGCGGCTTTCGCTGGAGCTTCTTTCAAACGTCGGATGTCAGCATTGGCATCAGTATCAGCATGACACTGATCTTCCTTGCCGTTTGTCTCGCGACCGTATGGTGGATCTTCCGGACTGGCTATCGCTTGAAAAACTAGGCGTTATCTAACGAAGTGTGGCGTCCGCAAGCCACTCGCTGACGGCCTGCAAGCCTTGTTCGGGATTGTCAGGATGTGCGTCGTAGATCGCCATCTGGTGGTCTGCGGACGTGCCATGCTCGATGATGCGTCTGCAGTGCAGTACTTCCTCGAGGCAACCCAATGCTTGCGCATCGCGTCGTACGTCTTCGATGGTGCGTTCGAGCGTTTCAGCCACGGTGATTGAGCCATCCCCCTCAATCCTGGCGAAGGTGCCATTCACGCCGTAGCGCTGCGCCCGCCATTTGTTCTCCACGATGATTGCGCGCGAGATGGGACTCATGCCCCAGTTCTGCCATGGGTTATAGTAAAGCCTGCGCGCCAGCGAGCGATACAGCGCGACGATCGCAATCGTATCCTCAAGACGCGTGCACACATCCGGCGCACGCAATTCCAGCGTCGGATGCTTGAACGACGGCCGGATCGTCCACCAGATATAGCTCGAATCCGGCATCACGCCGGCTTTCACGAGCGCTTCGATATAGGCGTCGAATTCCGCCTTGGTCTTGAACAGTTCCGGAATTCCGGTGCGTGGCAGTTCGTCATAGGCTGCGAGCCGATATCCCTTAAGGCCAGTCGGTTGCGAGCGCCAGAAGGGTGACGATGCAGACAGGGCAATGAACAGCGGAACATGCGGCAGCATGCGCGTCATCAGGTCGATCCGCTGGTCCGGGTCAGGAAGTTCGACATGAATATGAAGGCCGCACAGCATATTGCGGCGACCGATCATCTGCAGATCGTCCATCACGGCGTCGTAGCGCTCGCCGACGCTTTGCCGTGAGCGCTCCCAGACGGCGGTCGGGTGGGTGCCGGCGGCGAGTATGCTGAGACCGTGCTGCGCTGCAATCTTGCCGAGCGTTGTGCGCAGATCGCGCAATTCATCCCGTGCGGCGGTAATGTCGGTGTGTGGCGCGGTAACGACTTCGATCTGCGATTGCAGGAATTCGCCGGTGACCTTCTCCTCAAGGACAGCCTTGGCTGCTTCAAAAAATCCTTCAGGCATCCTGCGCATGACGGCGCAGGTTTCACTGTCAACCAGAAAGTATTCTTCCTCAATTCCGAATGAAAAGGACATTCGCTCTCATTGCATATTCGTGTCGTTGTGCAAATGGCGCGGGCAACTTAGCCACACGCCATGGCGCTGGGTAACGCAATGAGAGTAAACCGGTTCCGGTC
>JAFAFP010000112.1 GCA_023423415.1 Pseudomonadota bacterium | reverse complement strand
CAGTTGTCAGGCGGCGAACAGCAGATGCTGGCGATCGGCCGGGCGCTGATGACCAATCCGAAACTGCTGATCCTGGATGAGGCGACCGAAGGCCTGGCGCCGCTGGTGCGCGGCGAGATCTGGGCCTGCCTGTCGCGCCTGAAAGCGGACGGCCAGTCGATCCTGCTGGTGGACAAGCATCTCGAGCCGATGCTCAAGCTCGCCGAGCGCCATGTGATCGTCGAAAAGGGCCACGTGGTGTGGACCGGCACTTCAGACCAGCTCGCGAACGACGCGAATGTCCGGCAGCAATATTTGATGGTTTAGCAGGTGCTGTCATGCGCACCCCGATCACGCTTGCCATTATGGTCAAAGTTTTGGCAATGACCGTGGATGCACTCAACGAAACTCGTCTCTTCTGTCGCGGTGATTGGAGGCGGCCCCGCTGGCCTCATGGCGGCCGAGACGCTGGCGCGCCACGGTCATCGCGTTGTCATCTATGAGCGGATGCCGTCACTCGGCCGCAAGCTGCTGATGGCCGGACGCGGCGGTCTCAATCTCACGCATTCGGAGGATTTGCCGCACTTTCTGGCGCGTTACGGTGCGGCGGAAGGACATCTGCGCCGCGCGATCGAAGCGTTTCCGCCCGCGCGCCTGCGTGCGTTCAGCGAGGAGCTGGATCAGCCGACCTTTGTCGGCACCAGCGGGCGGGTGTTTCCGAAGGCGATGAAAGCCTCGCCGCTGCTGCGGGCGTTGTTGCGACGCCTCGATGACATGGGCGTCCGAGTCGCGTTTCGGCATCGCTGGCGCGGTTGGGATGCAGACAATGGGCTTTTGTTCGAAACACCCGACGGCCTCGTGAGAATCGAAGCCGACGCAACCGTGCTGGCGCTGGGCGGCGCAAGCTGGCCGCGGCTCGGCTCGGATGGCGGCTGGGTCGAGATTCTGCGGCAGCAGGGCATCGATGTTTCGAATTTGCGTCCCGCCAATAGCGGCTTTCTTGCCGAGTGGTCGGAGCATTTGCAACGGCACGCGGGACAGCCGCTGAAGCGTGTCGCGTTGTCGTTCGATGGTGTGACGACGCGCAGTGAAGCCATGATCACGCAAACCGGAATTGAAGGCGGCGGCATCTATGCGCTGTCGGCGGCGCTGCGAACGGCGATCGAGAATTCCGGCGAAGCCATCCTCACAATCGATTTGCTTCCCGACATGTCGGCGACGGAAGCCGCGAAACGGTTGGGCGTGCCGCGTGGCAAGCAATCGCTGTCGAGCCGCTTGCGCAAATCTCTTTCGCTTTCGCCCGTTGCGATTGCGCTCGCGCAGGAAGTGATGCAAGGCAAACTTGGTACACTGACGCCAGATGACATGGCTGCGAAGCTCAAGGCGCTGCCGGTGCGATTGACCGGCGTTGCGCCGATTGCGCGCGCGATCTCAAGCGCCGGCGGCGTCTCGTTTGGCGAACTCGACGACGATTACATGGTGAAGCGCAGACCCGGTTTGTTTCTGGCCGGCGAAATGCTGGACTGGGAGGCGCCGACCGGCGGCTATCTGCTGCAGGCTTGCTTTGCCACCGGCGTCGCGGCCGGCGAAGGCGCGGCCCGCTGGCTGGCCGAACGCGCGGAAGCATCCGCGTGATCGATCTTGCCGCTTATGCCGGGCTGTTCGCGGTGGCCTTCATCGCCGCGACGCTGCTGCCGGCGCATTCGGAAGTGGCGCTGGTCGGATTGCTGGTGACGGGGAATTACGCGCCATGGCTCTTGGTCGCCGTGGCGAGTGCCGGAAACATTCTCGGCTCGCTGGTGAACTGGATGCTCGGCCGTGGCGTCGAGCGTTTCCGCGACCGCAAATGGTTTCCGGTCTCGCCGGAGATGCTGACAAAGGCGCAAGGCTGGTATCACCGCTATGGCCGCTGGTCGTTGCTGCTGAGCTGGGCGCCGGTGATCGGCGATCCGTTGACGGTGGTGGCCGGCGTGCTGCGCGAACCGCTGTGGAGCTTTCTGCTGCTGGTAACGATCGCCAAGACCGCGCGCTATGCGGTGCTGGCGCTGGTGACGTTGGGGTTTGTGTAATGCTTACCCGTAGGGCGGATTAGAGCAGCGTCATCCGCCTTTTTCTCTACGCGTGTCGGCGGGTTACGCCTTCGGCTAACCCGCCCTACGCAAGCGCGGTCAAGCCCCTTCGACCTCCTCACGCAGCATTTCCAGCTCCAGCCACTTCTCTTCCGCCGCGGCGAGTTCGGTCTGGGCCTTGGAGATGGCCTCCATCGCGGCATCGAATGCGTTGCGATCACGCACGTAGAGGTTGGGATCGTCGAGCTTCTTCTGCAACGTCCCGATGTCGGCTTCCAGCTTAGCGATCTGCTTCGGCAGATTGTCGAGCGCGTGCTTCTCGTTGAAGCTGAGCTTCTTCTTCGGCTTGGCTGACGCCGGTTCTGCAGCGGACTTGGATTCCTTCGCCGCTCCATTGCGCGCAGGTTTGGTCGAGGCGATGTCCGCGCCGCGCTGCGCCAGCATGTCGGAATAGCCGCCGGCATAGTCGTTCCAGCGTCCGTCACCTTCCGGCACGATCACTGCGCTGACAACGCGATCAAGAAAATCGCGGTCATGGCTGATGAGAATGACGGTGCCGGAATAGTTGGCGAGCGTTTCTTCCAGCACATCCAGTGTTTCGAGATCGAGATCGTTGGTCGGCTCGTCCAGCACGAGGAGGTTCGAGGGCCGCGCCAGCGCGCGCGCCAGCATCAGGCGGCCGCGCTCACCGCCCGACAGCGCTCGCAACTGCGTGCGGATCTGTTCGGGGTTGAACAGGAAGTCCTTCATGTAACCGACGACGTGCTTGGTCTGCCCGCCGATGCTGACGGTGTCGCCTTTGCCGTCGGTCAATGCTTCGGCCAGTGTCCAGTTGGGATCGAGACTGTCGCGATCCTGTTCGAGACTCGCCATCTCGATATTGGTGCCAAGCCGCACCGCACCGGAATCGGGTGCGAGCGTGCCGGTCAGCATCGACAGCAATGTGGTCTTGCCGCTGCCGTTCGGCCCGACGATGCCGATGCGATCTGCGCGATTGATGCGGGTCGAGAAGTCGCTGACGATCGGCCGTTCGTCGAAAGACTTGGAAATATTCTTGGCTTCGATCACCAGCGTGCCGGACTTGTCGGCCTCCGCTGCGGTGATCTCCGCCTTGCCGAGGCTGCCGCGATAGTCCTGCCGGGTTTTCCGCAACGCCTGCAGTTCAGACATGCGCCGAACGTTGCGTTTGCGGCGGGCGGTCACGCCGTAGCGCACCCAGTGTTCTTCGGCGACGATCTTGCGATCCAGCTTGTGCTGTTCGAGTTCTTCCTCGGCCAGAATCTCGTCGCGCTTTGTTTCGAAATCCTTGAAGCCGACCTCGAGGCGGCGCGTCTTGCCGCGATCGAGCCACACCGTCACCCGCGTAAGATTATCGAGAAAGCGGCGGTCATGGCTGATGATGACCAGAGCCGAGCGGCGGCTCTTCAATTCGCTTTCCAGCCATTCGATGGTGGTGAGGTCGAGGTGGTTGGTCGGCTCGTCCAGCAAAAGAATGTCGGGCGAAGGCGCAAGCACGCGCGCCAGGGCAGCGCGCCGCGCCTCACCGCCCGAAAGGTGGGCGGGGTCTTCCTCGCCGGTCAGGCCAAGTTGTTCGAGCAGATATTTCGCCTGATAGTCGTCATCGCCCGGCGCGAGCCCGGCATGGACATAGGACAGGGTGGTGGCGTGGCCGGAAAAATCCGGCTCCTGCGGCAGGTAGCGAATGGTCGCACCCGGCTGGACGAACCGGCTGCCGCGGTCGGCTTCGATCATGCCGGCGGTGATCTTCAGCAGCGTCGATTTGCCCGAGCCGTTGCGGCCGACCAGACAGACTCGTTCGCCGGCCGAAACCTGCAATTCGGCCTCAGTGAGAAGCGGGGTGCCGCCAAAGGTGAGGGCGATGTCACGGAGTTGAATCAGGGGTGCCATGGGGCGGGGTGTATAGCCTCGCCCTCGGGTGGGCCATCGGAAAAAAGACGGCCATCACAAAAGCGGCGGGCTTGTCTGCAAAGGATGGGAACCGACTGTTATATGTCTGCGTATAATGTCGCTACGCTGAATTTGGGTGTCGTCCCCGCGAAAGCGGGGACCCATAGCTACCAGCGATGGTTGTGGGGTCCCGTTTGCGCGGGAACGACGGTGGAGAGAGACACGCCATGACCGACGCCTTCATCTATGATCATCTTCGCTCCCCGCGCGGGCGCGGCAAGGCGGACGGCTCGCTGCACGAGGTTTCGACCGTCAATCTCGGCTCGCAGGTGCTGAAGGGACTGCGCGAGCGCAACAATCTCGATCCCGAGCTGGTCGACGACGTGGTCATGGGCTGCGTCGATCCGGTCGGCGAAGCCGGCGGGGACGTCGCGCGCATCTCGGCGCTGCTAGCCGGTTATGGCGAGCATGTGCCGGGAATCCAGATCAATCGCTTCTGCGCGTCGGGTCTCGATGCGGTGAATTTTGCCGCAGCCGAGGTGATGTCCGGCCAGCACGACATGACCATCGGCGGCGGCGTCGAATCGATGAGCCGCGTCGGCATCGGTGCGTCAGGCGGTGCATGGTTCGCCGATCCGATGGCGGCCATTCCGACCTATTTCATGCCGCAAGGTGTGTCGGCGGATCTGATCGCGACGAAATACGGCTTCTCGCGCGACGACGTCGACGCCTATGCGGTGGAAAGCCAGAAGCGGGCGGCGCAAAGCTGGGTAGAAGGCCGCTTCAAGAAATCCATTCACCCGATCAAGGATGTGAACGGGATTACGCTGCTCGACAAGGACGAGCATATGCGGCCGTCCACGACCATGCAGTCGCTGGCATCGTTGAAGCCATCGTTTGTCGAGATGGGGCAGATGGGCGGCTTCGATGCGGTGGCGACGCAGCGCTACCCGGAAGTCGAAGAGATCATTCACGTGCATCACGCCGGCAATTCGTCGGGCATCGTCGATGGCGCGGCGGCCGTGCTGATCGGCAATGCCGAGGCTGGCGTTGCGTCGGGCCTGAAGGCGCGTGCGCGCATCAGGGCCTTTGCGAATATCGGTTCGGAGCCCGGCATCATGCTGACCGGTCCGGTGCCGGTGACGGAAAAGGTGCTGCGGAAAGCCGGCATGTCGGTGGCCGACATCGATCTGTTCGAGCTGAACGAAGCGTTTGCTTCGGTGGTGCTGCGCTACATGCAGGCTTTCGATATTCCGCATGACAGGATCAACGTGAATGGCGGCGCGATCGCGATGGGCCATCCGCTCGGCGCCACCGGCGCGATGATTCTCGGCACCGTGCTGGATGAACTCGAGCGGCGCGATCTCAACACCGCGCTGGTCACGCTCTGCATCGGTGCCGGCATGGGTACGGCGACGATCATCGAGCGGGTTTGATTTTTTTCTTCCCTCTGCCCGTTCACGGGGAGAGGGTGGCAAGCGCCGAAAAGCGCGAGCCGGTTGAGGGGGATTCTCATTTGGCAAGAGCCCCTCACCCGCCTCGCTTCACTCGGCGACCTCTCCCCGCAGGCGGGGAGAGGTAAGAAAAGGGACGAGGATCGCAATGACCAATTTCAAGCTCGAAACCGACAGCGACGGCATCTGTCTCGTAACCTGGGATACGCCAGGCCGGTCGATGAATGTCATCGACGTGGCGACGATTCTGGAGCTGTTCGAGATCGTTGAGACCACGTCTACCGATGCGGCGGTCAAAGGCGTGGTCATCACTTCGGGCAAGGACACATTCTGCGCTGGCGCCGATCTCACGCTGCTCAATGCGATGTCCTCGACCTTTGCCGACATGGTAAAGTCGCAAGGGCAGGAAGCCGCGGCCAAACGATTGTTCGAGGAAAGCCGCAAGCTGTCGCAGCTGTATCGCCGCATCGAAACCTGCGGCAAGCCGTGGGTGGCCGCGATCAATGGCACCGCGCTTGGTGGTGGGTTTGAACTGGCGCTCGCATGCCATCACCGCGTTGCCGCCGACAATGACAAGGCACGCGTCGGATTGCCGGAGATCAAGATCGGCCTGTTTCCGGGTGCGGGTGGCACCACGCGTATCTCGCGCATGATGATGCCGGCCGACGCGCTGCAATACCTGCTCAAGGGCGACCAGCTCAAGGTGGCGCGCGCCAAGGGCATGAAGCTGATCGACAATGTGGTTCCGGCCGCCGATCTCGTGAAGACCGCAAAAGAGTGGATCAAGGCCGGCGGCAAAGCAGAAGCGCCGTGGGATGTGAAGGGGTTCAGGAATCCCGGCGGTCTCGTCTGGTCGAAGGCCGGGCTGATGACCTTCATGCCGGCCAACGCGATCTATCGGCGCGAGACCTATGACAACTATCCGGCCGCGCGTGCGATTTTGCAGGTGGTGTTCGACGGCCTGCAGCTTCCGTTCGATCTCGCCCTGCAGGTCGAGTCGCGTCACTTCGCGCATATCCTGCGCTCGAAGGAAGCGGCGGCGATGATCCGCACGCTGTTCGTGTCGATGGGCGAATTGAACAAGGGCGCGCGCCGTCCGCTGCACGTGCCGCAGAGCGATTTGAAGAAGGTCGGCGTCATCGGCGCCGGGTTCATGGGAGCCAGCATCGCCTATGTCAGTGCGCAGGCCGGGCTCGATGTGGTGCTGATCGACCGCGATCAGGAAGCGGCCGACAAGGGCAAGGCGCATTCGCACAAGCTGATGACCGATCAAATCAACAAGGGCCGCGCGACATCGGCGGCCCGCGATGCGGTGCTGGCGCGCATCACGCCGACGAGCGATTACGAAACGCTGAAGGGTTGCGATCTGGTGATCGAAGCGGTGTTCGAGGATCGCAAGGTGAAAGCGGAAGCGATTGCGAAAGCGCAGGCCGTTGTACCGGATGTGATATTCGGTTCGAACACCTCGACACTGCCGATCACATCGCTCGCCGAAACGGCGAAAGATCCATCACATTTCATCGGCATCCATTTCTTCTCGCCGGTCGAGAAGATGATGCTGGTTGAGATTATCCTCGGCAAGGCAACCGGCAACGAGGCGCTGGCGCGGGCGCTGGATTTTGTGCGGACGATCAAGAAGACGCCGATTGTGGTGAACGACTCGCGCGGCTTCTACACCTCCCGCGTGGTCAGCACCTATATCCGCGAAGGCCATCTGATGCTGATGGAAGGCGTGCCGGCGGCGATGATCGAGAATGTCGGCCGCATGGCCGGCATGCCGGTGGGTCCGCTCTCGCTCAATGACGAGGTAGCGGTCGATCTGGCCTGGAAAATCCTGAAAGCCACCGAAGCCGATCTCGGCAAGGATGCCGTCGACGCGCGGCAGAAGGTGCTGCTTGAGGAGATGGTGGAGAAGCACGGCCGGCTTGGGCGCAAGAACGGCAAGGGCTTTTACGATTATCCAGAGAAAGGTCCGAAAAAACTGTGGCCCGGTCTCACCGACTTGCAGATGCGGGCGCTCGATCCCGACACCATCAATGTCGATGAACTGAAGCAGCGCATGCTGGCGATCCAGGCGCTGGAAACAGCGCGCTGTTTCGAGGAAGAGGTGTTGACTGACGTGCGCGAGGCCGATGTCGGTTCGATCCTCGGCTTCGGCTTTGCCCCGTTCACCGGCGGCACCTTGTCCTACATCGACATGATGGGCGTGAAGAATTTCGTCGCTTTGTGCGAGCGGCTGGATAAGAAATGCGGTGCGCGCTTCAAGCCGAATGCATTGCTGCTCGATCTCGCGGCGAAGGGCGAGACGTTCTACGGCCGCTTTGCCGGCGGTGGTGCGAAGGAAGCGGCGTGATCTTCACCCTCCCCCTTGTGGAGAGGGTCGATCACCGGAGCGAAGCGATGGTGATCGGGGTGGGGGTGATTGCTGCATGCACGACACTGACCCCCACCCCGTCTCGCATCTCACATGCGCTCGATGCTCGCCGACCCTCCCCACAAGGGGGAGGGTGAAGAAGAGTCCACGCTACGCGCGCCCCCGGAATGACAACTAATTATTTCGTCAACACCTTCGCGATCCGCGTGCACGCCTCTTCAATCTGTTTTGGATCGCGCGCAAAGCAGAGCCGGATAAAGCGTTCGCCACCGCCGCCGAAGGCGGTGCCGGGCGCAAGACCGGCCTGTGCTTCGTCGACGAGACGTCGCGCCAACGCCTGCATGTCGTTTTCGCCGTCGACCGAGAAGAACAGATAGAACGCGCCTTTCGGCGGTGTAAACCGGCAGCGGCCGATGCCGCCGATGATGTTGCAGGCGATGTCGCGGCTCGTGCGCGCGCGCTGCACTTGCTGTTTTACGAAATCCTCTCCATGCGCCAGAGCGACCACGCCGGCGCGCTGCATGAATTGCGCAACGCCCGATGTCGAATACTGAATGAGGTTCTCGACCACCTGACCGAGCGAAGGATTCGCCACGATCCAGCCCATGCGCCAGCCGGTCATCGCCCAGTTCTTGGAGAACGTATTGACGAACAGGATGCGATCGTCCGGCGCCATGACATCAAAGAACGATGGTGCGCGCGGCCCATCGCCATACCAGAAGCGGGAATAGGTTTCGTCGGCGACGATCCAGAGCCCGTGACGGCGCGCCAGCGCCAGCAACGCGCGCAACTCGTCATGCGTGGCAGTCCAGCCGGTCGGATTGGATGGCGTGACGACGACAAGCACGCGCGTTCGCTCGGTGATTGAAGCGGCGACGCGTTCGAGATCGAGCGTCCATCCGGCATTGCCGAACTGCATCGGCACTTCGACTGCACGCGCACCGACGATGCCGGCCGCAGCGGCCGCATTCGGCCAGGCCGGCGTCGGGATAATCACCTCGCCGCCGCTCTCCGCCGTCATCGAGAATGCGATCTGGATCGCCTGCATGCCGGAGCCGGTGATGAAGAATTCTTCGGCCGAAAACGCCCGCCCATATTGCGCTGTATGATAGCGCGCCAGTTCCGCGCGCAATTCCGGGATGCCGCGCTGCCATGTATAGAATGTCTCGCCTGAAGCGAGCGCCTGTGCCGCGGCCTCGACGATGAAGGCCGGCGTCGGCAGATCGCCTTCGCCGGCCCAGAGCGGCATCACGCCGTCACGTTGGCGACCGTAGTTCATAATGTCGACAATGCCGCTGTCGGGCGCCTCGCGTGCCGGGGCGCGAAGCGCGGATAACAGTGCGGCCGTGTCGGTCATGGGTTGCTGCCCGATTGCTGTTGTCTCCGTCGGGCAATATCACATCGCGATGTCTTTTCGTTGGCTGCCTTTGCTTCAATAGCCGCTGAAGCGATAGGCGACCCCTGCCGAAAATGTGTGTGTCGCCAGCTTGATCGTGGTGTCCACATTGCCGTCGCAGCAATCCGTCGGCAGGAACAGATGGTTGAAGTCGCGGAATTGCGAATAGCGATATTCGATGCGCCCGGTCCAATAGCCCCAGAGTGCAGTTTCGATACCTGCGCCAAGCGTCCAGCCGCCGAGTGTCTTGCTTTGTGTGTCGGTTACGCTTTCGAAGGCGCAAACGCCGGGGAGCGGTACGCTCGCGTCGCAGGTGGCGGTCGCCTTGATCCGTTGCCAGGCGGCGCCACCGGTGATGTAGGCGAGCGTGTCGGGCGTGATCAGCGCGCCAAGCCGGGCGCGAAGGCTCGCATCCCATGACGTCTCGAACGAGCTTGAATCGTTCGGCGTGAGGCCGCCGAAGATCGGGAAAACACCGACGCCCGTGCCGGGGATGGCATGATTGGTACCGGTCGAGGTCTTACCCCATGCGAAATCGCCCTCGATACCGGCGACCAGTCGCGGACCCATCTGCCAATTATAGCCGACAAAGCCGCCGATCCGCGCGGTCGTGTCGTTGAAATCCTGGCTATTCGGCGAACTGGCGAACGAACCGTTCATGAAAGAGTTCGTCTGCCATGTGTGGTCTTCGCGGCGGGCGCCGGCGGAGATACCCGCATAGGCCCCGGTCCAGTTCCGCACCTGCTCCTGAACCGGATAGGCGGCGAAGGCCTGGTTGGCGGCCGGGGGAAGGGCGGGAGCGGCGATGGTTGCGGATCGGGCTGCCGTCGGGGATGAGGGTGAAGCCGGGGCTGATGCCGACACCGACGCTGTGCGCAATTGCTCGCGCTCGCCCTCAAGGCGCTGCACGCGTTTACGCAGGTTGGCATTTTCCTTTTCGAGCGCGTTCAACCGCTCAAGGATGGCATCCGTTGTCGGCGATGCCTGCGACGCGGCAGAGCCAAGAGATAATGCAAGGGCTAAACAGACAGCCGAAAAAATAATGCGCAACATAACCCGTCCCCCAAAATATGCGGGTCAGGTTACAGATTTTTCGCGGTAAAAAAAAGCGGAGCGGGGGTCCATAGTCCCAGGAAACCGTCGTCCCGAGACTATGCTCACATCCTTCGCGGCTAGGTTTTTTTCGCCAGCAAATCCCTGATCTCTTCCAGCAGCTTTTCGTCGCGCGGCGGCTCTGCAGCCTTGGCTTGCGCTTCGGTCGCGGCGACCTTGCGACGCAGGATGTTGATGCCTTTGACAACAAAGAACAATGCGCCGGCGACGATGACGAAATTGATGGCGATGGTGAGGAAGTTGCCCCAAGCCAGGACTGCGCCTTGTTTCTTGGCGTCGGCGAGATTAGTGGCGGTCACGTCCTTTGAAAGACCGATAAAGTAATTGGAGAAATCGAGCCCGCCGATGGCGCCGAAAATCGGCATGACCATGTCGCCGACCAGAGACTCGACGATCCTGCCGAAGGCGGCGCCGATGATCACGCCGATGGCGAGATCGACCACGTTGCCCTTGACGGCAAACTCCTGGAATTCCTTCAAAATACCCATCAATGCCTCCTGAGCCGTCGCCCGAATTGGCTGACGATACGACCGGATGGGATTCGACGAAAGGTCCATGGTATTGTCGGGTGGTAGCCATGAACCGCGATCCGTGATGTTTTGTTGGTGAGTGCGCGGGGCCTAGGAGAGGGCCATGATGCTGCAGGCCTGGATCGTCGTCGCGATCGCGCTGGCCTATATCGGTCTGCTGTTCGTCGTGGCGAGCTACGGCGATCGCCGCTGGCGTTTTGCGCGTGCGGATCGCTCGCGGATGCTGATCTATCCGCTCTGCCTTGCGATCTATTGTACGTCCTGGACCTTCTTCGGGTCGGTGGGGCTCGCCTCCAAATCGGGCTTCGATTTCCTGACGATCTATATCGGGCCGATCCTGATGATCGGCCTGTTCACGCCGCTGGTGCTACGCATCGTACGGCTGGCCAAGAGCCACAACATCACCTCGATCGCCGATTTCATCGCGGCGCGATACGGCAAGCATCAATCGGTCGCGGCGCTTGTCGCGTTCATCGCCATCGTCGGCACCATCCCCTACATCGCGCTCCAATTGAAAGCCGTGTCGGCGATGTTCGGCACCGTCTTCGTGCATGTCGCGCCGGATTTCACGCCGAATGCGATCGGCGACACCGCCCTGCTGGTTGCTCTGGCGATGGCGGCTTTCGCCATCCTGTTCGGCACGCGGCACATCGATGCCACGGAGCACCAGGACGGTCTGATGCTGGCGATCGCCGCCGAATCGATCGTGAAGCTCGCGGCGTTCCTCGCGGTCGGCCTGTTTGTCACCTACTGGATGTTCGACGGACCAATTGATCTGTTCTCGCGCGCGCTGAGCCGGCCCGATACGGCGGCCGTGCTGACGACGCCGCCGACCTTCTCCACCGTGCTCGCAATGACGCTTCTGTCGTTTGTCGCGATCATCCTGCTGCCACGGCAGTTTCATGTCACCGTGGTCGAAAACCACTCCGAGTCCGAGGTTAAACGCGCTGCCTGGCTGTTTCCGCTCTATCTCGTGCTGATCAATCTGTTCGTAGTGCCGATCGCGCTGGCCGGCTTGCTGACTTTCCCGACCGGCGGCGTTGACAGCGACATGTTCGTGCTGGCGCTGCCGCTTTCGGCTGACGCTTCGATCTTTACGATCGCCGCCTTTATCGGCGGACTGTCGGCCGCAACCGCCATGGTGATTGTGGAATCGGTCGCGCTGGCGATCATGGTGTCGAACGATCTCGTGGTGCCGGTTTTCCTCAAACGCCGCTCGGCACTTGTGACCGGGCAGGCCGATGTCGGCGCGCTGCTTCTGCGGGTCCGTCGCATTGCGATCTTCGCGATCCTGTTGCTGGCCTATCTCTATTACCGTTCGGTCGGGGATGCGCAGCTTGCGTCCATCGGTCTTCTCGCCTTTGCGGCCGTGGCGCAGCTTGCGCCGGCATTCTTCGGCGGACTGTTTTGGCGACAGGGCACCGCGCGCGGCGCCATTGCCGGCATGGTCGTCGGCTTCCTGGTCTGGGGCTATACCTTGCTGATCCCGAGCGCCGCCGGCAGCGGTCTTGTCAGCCCGTCGGTGCTGACGGAGGGGCCATTCGGAATATGGTTCCTGCGACCACAGGCCTTGTTCGGTCTCGACCTGCCGCAACTTGCCCATGGTGTGTTCTGGAGCCTGGCGCTCAATATCATCGCCTATATCGGCTTTTCGCTCAGCCGCGCGCCGGAAGCGATCGAGCGGGTTCAGGCTGATCTGTTCGTGCCGGATGCGGCGCCGGTGCCAAGCTTCCGATTGTGGCGCTCGGCTGTCACCGTGGATGAGCTGACCACGACGGTGTCGCGTTATATCGGCGAAGAGCGGACACGCTCGTCGTTCGAGAATTTTGCTGCCGCCAAACGGATCGATCTCGCGCCGGGACATCCCGCCGATTTCCAGTTGCTGCAGCATGCAGAACATCTGCTCGCTTCTGCGATCGGAGCCGCATCGTCGCGGCTTGTGCTGTCGCTGCTGCTGCGCAAGCGCACGGTCTCGACCCGTGCCGCTCTCAAGCTGCTCGACGATGCCAATGCCGCGATCCACTACAACCGCGAAATTCTGCAGACCGCCCTCGAACACGTGAGTGAGGGCATCGCCGTCTTCGACAGGGAATTTCAGCTCGTCTGCTGGAACCGGCAGTTCGGCGAGGCGCTCGATCTGCCGCGTGAGATGATCGGCGTCGGTACGCGGCTGGAGGAAATTCTTCGTCTGCATGCTGAGCGGGGCGTGTTTGGCCCAGGCGACATCGACGAGCTCGTTAGCGACCGTATGGCGCGCTATGCCGCCGCATCCGAGCCGTTCGTCGAGCGTTTTACCGAGCGCGGCCTGGTGCTCGATGTGCGCGCGAACCACATGCCCGGCGGTGGTATCGTGACCACTTTCACTGACGTCACGCCGAGTTATGAAGCCGCAGAGGCGCTGGAGAAGCGTGTAGCAGAGCGCACGACCGAACTGACGAGACTGAACGCCGAACTCGTGCGCGCCAAGGCGGACGCCGAAGAAGCCAATATTTCCAAGACCCGGTTTCTCGCGGCGGCCAGCCACGACATCCTGCAGCCGCTGAACGCTGCGCGACTTTACGTAACATCCTTGGTGGAGCGGCAGGGGAGCGGCGAAGACGGCAAGCTGGTCGGCAATATCGACGCCTCGCTCGACGCCGTGGAGGAGATTTTCGGCGCGCTGCTGGATATCTCACGGCTTGATACTGGGGCGATGAAGCCGGAAGTCAGTTCGTTCCGCATCGACGAATTAATGCGGCAGCTTGAGGTGGAGTTCACGCCCCTGGCTCGCGAAAAGGGGCTTGATCTTACGTTTGTCACGTCCGGTGCGACCGTGCAGTCGGATCGACGGCTCTTGCGGCGCCTCTTGCAGAACCTGATCTCCAACGCGATCAAATACACACCGCAAGGGCGCGTGCTGGTCGGTTGCCGGCGCAGCAACGGGGCCTTGTGGATCGAGGTCCATGATAGCGGGCTTGGCATTCCGTCTTCGCAGACACGCGCTATCTTCCGCGAATTCCATCGGCTTCAGGACGGCGCAAAAGTGGCGCGTGGCCTCGGCCTTGGTTTATCGATCGTCGAACGCATTGGTCGCGTTCTGAAACATCCGGTGCAGCTGAAATCGCAGCCTGGCAGCGGTTCGATGTTCTCGGTAGAGGTGCCGGTCTCGGCTGCAATACGCGCGGCGACACCGCAGCGGCGACCCGGGCGGGTGGTGCCGGCACAGCTGGGCGGTATGGCGGTCTTGTGCGTCGATAACGATCCGCAAATCCTCGACGGCATGGAGGCGCTGCTCGGTGGCTGGGGTTGTCAGGTGCTGAAGGCGGCCGATCTGCGGGAGGCCATCGCAGCCATTGAAGCGTCGGATGCTGTCGTGAGCGGCCTCCTGGTTGACTATCACCTGGATGACGGCAACGGCATCGACGTCATCGTGCAATTGCGCGCGCGCTTCGGCCGCGACATGCCGGCGATCCTGATTACCGCCGACCGGACGCCCCGTGTCCGCGATGAAGCGCGTAGCCGCGACGTGCAGATTCTCAACAAGCCGGTGAAGCCGGCCGCGCTGCGCGCGCTCCTGGCGCAATGGCGGATGCAGGCAATTGCTGCGGCAGAGTAAGTCTTTATTGTTCCAGCGCCGCCGGCCACTGGCCGACTTCGATCTTCGCCGCTGCGATCACCGCCTGGGTGCGGCTCTCGACGCCGAGCTTTTGCAGGATCGCGGAGACATGCGCCTTCACGGTGGCTTCCGATACCGACAGTTCGTAGGCGATCTGCTTGTTGAGCAGGCCCTCCGACAGCATCATCAGCACGCGGACCTGTTGCGGGGTCAAGGTTGCGAGTTTCGCAAGGAGCGCGGTGGTTTCCGCATCCGCGCCGGCATCGAGGTCGACATCCGGCGGGGTCCATACCCCACCTTTCAGCACGGCCGCGATCGCCCCGCGCATGCCTTCGGTATCCAGCGTTTTGGGGATGAAGCCGGAGGCGCCGAAATCCATACAGCGTCGGATGACGGTCGGATCGTCGTTGCCGGACACCACCACGACCGGCACGCTCGGATATTGGGCGCGCAGATACATCAGGCCGGAAAAGCCGCGCACGCCGGGCATGGTGAGATCGAGCAGGATCAGATCGACATCACTGCCGTTTTCGAGAAGTGTTGATACCTCCTCGAACGATCCAGCTTCGGAGATTTCGATCCGTCCGAATAGTCCGCCAACGGCTTCGCGAAGAGCCCCGCGGAACAGCGGATGGTCGTCGGCAATCACCAGACGATAAGTCGTTTCGGTCACTTCGGCGTCATTCCCTGGTCAATCCGCGGCGCCTCATGTGACGACTTTACAACATTTTCTGCGCCCGGGCGAAAGTCTGCCGTCTCATTGCAAGGGCTTTAACCACTGGTACTGCCCGTGAATTGCAGGATGATCTGGCGCCGGTGCGGGCGGGCACGGTGTTCAATAACATAAATGCCCTGCCAGGTGCCGAGGGCCAACCGCCCGGAGACGCCCGGGATTTGCAGTGACACACCTGTCAGCATGGTGCGGATATGGGCCGGCATATCATCGGGGCCTTCGGCATCGTGGACCCAGCCGAAATCGCGCGGAGCGAGATGGCGAAGCGCGGTGGTGAGGTCGCGCAGCACATCCGGGTCGGCATTCTCCTGGATGGTCAGCGACGCCGAAGTGTGGCGGAGAAACAAGGACAGCGCACCGTCCTGTGCCTTCGCTCTTTCAGCAAAATCACGGACGTCGGCGGTGATATCGATAAACCCTTCGCCGGGCGTTTCGATCGCCAATTCTGCGGTGGCGATAACCGTGGCGGTCACCGTCTTAATGCTGGACAGGCCCACGATGCGGCTCAGATCTGGGTAAAGATGTCCCGCTGCAGCCGCGCGATCATCTCGACAAGCCGCCGCCAGATCCGCTCCGCCGTGGCCAGCGCGCGATCGATCTCCGCGTCGGTTGGCGATTTTCCGTCCTGCTGTGTATTGGGCTGGGACGGAGCCTTCGCCTGCGGCGCGCCAGGCGGCGTGATGCCACGCGCCAGCATGTCCTTCTTCAGCGCTGCATTATCCTTCTGCAGCCGCGCGATTTCCTCTTCCAGCGCACTGCGCTCATCCGGGACCGGATGACAGGCCCAGCCGAGGTCGCGGCGGGTGCAGACTGACACATGCCCGGTCTGCTGATCGAGCCGCAGGAAGCCTTCGTCCACCCGGTTGAACGTGTACCGGCCGTTTTCCGAATCGGGAGCGCCAGCATTCGGGGCCTGCGTCTGGGCCTGCGCCGCGAGAGGCAAAAGCACGAGAGAGGCGATTGTGAGGGTCCGAAACATGGGCAAAGTCCCGTTTAGTCGAAGAGTTGATTGTAACATCCGCCGCACCGGCACCGAAAGTCGTGGCCTGATCCGGATGACGTGATGTCGCTGGCACGCAAGCGTCTGAATTTACTGATATATTTCAGTCTTGCGCGGTGCACAGCGTTTCTTGACTTGCGAAAACCCCATCAGTATGGTCCGCCCGGCTTTGAGGGGTGCAAGGGGTCCGTTCGGACGTTTCCCGACGCGAGTGTCGAAAGCATGGCTGACGGCGCAGGCGACAAGGACAGACCGGAAAACCCAGCATCTTCAGATGCCTCTCTCTCCGCGAGGCTTGAAGGTCTCGGCGCGAAGCTCGGCAAGATCGAGTCTCGCAAGCCAGCCGAACATGACTCCGGACAATACGTTTCCGACCCCTCGGCGATGGCGAAAGGTTTTCGCATGTCCGCGGAGTTGGTGGCGGGCGTGCTCGTCGGGGCTGTGATCGGCTGGTTGCTGGATCGCTTCCTCGGGATTTCGCCGTTTGGGCTGATTGTCTTTGTACTGCTCGGCTTTGCGGCCGGTGTACTGAATGTGATGCGTTCCGCCGGGGTCATTGCACCCAGCAAGCTTCCCGGTGGTGGCGCTGATAAACCCTGACCCGCGTCCGCGGTGATGGAAGGATCATAAGCCGCGCTCGTGCGGCGATTGAAGGACCAAGACGCGGCCATGGCCGATCCGATTGCGCAATTTGAGATCAAGAAGATCGCCACGCTCGGCCATATCGGCGGACACGAGATCGCTTTCACCAATTCCTCGCTGTTCATGCTGCTCGCGGTGGCCAGCGTTTCGCTGTTGATGATCGGCGCTACCAGCCGCCGCGCGGTCGTCCCGGGACGGATGCAGTCGATCGCGGAGCTGACTTACGAGTTTGTCGCGGACATGTTGCGAAGCTCGGCCGGCAAGGAGGGAATGAAATTCTTCCCGCTGGTCTTCTCGCTGTTCACCTTCATCCTGTTCGCGAACATGATCGGGCTCATTCCCGGCACCTTCACGGTGACGAGCCACATTATCATCACCGCATCGCTGGCGCTGATCGTGTTCTTCACGGTGCTGATCTACGGCTTCTACAAGAACGGCTTCAAGTTTTTGAAACTGTTCGTGCCGAGTGGCATCCCGATCTACATCCTGCCGCTGATCGTGTTGATCGAGCTCATCTCGTTCCTGTCGCGGCCGATCTCGCACAGCGTGCGCCTGTTCGCGAACATGTTCGCGGGCCACATCACGCTGAAGGTCTTTGCCAGCTTCGTCACGATGCTGGGTGGCCTTGGTTTCGTCGGCTGGCTCGGCGCGGTCCTGCCGCTGGGCATGACCGTGGCAATTACGGCGCTCGAATTTCTCGTTGCTTTCCTGCAGGCCTATGTCTTCGCGATCCTGACCTGCATCTATCTCAACGACGCCCTTCACCCGGGCCACTGACGCCCGACCCGTTATCATCAGATCGATCCCAAAGGAGCAATCAATGGATCCTGTTGCAGCAAAGTACATCGGTGCCGGCATCGCCTGCCTCGGCATGGGCCTCGCCGGCGTCGGCGTGGGTAACATTTTCGCCAACTTCCTTGGTTCGGCGCTGCGTAACCCGTCGGCTGCCCAGGGCCAGTTCGGCACCCTGATTTTCGGCTTCGCCGTGACCGAAGCGCTCGGCATCTTCTCGCTGCTGATCGCGCTGCTGCTGCTGTTCGCCGTCTAATCCTCGATGATGTGAGGCCCTGCGCGCGGTTTCGCGCGCAGGTGGAGAGATTCCGATGGCCACCAAAGCGACTACCGAAGTACCCGGCGGAGCGAAAGCACCCTTCCCGCCGTTCAATTCGGAAACTTTTGCGTCCCAGCTCGTCTGGTTCGCGATCGCCTTTGTTCTGCTCTACGTGCTGATGTCGCGCGTGGCATTGCCGCGCGTCGGCGCGATCGTTGAGTCGCGGGCGGGCCGGATCGCGGACGACCTTGCTTCGGCGCAGAAGCTGAAGGACGAAACCGACGCGGCCCTCGCGAATTACGAAAAGAAGCTGGCTGATGCCCGCAACAATGCGCAGGCGATTGCCGGCCAGAAACGCGACGAACTGGCGGCCGAAGCTGACGTGCGTCGCAAGACGCTCGAGGCGAAGCTGCATGACCGCCTGCAGGAAGCCGAAAAGACCATCCTGCAAACCAAGACGGCGGCGATGTCGAATGTCCGCAGCATCGCGACCGACGCCGCCTCGGCGATCGTCGAGCGCCTGATCGGCAACAAGCCTGACCAGGCTGCGGTCACCAACGCTGTCGACCAGTCGTTGAAGCGATAGGAACCCCGATCATGGAAGCTGAATTCTGGGTTGCCGTATCCTTCGTCCTGTTCTTTGTGATCCTGGCCTATTTCGGCATTCACAAGACGATCGGAAGCACGCTCGACAAGCGCGCTTCACGTATCCAGTCCGAGCTTGAAGAAGCCGCTCGCCTCAAGGCCGAAGCCGTGGCGTTGCTGGCCGAGTACAAGCAGAAGACCGCGAATGCCGAGAAGGAAGCGGCCGATATCATCGAGAGCGCGAAAGCCGATGCCGAGCGGCTTGCCGCTGAGGCCCATGCCAAGCTTGAGGATTTCGTCACCCGCCGCACGCAGATGGCCGAGACGAAGATCGCCCAGGCCGAAGCTCAGGCCCTCGCCGAGGTGCGCAGTGTTGCCGCCGAAGTTGCTGTCAGCGCGGCCGAGAAGGTTCTGGCGCATACTGCCAAGGGTTCTGTTGCCGCGGACCTGATTTCGCGCGGCATTGACGACGTCAAGAAGAAGCTGAACTGAGCGTTGTCGCGGACAGCTATCCGCGCATCCTTTCCTTATCAAAAAGCGCTGGCCAGTCTTCTGGCCAGCGCTTTTTTTATTTGGCGGAAATGCCGCAGCCCTAGAGCCTTTACGGCTTTGATGGAATCAAAGCCGGGGCTCTAGCTTTTTGTTTTGACGCGTTTTCTTTACGCGAACCGGTACCCACTTCGCTCGAAAACGCTCTAGCGCGCGCGCTTGGGCGCAGGCTTCTTCTTTTCCTGCGCGCCGATCGGATCGAAGCCGACATAAATGATATAGTTATCGAACGCCGCATTCGGCGGCATCGGTACGGACAGCGATTCTTCGATATGGGTGAAGGCGACGTGCGGCTGGCCTTCTCCGACATTCACCGGGACACGCTCCAATTTGGTGATTAGCGTCTTCGGCTGCATGCCTTCTTCAACAACGGCGTAGCGGATCGGAATATCGAGAGTGCCTGGTCCGCCAGCCGGTCCAAGCACGACGCGTCCCTGGAGGCCGACGCGCATGACGAGGTTGCCGTCAATGCTCCTGCATTCGCGAGCGGTTTGCCCGAGCGAAATCTGATAGCGCAATTGCATCGCCGATGGATCGCGCGCGGCGGTGTTGATGGCATAGGTGGCTGCACCCTGGCGCAACTCCACATTCGGGCAGCGTTCCAGATTGCCGGTCGAGCCAGTCGCCTCGGGATTGGGCGCCGGAGTGGTGCTGGCCATGGCTTGGCTCAGCGATGCTTCATTCGCGCCGCCAATTCCCGATGACGAGCATCCGGCCGCAAGCAGCGCGACTGCTGCAAACGGCGCAAGGCGAATGATGCGATGATGGTTGCGAGTTCCCCGACGCATACTGAAAGGTCCGGCTTTTGTTGGCCCGGCAGGAACGCCGGGCAGTACTCCATTGCCCCGCGTTATAACAAACTAACCATGGCCGCCCCAAGGCACGGCGAATGTGTGGTTAATCGCCCTTCAGCCGGGCATAAAGCAGGTGATCCTGCCACAATCCGTTGATGCAGAGATATTCTCGCGCATAGCCCTCGCGCTTGAATCCGGTCCGCTCCAACAGCCTGATCGAGGGCTCATTGGAGGGAATGCAGGCAGCTTCGATCCGGTGTAGGCGCAGCGCATCGAAAGCGAACGGGATCAGGGCCGCAACGCCGCGGGTCATGTAGCCCTGGCCCGCGAATGGAGCGCCAGCCCAGTAACCGAGGCTGCTGGCCTGCGCTACGCCACGTCTGACATTGGTGAGCGTCAGGCCGCCGAGGAGGGCATTGTCGGATTTGCGAAACAGCAGGAACGGATAGGCCTGATCGCCGCGCATATCCTCGCTGTAACGCCGTAACCGCCGGCGAAACGCCGAGCGGGTGAGGTCATCGTCGGGCCAGGTAGGCTCCCACGGTGTCAGGAAATCGCGGCTCTTCTCGCGCAACTCGGCCCATTCGGTGAAGTCGGCCATCTGCGGGGCGCGCAAAAACACGTTGTCGCCCTGAACGACGGGAAGCTGTTCGCTCACATGGATCGAACGAAAAAACGCCATCGCCTTGTCCGCCCGCGACCGACCTGCAGGCTCTTGTCAGTCTGCCTAGAGC
>JAFAFP010000033.1 GCA_023423415.1 Pseudomonadota bacterium | reverse complement strand
TGCCTGCGCAGGCCGAAGGCGCGCGTTTCTTTATGGTGGAAGAAACAGGAATCGGACGTGAGCATCCGTTCTCAGGCGAGAAGCTCGCGCTTGTGCTGACCGTCTATCGCGCAAGCGATTTTGCGGCAGCCAAAGATAAAGTGCGCGCAATCCTAGACTATCAGGGCAAGGGACATTCATGTGGAATCCACACACGTGACACGGATCGTGCGCGAGAGCTTGCTGAAGATCTCGATGTGGTGCGCGTGCTGGTGAACTTCGCTCACACCTTCGGCAATGGAGGCGGTTTCGATTCCGGTCTCGGCTTTACCCTCAGCATGGGTTGCGGATCTTGGCAAAAGAACTCGATCTCCGAAAACCTCAGCTACCGACATTTCCTCAATATCACCCATCTCGTGACCGTGATCCCCGAAGACAAACCAAGCGAGCGGGAATTGTTCGGTCCGCATTGGGACAAGGTGGGCATGTGACATCGGCCGTCCGGCAGCAATCTATCTAATCCGGCAGGGAGACCAGGATGAATTTCGAAGAATACGCGGCAAAAGAGGAAGTCCTGACGCCTGCCGGCGTGCCAATCCCGCGTGGGTACTTGTGCAAGACCCCGCAGGAAGCAGCGCTGGCCTTCAATGAAATTGGTCCCTGTGTGGTCAAGGCGCAGGTGCCCACGGGCAAGCGCGGTAAGGCGGGTGGAATCAAGCCGGCCGATACCGCGAAAGACACTGAAGCGCGCGCCGCTGATATCCTTGGCATGAACATTGACGGACATATCGTCGAAAAAGTGCTGATCGAAGAGCGCGCCAATATCGCACGGGAATTTTACGCCGCCGTGATTCACGACGTCGCCGCGCGTAAGCCGCTCATTCTGTTTTCGACCGAAGGCGGCATGGATATCGAAGAAGTGACCGCGACCCGGCCTGACGCATTGCGCCGTCTTCCCGTGGATCTCGACCAGGGCCTCGAGCCAGAGGAGGCTCGGCTCCTTGTGCGCGATCTCGACCTTGGCGACGCGGAGGAGAAAATCGCAGAAATCCTCCAGGCGCTGTATCGCGCTGCAGTGACATACGACGCCGAACTTCTCGAAATCAATCCGCTCGCTCTGCTCGAGGATGGGCGCATCGTAGCTCTCGATTGCAAGCTGACGCTCGACGACGCTGCAGCCTTTCGTCAAGGCGATCTGCCGCATTCTGCGGCGCGCGAAAAACAGACGGAGCTTGAGCGAATCGGCTCCGCAAACGGCTTGAAGTTCATCCAGCTGGACGGAAATGTCGGCGTTCTTGCCAATGGCGCCGGGTTGACGATGACGACCATGGACGTGATCAGCCATTTCGGCGGTCGTCCGGCCAATTTCCTTGAAATCGGCGGCGAGGCCTACACCAAAGCCGAACCCGCCTTGAAGCTCGTGCTTTCCAACCCTGGTGTGAAGAGCCTGGTGGTCAATTTCTGTGGCGCCTTTGCGCGCACCGACGTGATGGCTGATGGCGTCGTCAAAGCATGGCAATCGCTCAATCCAGCCATACCGGTGTTCTTCAGCATTCACGGCACCGGCGAGGACGAGGCCGTCAGGCTTGTACGCGATCGGCTCGGCATCGAGCCCTATGCGCTGATGGAAGACGCTGTGAAAGCAGCCGTGGAGGCAGCCCGATGATCATCTACCGTCAAACCCATCGGGTGCTGGTCCAGGGCATCACCGGCAAACAGGGTACCTTCTGGACCGAAAAAATGATGGCGTGCGGTACCCGCGTTGTGGCCGGCGTCAATCCCAAGCGCGCGGGCGAGACGCATATCGGTGTACCGGTCTTTGCATCAGCGCAGCAGGCGATGGCGCAGGCCCCATTCGACATCGCCGTCATGTTCATTCCGCCGGCGATGGCGAAGGATGCGGCCCTCGATGCCATTGAGGCTGGCGCCAAGATGGTCGTCATCCTCACCGAACATATTCCAGCCTTCGATGTGATGGCGATCCACGAGGCTGCGAAGCGGCACGGCACGCGCATCGTCGGTCCCAACACCGCAGGACTCGTGACGCCTGGCGAAGGATTCGTCGGAATCATGCCGGGGCACAACACGAACATCTTTCAGCCCGGAAATGTCGGGGTGATTTCGCGCTCCGGAAGCCTCGGCACGCTGGTTTGCCTCAATCTCACGCGCTCCGGAATCGGCCAATCGGCATTTCTCGGGATTGGCGGCGATCCGATGATTGGCACCACGACTCGCGACGCGCTTGAAGCACTGGACTGCGATCCGCGAACACGCGCCGTCGTCATGGTTGGCGAGATCGGCGGCAACATGGAAGAACAGGCTGCAGCGTACGCGGCAACAATGCGCCGGCCTGTCGTCGCATTTATCGCGGGTCGCTCATCGCCGCCCGGCAAGAAGATGGGACACGCGGGTGCGATCGTGACCGGAAACGCCGGCAGCTACTCAAGTAAGCGCGCAGCATTGGAGGCAGCAGGCGTCACCGTCGTCAACACACCTTCTGAGATTCCCTTAACCTTGCGCACGCGACTGGCTGCAGAGGTCGCAGCCGCGGAATAGGCAATGACCGCAATCGAGCCGAACCGCATGTCCGAAATACAGACCTCACAGCAAGGCCGAACCTTAGCCAACATCGGTCTCGCTGTTCGCCGGCTCGGTCCTGGCATCGCCTTGGCCATCCTCGTTGCATTGATCGCCGATCGGGCCGAACCCATGGTCGGCGAAATCATTCGCAGCGTCTCTGGCTCAGGCTATCGGTTACCCGCCATTGTCATTGCACTCCTGATGGGAATGTCGCTGTATCGCCTGGCGCAGCGACCATTGTTTGAGCCCGGTCTCGACTGGAGCGTACGGAAATTACTGCGAGTAGCAATCGCGCTGCTCGGCGTGCGGATCGCATTGTCGGACATCATTGATCTTGGTTTCGCAACCGCCCTGCTGGTGATCGCGTCGATGACGATCACAATCATATCCGCTGTGTGGTTCTCCCGGTTGCTCAACCTTGGCGATGGCTACGGTGCACTCGCCGGTGCCGCGAATGCCGTATGCGGCGCTTCGGCAACTCTGGCCGCTTCGAGCGTCGTTCCCAATTATCCTCGCAAGGGTGCCGACGTCGCCTTCACCGTCATGGCCGCAAATGCGGTATCGACGCTCGCCATGGTGCTCTATCCGCCGCTCGGCGCCGGGCTTGGTCTTGACACACAAACCACTGGTATCTTGCTTGGCGCGAGCATCCACGACATGGCGCAGGTCGTCGGAGCGGGCTATGCGGTGTCTGAGCCAGTCGGCAATGCCGCGGTAATCGTGAAGCTGTTCCGTGTCTTTCTGCTGCTACCGGTCGTGCTTGTCCTTGGGCTATGGTTCACCCACCAAGGCGGTGAACACGGCGCCGCTAAGGTCCCAATGCCAGTTTTCGCATTCGCCTTCATCGGATTGTGCGTGCTCAACAGCGCGATCCAGTTGATGCCGGGCATCGGCCCGATTTATGCGCCGATCAAGTCAGCAATGGTGCAGGCTTCGAGTTGGGGCCTTTTGATCGCCATCGCTGCGCTCGGCCTTGGCACATCGTTTACCTCGCTGATGCGCATCGGGTGGCGTCACGTCGCCGTCTTTCTTGGGGCGACACTGATCATTCTCTTTGTGGTTACTGGCGCGCTCCTGATCTGAAAGAGCCCATCAAATTCACAAGCGACGTACGCAACGGGAGGAACAAATGAATACTCAAACACTCGAACGCAAATCCGCGCAGCATGCTGGAGAGCGCGACGTCGCACAGCTTCAATCACCGGAAAGAAACCTGCCCATGAAAATGACGACGGAAGAAGCGTTTGTGAAGGTGCTGCAGATGCATGGGATCGAGCACGCCTTCGGGATCATTGGGTCAGCATTCATGCCGATCTCGGATCTGTTTCCGAAGGCGGGGATCACGTTCTGGGACGTCGCACACGAAACCAATGGCGGACTGATGTGCGACGGCTTCACTCGCGCGACCGGCAAGATTGCTATGGCAATCGCACAGAACGGTCCGGGGGTGACCGGCTTCGTCACCGCGGTCAAGACCGCCTATTGGAACCACACGCCGATGCTTCTGGTAACGCCGCAAGCGGCAAACCGGACGATCGGTCAAGGGGGCTTCCAGGAAGTCGAGCAGATGGCGTTGTTCCGCGATATGGTCTGCTATCAGGAGGAAGTACGCGATCCTTCCCGCGTTGCCGAGGTGCTTAACCGCGTGATCCTAAAGGCCAAGCGTTTGTCGGCGCCCGCGCAGATCAACATTCCACGCGATTTCTGGACGCAGGTCATCGACATCGCGCTCCCGGCGATTGTCGAGTTCGAACGGCCGGCGGGTGGTACCAAGGCGATTGCGCAGGCTGCGCGCCTGCTCTCGGAGGCGAAATTCCCCGTGATCCTGTCAGGCGCAGGCGTCGTTCTGAGCAACGCAATTGCCGACTGCGCTGCGCTCGCAGAGCGGCTCGATGCACCGGTCTGCAGCAACTATCAGCACAATGACAGCTTCCCCGGTAGCCATCGACTTGCTTGCGGTCCGCTCGGCTACAATGGCTCCAAGGCGGCGATGGAGCTGATCGCCAAGGCCGATGTGGTACTCGCGCTCGGCACGCGACTGAACCCGTTCTCAACGCTGCCCGGCTACGGCATCGATTACTGGCCGAAGAACGCCAAGGTGATCCAGGTTGATATCAATCCAGATCGCATCGGCCTGACCAAGCCCGTCGCGGTCGGCATCTGCGGCGATGCCGGTCACGTTGCCCGGCAGATTCTGGAGCAGCTTTCCACTGCCGCCGGAAATGACGGCCGCGAGGAACGCAAGGCGCTGATCCATACGACGAAGTCGGCTTGGCTGCAGACATTGTCGAGTATGGACCATGAGGACGACGATCCGGGTACGACCTGGAACGAACGAGCGCGCAGCCGTGAGCCCGAGCGCATGTCGCCGCGTCAGGCCTGGCGCGCGATCCAGGCGGGGTTGCCGAAAGATGCGATCATCTCCTCGGACATCGGCAATAATTGCGCGATCGGTAATGCCTATCCGACGTTCGAGAAGGGCCGCAAGTATCTCGCACCGGGCCTCTTCGGCCCCTGCGGTTACGGCTTTCCTTCGATCGTCGGCGCCAAGATCGGCTGTCCGGACGTGCCGGTGGTCGGGTTCGCCGGTGACGGCGCCTTCGGCATTTCCATGAGCGAGATGAGTTCGGTCGGCCGCAAGGAATGGCCGGCGATTACTATGGTCATCTTCCGCAATTACCAATGGGGCGCTGAAAAGCGCAACACCACGCTGTGGTACGATGACAATTTCGTCGGCACCGAGCTGGATCCGAATCTGAGCTACGCCAAGGTTGCCGAAGGTTGCGGACTCAAGGGTGTCACGGTGCGCACGCAGCGCGACCTCACCGCCGCACTGCAGGAGGCCTGCGACGCTCAAAAGCGAAAGGTCACGACCTTCATTGAAGTCATCCTCAACCAAGAATTGGGCGAACCATTCCGTCGCGACGCGATGAAAAAACCCGTCGTCGTTGCCGGCATTCGGCGTGAGGACATGCGGCCGCAGACAGTCGCATGACGACGCATACGTCAGCTCTCGAAGGTCGTGGCCAGTTTTGCGGCCGCGACCTGCAGCGCCGGAACAAGCGCAATCGCCGATTTCAGGTCGAGGCGTGCGACGGGAGCGTGGCACGCCACCGCCGCGAACATTCTGCCGCGCTGGTCCTTGACCGGGACGGCGACTGCAATGAGGCCGGCGAGGAATTCTTCATTGTCGGTGCTATAGCCCCGCCGCGTGATGCGTTGCAGATCGCGATCGAGTTCGACTCGATTTGTCATCGAGTTGACGGTGTTCGGGGTGAGCTTGAGCGCTTTGAGAATTTGTTGTCGCGTGGGTTTCGGCAGCGATGCGAGTAACAATTTTCCACTCGCGGTGCAATGCACCGGCACGCGTGATCCGGGCTCAAGCATTAGCCGCAACGGCCAGCGCGTTTCCACGCGGTCAAGATAAAGGACCTCAGTCCCCGCCAATGTGGTCAGATTGCAGGTCTCTCCCACGTTGTCCACGAGATCCGCCAAAATCGCGTGGCGCGTGCTCAGCGGTCCGCTCGAACGCAATATTCCAATGCCCAGTCGCGCCAACCGCGCGCTCACTGCATACTTTCGGGTCCCTCCTTCACGGATCAGGTATCCTTCCTCTTCCAGCCGTTGGCAGAGCCGAAATGCGGTTGCCTGGGGAATATCGAGATGCCGCGCGAGCTCGATCAATGATGCCGGCCCCTCAATCGCCGCCAGTGCCTCCAGCAGACCCAATGCGCGGGTCACCGCCGGACGGCTGTGCCGGCCCGCCATGCTTCGCTGTTCTGCCGAGTGTTCAGATCGCTTCATGTATCCCTCTGCGGTCCCCTGAAAACCTAGCAACCTGTCTGTCGATCTCAAGAAATATAATTCCGTTTAACGGCATTTTTTGTTCCATTTTCTAATTGACCGTTCGCGCGCACTGGCATCAAGCTCATTGGTGCGAACTGCCGATAAGAGTGGTCGCGGGGGAGGCGTTCGATGCAGGCCGAGGACTGTGACATTGTGATCGTCGGCGCTGGTTCGGCAGGCTGCGTGTTGGCCAATCGCCTGAGCGCTGATGGCAGTCTTCGTGTTGCGCTCCTCGAAGCAGGTCCAAGGGATTCGAATCCCTGGATTCACATTCCGATCGGCTACGGCAAAACAATGTGGGACAAGAAGGTCAATTGGGCCTTCTTCACCGAACCTGATCCCAACATGAATGACCGCCGCATCTATTGGCCCCGTGGCAAGGTGCTCGGCGGAAGCAGTTCCATCAATGGTCTGATCGCGATCCGCGGCCAGCGTGAAGATTATGACCGATGGGAGAAACTCGGTTGCTCGGGCTGGGGCTGGAGCAACGTGCTGCCCTATTTTCGCAAGCTCGAGAACAATCCGGATCACGCCGACGATCAGGCTCATGGCGCCAACGGTCCGATCTCAGTGAGTTCAATCAAGAGCAAACATGAATTGATCGAAGCCGTCATTGAATCGGCCAAGACACTCGGCGTTCCGGAAACCAAAGATTTCAACGGTGGCGATCAGGAGGGCGTCGGCTATTACCAGCTTACGACCCGCAATGGCCTGCGCATGAGCGCGGCAAAAGCCTATCTCAGACCCGCGCGACAGCGGCAAAGCTTGCATTTACTGACCGATGCACTTGCCACCGAATTGATCTTCGATGGCAAGCGCGCAGTCGGCGTTCGTTATCGCATTGGCGGCCACGATCGTGAGATCAGAGCGAAGCGTGGTGTCATTCTGTCTGCTGGGGCGCTGCAATCGCCGCAATTGCTGATGCTGTCAGGGATCGGACCTTCAGCACATTTGCGTGAACACGGCATCCCCGTGCGAGTCGATCGTCCGTCAGTCGGCAGCAACCTTCAAGATCACCTGCAGATCCGCCTGATCTACAAGTGCTCCAAACCGATCACGACTAACGATCAGCTCAATTCTCTATTCAGTCGTGCGCTGATTGGCATGCAATGGCTTTTTCTGCGCAGGGGCCCGCTTGCGATCGGAATCAATCAGGGAGGCCTCTTCACTACCGTCCTCAAGAACGAAAGCTCGACGCCTGATATTCAGTTTCACATTGGGACGTTGAGCGCCGATCTTGCGGGAGCGAAGCCGCATCCGTTCTCTGGATTTACGCTTTCGGTATGTCAATTGCGCCCTTCGAGCCGCGGCAGCGTCAAGCTTGCTTCAGCCAATCCCCTCGACGCGCCATTGATGTACGCCAACTACCTTGACACCGACCTCGATCGTCGATGCGTAACAGCGGCCATTGTTTTTGCTCGCAAACTGGCAGCTACACCGCCACTCAAGAACTATGTCGTGGAAGAATTCCTGCCAGGCATCTCGGCAACGACCGAAGCGGATCTTCTCGAATTTGCGCGCAACTACGGCGCGACGATCTTTCACCCATCCGGCACCTGCCGCATGGGTTCCGATGCGGATGCAGTCGTCGATCCGCAGCTGCGGGTTCGTGGCATCGACAATCTCTGGGTCGTCGACTGCTCCGTCATGCCGACGCTCGTTTCGGGCAACACCAATCTACCGGTCATCATGATCGCCGAGAAAGCTTCCGACATGATCATGGAGGAGGTTCGTTCACGCGCAAGCCAACTGCAAAACGTGGCGTGAAACGCGCCCTTCATATCAAGCGGCAAGCGGCAATATCGGCCGACAAGAAAACCGCGGTGCATCTAGCGAGGAGATAGCCAATGCTCTACAGATTGATGCCTTACAGACTGCTGAATTTATCTATCGTCGTTCTCGTTGTGTTTTTTGCCGCAACGTCTGCGTGGGCACAGCAGAAAATCCGCATGCAGACAGCCGTACCAACGGCGAGCATCTATTTTGAACTCTTGAAGCGGTATGCCGAACGTGTCGACAAGATGTCGGGCGGCAAGATCAAAATCGAAGTTCTTCCGGACGGCGCCATCGTCCCGGCATTCGAGATTCTCGACGCCGTCGACAAGGGAATCGTTGAGGCCGGCTACGCCTGGACCCACTACTGGTCCGGCAAACATCCGGCTGCCGGATTGTTCTCCAATCCGATGGCAGGCGCGGGAGCCGGCCTCGATCAACTGTCACATGTCGCGTGGCTTTACGAGGGCGGCGGCAACAAGCTGCTCGACAAATTGTACAGCGACGTCCTGAAAGTCAGAGTCGTACCGCACATGGTGCAACCGATGGGTCCGGATCCGCTTGGCTGGTTCAAGCGGCCGATCAAGGACGTAGCTGACTTTAAGAGCATGAAGTATCGGTCGCCCCCCGGTATCACCGGCGAAATTTTCAAGGAAATGCAGATCGCGGCAGTCGCGCTGCCGGGCGGCGAAATCGTCCCGGCTGCGCAACGCGGCACGATCGACGCGGCCGAATGGATTGGGCCGGCCGACGACCGCAACCTCGGTCTGCATACCATCTGGAAGAACTACTACCTGCAGGGGCTGCATCAATCGACCGACGTTGGCGAAATCCTCTGGAACAAGGACTGGTACTCCAAATTGCCGGCCGACCAGAGGGCGATCCTCGAAGCGGCTTCGCTGGCGTCGATCGGCGAGACTTACACCTTCAACGTCTGGCGCAATGCCCAGGCGATCGTCGAGCTTCGCGAAAAGCACGGCGTAAAGATTCTCGACACGCCGAAGGAATTCTACCCCGAATTTGTGAAGGCAACGAACACCGTGCTCGATCGATACGCGGCAAAAGACCCCTTCTTCAAGGAGGTTCTCGACAGTCAGCGCTCATTTGCAAAAACCGTCGTGCCGTACTGGACAAAGATCCTCGATCTCTACTCCGAGCTCGGCAACTCGGCCATGAACAAACAAAGCCAATGAACAAATAACAATACTGCTCATGCCGGCTTGGTCCTGTGACGCGAGCCGGCATGATTTTCTGCAGCGGATACGCACATGTGCGAGAGCCGCCGGTTGTTGCGCAAAAGGGGAATGCGATGACGAATAAGCCGCCGGAATCGGCAATCGCACGTCTGATCCACATCATCGACAAACCGGCCTTGTGGTCTGGTCGGCTCGTCAGCTGGCTCATCGTGCCAATGGTGCTGGCGCTCGTTTACGAAGTCGCCGCGCGCTACTTTTTCAATGCACCGACGGTCTGGGCGTATGACGTAACATTCATTACCTACGGCACCTTTTTCATGCTGGGATCCGCCTACACCCTGCAGCAGAGCGGACACATCCGCACCGACAGCTACTACGGACAATGGACACCGCGGACCCAGGGGATGGTAGACACGGTCTGCTATCTCATCTTCTTCTTTCCCCCGCTCATCGTATTTCTTTTTGTCACTTGGGACTTCTTCTGGATTTCCTTCCTGCGCGATGAACGAAGCGTGACGTCACCATGGCTGCCGCGCATCTGGCCGCTAAAAGCGGTGCTGCCTGCCTCTTGTATCCTTCTTCTCATTCAGGGCATCGCGGAGCTCTTGCGTTCGATCCACGCCTGGAAAACGGGCCGCTGGATCTCCAGGTTCAATCCGGTCTCCGCGACCGATCGTATCGAAGAGCGCCCCCATGTCTAATGAGATCCTCGGGCTTGTTTCTCTGGCCCTTCTCTTCGGCACGATTTTCATTGGTTTTCCGATCGCCTTCACGCTGATCGCGGTTGCGCTTGGCGTCGGCTGGTTCGCGCTTGGCCCGGTCGCCATCCACCTCATGACGCTGCAATTCTTCTCGGTCATGAAAGAGACGTCACTGGCTTCGGTGCCATTCTTTCTGTTCATGGGTTATCTGCTCGAGCAGTCCGGGCTGATGGAGAAGCTATTCCGCGGCGTGCAGCAGCTGCTTGCGAATGTGCGAGGATCCCTCTACCTCGCGGTTCTCATCACCGCGACGGTTTTTGCGGCCGCGACAGGAATCGTCGGCTCATCGGTAACGCTGCTTGGCGTAATGGCCGCGCCGTCGATGATACGCTCGAAATACGACGTGCGGATGTCGGCCGGCGCCATCACGGCTGGGGGCACACTCGGCATCCTCATTCCGCCATCGGTGATGCTGATTGTCATGGGACCGGTCGTGGGCGTGCCGACCACCGACTTGTTTGTCGCGGCGGTGTTTCCCGGACTGATGCTATCGGGGCTCTACATCGCGTATTGCCTCGGCATGTGCTATTTGAACCCAGCATATGGCCCGCCATTGCCGATGGATGAGCGCGCCGCGAGCAAGCTCGCGGTCCTCAAGGAACTGGCGGTCGGCGTCATTCCGGTCATCATCGCCATCCTCGGTACGCTGGGCGTGATCCTGGCGGGCATCGCAACGCCCACGGATGCCGGAGCGGTCGGAGCATTCGTCATCTTCATTCTGACACTCATAACGCGGACCATGACCTGGCCGAAACTAAGGAAGGCGTTCTACGCGACGCTTGAAGCGTCGTGCATGATCCTGCTGCTTGTGGCCGCGTCGAATTACTTCGGTGCGATTTTCGCGCGGCTTGGTACGGCCAATATGATTGCCGAGTGGCTGGTCGACCTTCCGTTTCCGCCGACGATGATGCTCATCCTAATTCTGGCGTTGATCTTCGTGCTTGGCTGGCCGCTGGAATGGGTGCCGATCGTGCTAATCGTCGTTCCGATCATGCTTCCGCTGGTTCAAAAGCTCGGAATTGATCTGATCTGGTTCTGTACCCTCGTCGCGGTGTGTTTGCAGACGGCCTGGTTGTCACCGCCGGTGGCATTGTCGGCCTATTTTCTAAAAGGGGTCGTACCCCAATGGGAATTGGGCGACATCTATCGAGGTATGGTGCAGTTTATGATCCTTCAGTTGATCGGTCTCGGGTTGCTGCTCATGTTTCCTGAAATCGCGCTGTGGTTGCCGCGGGTGATGAACTGATCTCGTGAATCAAACGGTCGCTACTTATGGCCTTGTGACAAACGGGTTTGAAAGCCACCAAGCCATGAATCGCACGTTTGCGGCATTCCCCACGACGACCAAATAGCGAACAAAAGTCGCAAACCTCGAGCGAGGGTCAATGCATCGGCTAACCTATTGAATTCACTAGGCTCAACCAAAACATTGGTGGGCCCGGCAGGACTCGAACCTGCAACCAGACCGTTATGAGCGGCCGGCTCTAACCATTGAGCTACGGGCCCGGCCGGGTAGCGGCGCATGGGTCCGTTCTCATAGCAACGCCGGGCGTCCACGCAAATGGTGCCCGGCGAAAATTCCTTGGGACAGGCCTGCCCTGCCCCTTCGCGCTGACGGCCCGAGCCTACCAGATCCTGTCTTGGTCACGGGACGTCGTCACCATGCCAGCCGGGTCATTGCTCCGGCGGCTCGCGCTATAGTCGGCATTGTAGGCTTGGCGCACCTGGGGCTGCGCGATCGGCGCAACCGGCGCAATCGCCGGCAGAACCGTAGACGCGCCACCATTAGCGAGCGCCACCGCTGACGTGCCCTGCCGTTTGGCAACGTCATGATAGCCACGCGCATACAAGGCGACCGCACGATCGTGATTGCCACCGGCGGCGCGATAGGCACCGGCGAGATACTTCACCGCGTAAGTCATATTGATGTTGGGATCGAGCAGCCCTGACGCGTCTCCGCGATAGCCCATTGCACGCGCGGTGCCGAGGCGGATTTGCATCATGCCGTAGTTACCCTTCGACACGGCACGAGGATTGTAACGACTTTCGCGCATGATCACGCGGTGAACGAGTGACGGCGGAAGACCATGCGTGGCTGCATGAGTGGAGACAAGGCCCGCATAGGCACCGCCCTCCTGCGCCTGCGTGGCTCCGGGCATCAAAGCAGCTGCGACAAAACCAAGAGATAGGATTGAAACACGAATTGGGGTGAAACGAGCCATTGGAACTCCCAGGATGATTAGGGATGATCGCCAGCTCGCCGCCAAATACGGCGACCACGCGGCGAGGTTCCGATGCTCCTCGTCACACTTTGTAACATTAACCTTCACATTGCCCGCAAGTGACCCGAATTCATTCACGTATTGCAGGCCACGCGGAGGTAATACGGGATACGGCGAAAATGTGTCGGCCGCACCTTCTATCGCCACAGATTTGCCGTGCGTATTAATTCATCGCAACGCAGCTCTGTCCGCTGCACCGGACCTACTGCGCGCCGCTGGCTTGATGGCGCATTTGGTCTAAACTAGCTCGAGTTCCGGACTTTTTTGAAAGCATGGAGATTCCAAAAATGATGAGCGGACGCATCATCGCCGCTGCACGCACCTTGACGGGAGTAAGCCAGGACGACCTTGCCAACGCAGCGGGCATTTCGACCGCGGAGCTCTCACGCATGGAAGCAAGCGATGCTGCACTTCTGCCGTCCGGAGCTTCGACGGAAGCCGTTATGCGTGCGCTGGAACAATTCGGCGCGGTGCTCCTGCCAGAAGACGACGGCATGGGCGCTGGCGTGCGGCTAAAATTCTCGCGCCTCGATGCCAAGCAGATCGGGCGCCTTGAGGGCGAAGGCGGCGCGGTCGGATATGACGACGTGCCGTAGCGTTCTCAGACATTTTTCCGCTCCTTACCGTAAGCGGAATTCAGAACGACATGAGCAGAAGTCTGCCCCCTGCTGGAACCTGCCATCGGGCCGCGCTTTTGCGCGGACCCGTTAGCGGCGACGAACGGAATCACGCTTGAAGAGCGTTACATCTTCAACAGCTTCTTGGCGTTGCCGCTGAGGATTTTGACCTTGTCCTCGTCGGACAGGGGGATGGTGTCGACCCATTGCATTGCGGGCGGGTTGGCGACGAACGGCCAGTCAACCGCGAACAGGATGCGATCGACACCCAATTCCATCACCGTGCAAAGCAAAGCGGGATTGGAGAAGAAGCCGCTTGTGGAGACATAGAAATTCTTGCAGAAGACATCGCGAAAGTTCAGCGATTTCTGGCCGGGTCGCGCCAGCGCATGATCGATGCGCCAGAGCAGAAACGGCAGCGTTTCGCCGAGATGACCGAGGACGATCTTCAGCTTCGGATGCTCGTCGAACATGCCCGACAGGATCATGCGGATGGCGACTGTAGCCGTCTCGACGGTGAAGCCCCAGGCGGCGCGGATCACCATCGGGAAGTCCTTGATGTAATCCTTGTAATAGGCATCCATCACCGGCTGCATCGGCACCGACGGATGCAGATAGATCGGCACATCCAGCTTTTCCGCCTGCGCAAAGATCGGACGCAACCGCACGTCGTCCATCCATATGCCATTGGCGAGACCGTGGATCATCGCGCCCTTGAAGCCATTCTTGACGCAGCGTTCGAGTTCGGCCGCCGCGGCCTCAGGATCGGATGTCGGCAAGGCGCAGAAGCCGGCAAAACGGGTCGGATGCTTGGCGATGGCTTCGGCAAGACGGTCGTTGACGCGCTTGGTCAGGGCGATGCCCTCAGCTCCGGTCAGTAATTGTGTCGATGGCGAACCATGCGAGAGCACCTGCACATCGATGCCGGCTTCGTCCATCTCGCGAAGACGCAATTCACCAAGATCGAGCATGCGCTTGACTTGCGCTTCAGCCTGGGTGGCGCGGCCGATCCCGGTATAGGTATCGGATAATTCCTTATCCCAATAATGCTCCTCGATGGCGATGACCGGACAGGCAGGTTTCTTGAGCATGGATTTCCCCCAATTTGCGGGTCGTGTGTAGCACAGGATTGCTTTCGTTCCTCCCCTCAGGGGGAAGATTAAGGATCGTCACAGTCCGCTGTCCATCACGATCAAAGCGCTCCCGCACCGAGGCGTAGAAGATTTCGCTGCCACTCCCGATCTCGGATAGCTGGAACAACATCCCCGAAATACGGCTTAACATATACCTCGTGCTGCAGAGGGAAGCGTGACATGGATCATGGACATGGCCGCCAACCAGCCGGGCCTTTTCACTGAACGATTTTCGCACCGTCATGGACGGCTCGAACATCCGCAGGAACATGCTGAAGGCGGCATCACCTCGATGCGTCGTGAGGCAGAAGGCTGCACGCGCTGTCCGCTTTACAAGAATGCGACGCAGACCGTATTTGGCGAAGGCCCGCGCAATGCGCCGGTCGTGTTTGTCGGCGAACAGCCCGGCGATCAGGAAGATCTTGCCGGCAAGCCGTTTGTCGGTCCGGCCGGCCGGTTGTTCGACAAGGCCCTGGATGAAGCCGGCCTCGACCGCTCGCGTGCCTACGTCACCAACGCTGTGAAGCATTTCAAATTCGAGCCACGCGGCAAGCGTCGCCTTCACAAACGCCCGAATGCCGGCGAAGTGCGAGCCTGCCGCTTCTGGCTGGAGGGCGAACTCGCCGCGATCAAGCCTGATCTTGTCGTTGCGCTGGGTGCAACCGCAGCACAGGCTTTGGCCCACAGAGCCGTTGCAGTCACGAAGGTGCGCGGGCGGTTTGAATTTCCAGGACATCGCGGCTTTGTCACCGTCCATCCCTCATCCCTGCTGCGCGCGCCAGCCGGCGGGCAGCGTATCGCGCTTTCCTCGAAGACCTGAAACGCATCGGCGAACTGGCGCCGGCGATCCGCGCCTGATCAGGAGGCCGACAACACCTTCAAGGCCTTCGGCATAACCTCGTAGCGCAGCGGAATTTTCTCCCGGAGCAATTCTCCGTCGGTCGCCGCCCAGGCCCGTGTGCGCGCACGACTGATGACCACATGGCGCGCGACAATGCTTCTGATGCCATCGGTGTCGTCATCGTTGCGCCATCCCCCGGTGAGCAGGTTGGCGCTGGCCTTCAGTTTGCTGAGGGCGCCGGCATGTTCGGCGATGTGGATTTCCAGCGTGCCCTCATCCAATGCGGGCCGATGCCAGTTCGGATTGAAGCGATTGTTGGTGACGAGGATCGCAAGAGCTTCGACATGCTCGCGATGATGATCCGTCCTGATATCGAGCGTGAACGGATAGGTCCGCTGCAAAGCGCGAAACGCGGCGATGCCGACGCCGATCAGCCGGCCGAGCGGATGCCCCCGCACCTCTTCGCGCGCGCGCGCCATCTGGCTGAAAAAGCCGAGACCCGACAGCGAGTGAAACACCCGCCCGTTCACACGGGCGAGATCGATGACACGCGGCGTGGCATCGCCCAGCGCCTGCACCGCGTCGTGAATATTGGCCGGCATGTTGAGATCGCGCCCCAGCAGATTGACGGTACCGAGCGGCAGCACACCCAGCGTCTTGCCGGTATGCGCCAGCGCACGGGCCGCGCAGCTCACCGAACCGTCGCCGCCGCCGACCACGATGGTGGAATAGTCGCTGGTCGCCGCACGCTGGATCTCGGCGATCAGGTCGCGCGGCTTCAGCAGCCGAATGTCAGCGCGCGAACAACGCCCGTCGAGCGATGCCACCAGCTCATCACGCACACGCTCCGGCCCGGCATCGAGCAATGTGCCGGCCCGCGCATTCAGAAGAACCAGTGTGTCGCCCATCAGGAATTGACCGTACCCGTCGCCCGTTCGCGGGCGCCTGCCATAATGCGCCCCCTCCCCTTTGGTTCAAGGGCTGCGACCTTCCGCCCTCAAGGCTACGCCGTGATCGTCTCGTGCGGGATCGGCCGCGGCTTGCCGTCATCGTCGATGGCGACGAAGGTGAAGATGCCGTCGGTCACCTTTTCCCGCACGCGCGTCTTGAAGCGCACGCCGAAGGCTTCGATGTGGATCGTCATCGAGGTGCGGCCGACTTTGGTCACCTCGGTAAAGACCTCCAGCACATCGCCGACCCGCATCGGCCGGTGAAAGGTCATCGCCTGGATCGCGATCGTCACCGCGCGGCCCTTGGCGCGCTCCACCGCCGCGATGCCGCCGGCCTGGTCCATGCGCGACAGCACCCAGCCGCCGAAAATATCGCCGTTGGCATTGGTGTCCGCCGGCATGGCGATGACACGCACGGTCAGCGTGCCGCGCGGTTTGGCTTCCGTCATCTCAACTCAGTCCTTCCCCGATTCCACATGGAAACGATGCAACACACGATGAAACACCGGCGCAAGGACAAAGCTGGACGCGATGACAATGATGAGGCCGGAGAAGATCGCATAACTGCCGGCGAAGATTTTCCCGGCCTGGGTTTTCAGCTCCTGCACCGGCCCCATCCCGGACAGGATCATCGCCGCGTTCACGTAAGCGTCGGTCCACGACATGTCTTCGAAATGCGCATAGCCGGCGATGCCGATGACAAGGCCGATCAGGGTCAGCGCGCCCCACAGCAGGATCGCCAAGCCCATACGGGCGGCAAAGCGATGGTGCGAGATCACCCGGTGCGTGCGCCGCTCCAGCACCCAGAGCGGACCCTCCGGCGGCGCGTCGGCGGCGCGGGTTGTGTCCGTCTTGCCGGCGGACCGGCTGGCAGCTTTGCCGGTCTTCTTGTCGGAGGATTTTGCCATGCGCATTGTCCGATTCGTCCGTGCCCCGATGATAGGTGATATTGAACGCGCAAGCGTGACAGCGGGTCCGCACCTGTTTTCAATCTCCTGAGCAGGAGTGTCCGGCATCCGGATGCGCGAAAGCGGCCCTGTTGTTTCGCCGGCGCGGGCGCGCCCGTCGTCCAGTCCGTAGCCCTTTTTCAGGTTGCGCATTGGGTACACCC